>DASYMJ010000043.1:0-102831 GCA_036009105.1 Thermoanaerobaculia bacterium | reverse complement strand
ATTCTTAGAGTGACGCGAAGAAATTTTTCACCCGCGCGCGACTTGACAAAGCAAGAAGAACAACCAAAGTGCAGGCGGTGATCAGCGCGCCGAAAAAGAGCGAGCGGGGACGATATTTCCAGCTCACCACGTGACGTCCGTCACCGACTTGCACGGCGCGAAACAGGTCGAGAGAGAGCCGCTTCGGCGCCGGCTTCCCATCCACCTCCACGCTCCATCCCGGCGCGTCCTGCTGGGTGAGCACGAGCAGGCCGGGAGCGGGCGCATCGACCTCCATCGCCGCGCCCGCCGGCGTGAAGGCGAGCGTGCGCGCGGGAACGATGCGGCCGTCCGCGAGCTCGAGTCGCGCCATCGGCAGCACCGCCGTGTTGCGGTGCACGAGCACCCGTCCGGCGAAGACGACCTGCTCGAGCGTGAGGCGGGTGAGGTAGCGCGGCGCGAGCACCCAACCGATGGACATCCGGTCCACCGCGGCCGGCACGCCGCGGTCCGCCGCGGCGTAGAGACTGGTGTAGCGCTGCGAGGTGACCGGCGCCGCGGTCCACGCATCGAAGCGCCGCTCGTAGAGGTTGAGATAGCCGGTGATCCACTGCGGCCGCTCGTCGTTGAGGCGCGCCAGCGGCAGGTCCACCCGGATGATCTTCGCATCGCGCCCGATGGCGCGGTCGTACGGCACGCGGATGGGGGGGAACGGCTCGGTCTGCAGCAGCGGCAGCGAGACGGGAACCAGCTCCGCGACGACCACGGCGATGACCGCCCCGTCCAGCCACCACTTGCGCCGCGGAATGCGATCGAGCCCTCGCACGGCGAGGGCGGCGAGAGCCAGCGCGCCGAACGGCACCACGCGCGAGGGGTAGCGGACCAGAGGGAGGGCGATGGCGGAGAGGAGGACGGCGCCGCCCAGGAGGAGGAGCGCGATGTAGGGCCGGCTCTCAGCCGGCCGAGAGCGCGGCAGATCCGGTATGCCGGGTTCGGGCCGGCTGAGAGCCGGCCCTACATTCACTAGCGCGAGCAGCACGACCACCACCCCGATGTAGATCACCGGCACGTAATGCTGGGAGAGGTGCGGGTCGAAGCCGCGCGGGTCGAGCGCGGGCCGCATCACGATGCGCAGCCAGTCCATCGGCTTCATCGCCTCGGCCACCACCCCGGTCACTCCCGCGGTGCGGTCGCTGTCTCGCAGCGTCTCCAGGAAGGGGAGCAGTTGCACGGCGCTCAGACCGAAGGCCACGCATCCGGCGAGCAGCGAGCGGCGGGCGGCGAGCAGGAGAAAAAGCAAAGCGGCCAGCGCGGCGAAGAACGGCTCGCCGCCAAGGAACGTCAGGGCCAGCGCGATGCCGCCCAGGATGGGGCGGCGACCCAGCGCGGCGTGGATCACCAGAGGGATCCAGGCGAAGCTGGCCAGGTTGTTCGAGACGTCGAGCATCGACAGGGTCGGGCCGCAGAGCATCAGCGCGATGGCGCCGAAGGCGGCGGCGCCGGGCGACGCATCGCGCGCGAAGAGGCGGAACGAAGTGACGCCGAGGATGAGGAGGTGCAGCAGGAGGTAGAGCATGTACGCCGCGGCGAACGGCAGCGCGAGGAAGACCCACGACGGCGGATAGAAGACGCCCGTCTGCGGATTGGCCAGCCAAGGCTCGCCCGAGGCGTTGTATGGATTCCAAAGCGGCAGCTGGCCGGCGCGCAGCTGTTGCGCGGTGAAGAAGCGGAGCGGCTGGAAGTAGTCGGTGTGATCGCGGAAGGTGAAGACTTCGCCGCGCGCGAGCGGCAGCGCGAAGAGCGCGCAGGCGACGAGCGCGACGAGGGCGATCGCAACGCGCGGGGTCATGAGTGCTTCGCCGCGAAGTCGGCCACGATTTTGCGCATCAGCCGCACCCCGTCGCTGAAGAAGCGGGCCCGGATCCGCTCGTCCGGGCCGTGCGGCGTCCCCGCGTCGTAGTAGTTCACCTTGAACGGCGAGATGCCGTACGCCACGATGCCCTGCTTGCGGAACCAGCGGCTGTCGCTCGTCCCCGCCGTGACGAACGGCACCACGGGCGCCGCATGCTCCGCGCGGAAGTCGCGCTCCAGGAGGCGGTAGAGCTCGGTGTCGCGCGTGCTCTCCGGCACCGGCTCGCCCTGCAGCAGCACCTCCACCTGCACGTCCTTCCCCGCCGCCTCGCGGATGCGCCGCAGCATCGGCGCGGGATCGGACTCCGGCAGGAGGCGCACGTCGATCTCCGCCAGCGCCTTCTCCGGCACGGCGTTGATGGAGCGGCCGGCCTGGAGATGGGTGATGGCGATGGTGTCGCGCAGCAGCACGCGATAGCCGGACGGGAGGACGGCGTCCACCTGCCTCGTATCGATCGGCTCGGCGATGGTGCGCAGCAACGCGGCGCGGTCATCCTTCTTGGTCGCGCCGACCGCGCGGAAGAAGCGCAGGACGGATGGCGTGAGCCGATACGGCGTCTCCAGCCGGTCGATGTTCGCCAGGGCGCGGACCAGCTTGGCCGGCGCGCCGCCGTCCGCCGGGACGCCGGCGGCATGGCCCGCCGTGCCGGTCGCCGTCAGCCGCAGCCAGAGCGGCACCTTCTGCTGCACCTCGATGCCCCACTGCGTGATGGCGTCCACCACCGTCTCGTTCGCGCCCCCTTCGTTCAGGACGTAGCCGACGTTCGCGAAGAGCTCCGGCCGCGTGGCCAGCAGCTCCCCGATGCCGTGCCGGCCGCCGAGCTCCTCGTCCGCCACGGCGAGGTAGATGACGTCGCGCTCGAGGGCCAGGCCGCGGCGCCGGAGGTTGACGAACGCCATCAGCTCCGCGATGCCGAGCGACTTGATGTCCAGCGCGCCGCGGCCCCAGATGTAGCCGCCGGCGCGCAGGCCGGCGAAGGGGGGCTTGGTCCACTCCCCGGCCACGGCCGGCACCACGTCGATGTGGTGGAGGAGCAGGAGCGCCTTCTCGTTCGTGCCGGAGGTCAGCCGCGCGTAGAGCGATTGCCGCGCCGGATCGCTGCCCACCAGCTGCGAGGGGATGCCGTCCCTGGTCAGGAGCTGCTGCAGGAACCTTGCGCCGGCGGTCTCGTTGCCGGGCGGATTGGAGGTGTCGATGCGCAGGTACTGCACCAGCGCGTCCTCCGCCTCCCGGTCGATCGGATCGCGCGAGCCTCCTTCGGCATCGCGGCAATGCGCGGGCGCGAGGAGGAGCAGGAGCAGTGCGATGCCGAGGCGGGACGCGCGCATTTGCGGCGCGAGTATGCCATTCGCACGGCGCGGGCCGGGAGGACTACTTGTCGGTCTGCGACCCTTCCGGATAGGCGAGGAACGTTCCGTTCGAATAGAGGACGTCGCAGTCGAAATTGGTGAACGGCCCCATGGGCTGGCTGGCGTTGAACAAACCGTCGCGGCCGACCGAGACGATGGCGTATCGGTTCGAGACGGAGGTGTCGTTGAAGGGAGAGTCGGTGAAGGTGAGGTACTGGCGGCCCCACCCGTCCTTCGTCGGCAGCGCCTTGATGTAGGTGGGGGTCAGGACGTTGCTGAGATCGTCGACCGGGATCGGCACGGAGATGCCGTCCGCCACGCCGGCGGCGTTGTACCGGCCGGTGTCGGTGGCCCGCGCCTCCCAGGCGACGGCGATGGCGCGGATGTCCGCCACGGTGCGCTTCTGCTTCGAGCGGTTCAAGGCCGAGAGCAGATTCGGAATGGCGATCGCCGCCAGGATGGCGATGATGGCCACGACCATGAGCAACTCAGGCAACGTAAAGCCCTGCTCTCTCCTGCGCACCTGTTCCTCCTCCGCGGACATGGGGTTAACGGCAAGCCGGATACCAACCGCTCCGTAAGGCACAAGGGGCAATGAATTCAGGAACTTGTCAGAAAAAACGACCAGGCCGGGAACAGCCTTTGTGACGGGATTTCTGACACCGAGTGACAAAACATGTCACATCACGACACCGGTTGAGGAATGGTCAGCTGCACCGCCGGCTCCTCTTCCGGCTCCGCCGTGTAGAGCTCGTAACAGCCGCGGCAACGCGCCTCGTACGAGGAGTCGCCCACTTCCACCTGCGCATTCCCCCCCGCCACCCGCTGTGAATAATGCGCGGCCCCACGGCAACGAACGCAGACCGCGTGCATCTTGGAGACTTCCTCCGCCACGGCCAGCAGGGCGGGCATGGGGCCGAACGGGCGGCGCACGTAGTCCTGATCGAGGCCGGCGGCGATGACGCGGATGCCGGCGTCCGCGAGCTGCATGCAGACCTCGACCACGCCGCCGTCGAAGAACTGGATCTCGTCGATGCCGACGACCTGCACGCCGATCTCCACGCGGGCCCGCAGCTCGGCGCTGGTGGCGACGCTGATGGCCTTGAGGCGCCGCTCGTCCCGGGAGACCACTTCGTCGGTGGCGAAGCGGTCGTCGATGATCGGCTTGAAGACCTGCACGCGCTGCCGGGCGATGACCGCGCGCCGCATGCGGCGAATCAGCTCCTCCGACTTGCCGGAGAACATGCCTCCGGCGATGATCTCAATCCAGCCGCCGCGAAAATTTTCCAAGGGGAGGGACCTCCGTGGGATTTGCTGGCGAGAGGATAACGGATTTCCGATGATTCTTTGGCAATGGGTGGATCGCCCCGGTCACGAGGCCTCGCGCCTCTCCGGCACTTCTCTGGAAGGAGCCTCGGTGTTCGCTCACCAAGGGGCGCCGGTGTCGCTGGCGTACTCGATCGTGTGCGACTCCTCCTGGCGCACGCTTTCGGCGAACGTCCGCGGCTTCATCGGCCCGCGCCCGGTGGACGTCTCCATCATTGCGGGCGATCCCTGGCTGCTCAATGGTGAAGAGCAGCGCCAGGTCGCCGGCTGCATCGACATCGACCTGAACTTCAGCCCCGTCACGAACCTGCTGCCCATCCGCCGGCTCGGCTTGCCGGTCGGCGAAGAGGCCGCGGTGCGCGCCGCGTGGCTGCGCTTCCCCTCGATGCTGCTGGAGCCGCTGGAGCAGACCTACCGCCGGCTCTCGCCTGATCTCTACCGCTACACGAGCGCCGGCGGCGCGTTCACGGCGGATCTGCGCGTCAACGAGGAGGGGTGGGTGGTGGACTACCCAGGAGTGTGGACGGCGGTTTAGGTTGGGGTTGGGTTCCCGGGAAAATCGTCAGCGCGTCCCTCCATTTCACCGCACGGTCATGAAAGAGACGAACCCTCCTCCAGGGCAGGGATTGCTCATTCCTCCCTGGATCCTGACGTCGGCGGGCGCATCGGCAGCGCTCGTTGCGATCGGCTACCTCGTCGAGGCCGCAAGAGATCGGCTGCTCGGCGTAGAGCTCCACTACAACGTGGCAATGGCGGACTATGGCCTGGTCGGCGCGCGTTTTTTTGTCGACCTGATCACACTTCTGTTCCGGACCGTCGGACTTCATCCGGTGATCACCGGAATCGTCCTGGTCGCGGCGACCCTGACGGCGCTCGCCGCGCTTCGCTTTCGCGATCGCACGCTCACACTCCGCGGGGTGATGGTCCGCTTCCTCATCATTCTTCTCCTGCTCGGGGTGAAGGCGATCGCCTTCGACATTCCTACGGCGCTCATCGAAAATGTTCTGGTGGAGCGGGCGGATCTCTCGCACTCCTTCGATGCATCGCCGCTGCTCGACTGGCGGACGCGGTCAATGTGGCAATCGATCATCTGCGCACACGCCGGACCGGAAGCCAGGCTGACCGACCTCTGCAAAGGGCAGCCAACCGCGCGCCATCACCTCGAGTCGCTGTTCCTCGTCAACGTGGCGATCACGCTGGGTCTGCTGGTCTGGGCCGCAACCTTGCTCCAGGATTCGTCAAACATCCGCGGACTCACGCGATTTGCCACACTGGCCTTCCTGACGGCACGGACGATCGTCGTCGTCGCCCTTGCCATCGTGCTGCTCGCCCTCCCCTATCAATACGGCAAGCTGGTCGTCTCGACCTCGTTCAATGAGGTCGTCATCCACTTCACAGACGACGAGACGAAGCAAAGTTCCGCTCCGGCTGCAGCGCCGGCCGGAACTGCGGGCGAGCAGCCGCCGGTGCCTGAGTCCCCATTGCTGGCCGAGCGGAGACAGCTGGAGTCTCGCGCTCTCCTGCTGGCCGGTACGACGGAGTTGCTGACTCTTTACTATCCCGAAGAAGACATAGTGCGGGAGGTCTCGCGTCACGATATCGAGAGCATCAAGGTTTTCCCGCCGCATGACGTGCTTTCCGAACACATCGCCAGAACGGTTCACAACTGAAGGAGCGTTCGATGCGTACGCGTCTCTTCCTCGTTTTCCTCGTCTTCGCCTCGTTGCCGGCGGCAGCAAAGATCATCGCCGTACCACCGCTGGCGTATTCCGACCTGCCTGGCCTTCGGATCACGCTGCGGCAGCGAGTGCTGCTTCACGCGAATGTCAGGAGGGGCGAGAGGTACCAGGCACGCTTCTTACGCGGCACGAAAGCTGCGCTGAAGAGCGCCATCCCCCAGCTGACGTCGCACGGCTGCGTCATCATCGAGTCGCTGCCGCGGGAGACCAGCGTCGACTACGGCATCGTCGATCTCCGCTTCCCTCCCTTCTCGCCGGAGTGGGTTCGCGCACTCGACGGCAGCCTGCAGGACACGACGTACGTAGTCGTTCTGGAGAAGATCGACCAGCCGGAGCCATCGCGATACGTTCGCCTGGTGCCCGCGTTCGCCCCCAGCTATATCGATCGAGGGCTGGAAATCGTTCTCCAGGCACCCGCGCAGCCGCGTCCGATTGCCGGCGCGGGCTTCATCGCCGCCGTCGCGAATCTGTTCGGCTCGGTCTTCCCCTCGGCGCAGGCCGCTCCTGTGGAATCGCGCGTAGTGCCTTCCCCACCGCCTCCCGCTCCGCCGCCGCCCGACATGAATTGCCTCGAATTTCCGTAACGGAGTATCAGCCGAACAGCTCCGACAGCCGCGCCATCCCCTCCCGGATCCGCCCGTCCGGCTCCTTCGCGAAGGTGAGGCGCATGGTGTTCCGGCCGCTGCCGTCCACGAAGAACGGGCCGCCGGGGATGTAGGCCACGCCGTTCCGCACCGCCTCCTCGATCTTCGCCGCGGTGTCGACCTCCGCGGAGAGGGTGACGAAGGTGAAGAGGCCGCCGTCCGCCGGCGTCCAGTGCGCGCGGCCGGCGAAGTGGCGCTCCAGCTCCCCGATCAGCACATTGCGCTTGCCGCGATAGAAGGCGCGCACTTTCTCGATCTGCGGATCGAGCTCGCCCGCGGCGCAGAACTCGTCGACGATCGACTGGTCGAGCATCCCGGAGCAGAGGTCGGCCGCCTGTTTGGCGATCTCGATGCGGGCGGCGAGGGCGGGCGGCGCCACGACGAAGCCGCAGCGCAGGCCCGGCGCGAGCACCTTGGAGAACGAGCCGAGGTAGATCACCCGGCCGTCTTCGTCGCGGGTGCGCATCGGCGTCGTGTCCGCGCCGTCGACGTAGACCAGCTCCCCGTACGGGTCATCTTCGATGATGAGGAAATCGAGCTCGCGGGCGATGCGCAGCACCTCGTCCCGGCGCGCCCGCGTCATCAGCCTGCCGGACGGGTTCTGGAAGTTGGGAATGGTGTAGAGCAGCTTGGGACGGACCCGGCGCGCCACTTCCTCCAGCGACTCCGGCACGATCCCTTCGTCGTCCTGCTCCACGCCGGCCAGCGTCGCGCTGCGCGCATGAAACGAGGCGGTGCCGCCGATGTACGTCGGCAGCTCGACGAGCACCACGTCGCCAGGATCGAGCAGCGTGTGGGCGATGAGGTCGAGGGCCTGCTGCGAGCCGGTCGTGACCAGCACCTGCTCGGCCGGTGCGCCGGTGCGCGCGGCGATGAACTGGCAGAGCCGCGGCAGGCCGCGCGTCGGCCCGTACTGCAGCGCGATGTGCCGCCGCTCGCGCACCACGCGCGAGGCGATCTCCGCGATCCGCTCCGCCGGAAACGTCTCCGGACTGGGCACGCCGCCGGCGAAGGAGATGATGTTCGGGTCGTTGATCAGCTTCGCGAACCGGCGGATCTCGGAGGGCACCATGTTCCGCGCGTCGCGGGAGAGAAACCTCTCGTGCATCAGGGGCGGCGCTCCGTGACCAGCGCGGCGAACGAGCCGAGCATCCAGTTGGCGATGGCCGCCGAAACGGCGCTGTTCGCGAGCTGGAGCAGGATGCGCATCGGCGCGAAGAGCAGCGTCCAGGAGAGGGAGCGGGAGAAGGAGAAGCCGAGCGAGGCCGACCCGAAGACGCCCGCCACGGCGAACGCGACGAGCATCAGCACCGCGACCACCGCCACGTGCCGCCCCAGGTCCGTCTTCACTTCGCGCCACGCCATGCGCAGCGCATCCCGCGCGTTCAGGCTGTAGGCGAGCGAGTCGAGGATGGCCTTCACCGCCACCAGGTTCGTGATGATGGCGATCACGACGGCCATGAACAGCACGACCACGAGCACGAAGCAGCCCAGGATCACCGAGGCCATCGCGTCGCCCAGGATGAGCATGATGCCGAGGACGAGGACCAGCGGAATGAGCAGGATCAGGCCGGCGATGGTCCAGACCAGGTTGTAGATCCAGAACGCGGTCCACCACCCCCGCCGCCCGCCCAGCATCCACCGCTCCATGGAGAAGGCGGCGAAGCGCGAGCGCGGCCCCTCCGCGGCGGCGCCGGCCCGGCGGTCGGCATCGAGGAAGACCTGCGCCGCTCCCGCCTCGACGAACGAATGGACGGCCACGAAGACCAGGAGGGCGATGCTGATGGCGATCAGGATCCAGATGATGAGCAGCGCGTTGGCGGTGAGAAACGCGAGGACCGCTTCCTGCGCGGAGTCGATGTCGTCCCAGGCGATTTTCGAGAGGCCGGCCGAGACGAGCACCGGCACCAGGATGGCGATGATGAGGGCGATGGTGACCGCGGCGAGGAGGAGCATCTCGCCCAGGCGGAGGAGGATCACCGGCCAGTTGGCGAGCATGCTCTCGAAGCCGCGCCGGATCACTTCGGTGACGCTGCGCTTCAAATGACGTTCCGCCGGAAGTCCGACGCGCCGGCGAAGGAGATCAGGTTCGTCATCTCGTACAGCCGGCTGCGCAGCCGCACGCCGACGCGCTGGGTGAGCGACTCCTCCTTCGCATCGGTGGTGTCGGCGTAGTTGGTGGTGAAGATGGTGGTCCGCTCTTCGTTGTAGCGCGTGTTGATCACGTAATAGAGGATGTCCTGCACGAAGGTGGTCGGCTTCTGCGACCCGAGCTCGTCGAGGACGAGGAGGTCGACTTCCAGCAGCGGCCGCAGGAGCTCCGACTTGCTCGGCACCTGGTCGTTGTCGAACGATGCCTGGATCTCCTGGATGAGGTCCTGGAAGTTGTTGAACAGCGTCCGCCCCGGCTTGCCGGCGTTGATGATCTCCACCAGCACGGCCACGGCCAGATGCGTCTTGCCCGAGCCGCACGGCCCGATGAGCAGCAGGCCCCGCCCTTCATCCGTGCCGGGCCAGAGGTCGACGAACTCCTGCACGCGCGCCTTCGCGTTGCGCAGGGTGGGCGAGCCGGCCTTGAAGGTGTCGAGCGAGCAGTGCTCGTAGCGCTTCGGGATCTGCGCCGCTCCCAGCCGCTGCTGCCTTCGCAGGTCGCCCTGGCAGCCGCACGGCTCCACGCGCATGGAGTCGCCCGCCACCGGAATCCAGCCGCTGCCGCTGCAGCGGGGACAGAGGGCGGGCTGGGGGGCGCGGGAGAGCATGAGGGGAGTTTACGACGAGTTGTCGGTTGTCAGTGATCGGTGATCAGTAGAACCGCGCCTACTGACAACCGATAACTGACAACTCGCTATACTTTCCCCTCCGTCCATGCAATCCGCGGTCGTTTCCTACCTTTCCGGCCGGCCGGAGGCCGCCACCTTCCTCCTCCCCGCCGACCTGGCGAGGACGCTGGAGGAGCTGTTCCCGCGCGGACATGCGATGCTCCCCCAGCCCTACAAGATCTTCCCCGCCGACGAAACCCAGCCCCCCAGCCTCGGCTTCGCCGTCGCCGACGCGCAGCCGCTCAAGGAGCTCGAGGCGCGCCTCGATCGCTGGCTGGCCGAGGAGATCGCCTGGCAGCTGGACCGGAAGCAGGAGTCGAAGGAGCGCGCCACCCTCGCCTTCAACGCGTACATCTCGCACCTGATGAAGCTGGCCGAGAACGCGCTGATGTCGAACCTGCTCAACGACTACCACGCCATCTTCTGGCTGGCTCACTCCCTCGACCTGGCCCGCCACTTCTCCACCGTCGTGCGCGGGGTGAGCAAGCGCGACTCGCACGCCGGCCGCACCCAGGGGGAGGCGCTCAAGTACCGCATCTTCGCCCGCTGGGCGGCCGAGACGCGGGAGCAGATGACGCAGCTCGCCGCGCGCGCCGCCTCCACGCTGGAGGGCGAAGAACAGCGCGGCCTGCAGTTCTTCCGCCTCCTGCAGGACGACGTCCTGATCCTGACCGAGGAGTTCATCGGGCCCGACCTGCGCGAGCTGCGGTCGTTCATCACCGGCTACCTGCGGCGCGACTTCCAGGCCTTCCGGGACGGCGTGGAGCGCCTGCGCGAAGCGGCCGTCGAGCTGCTCCTGCGCGACCGGACGTTCAAGGCCTCCCTCCCCCTCTTCGGCACCACGGCCGATCAGGGCATCACCCTGGCCCTGCTGCTCGACTCGCGGTTCCAGGCCTTTCTCTTCGAGCATCCCACGGTGGAGAACGCGGTGACGCGGGAGGAGCGCGAGCAGTTCCAGCTCATCGCCCGGCGCCTGCGCGAGTACTCGGTGCTCAATCAGCTGCGGCGCGGCATCGTCTGGATGACCACGACGGGCGACGGCCAGATCGTGCCGGTCGACCGGCGCGGCGGCGGCTCCTTCTCCCGCTCCACCCGCCCTCTCGACTTCGGCCGCCCCGGCGTGGTCGATCCGATGATCCACCGCTTCGGCATCATCTACGACATCTCCTCCTTCTCCGAGACGCTGGGCAACATCCGGCGCGGCGGACGGAAGGAGGAGATCAGCTCCTACCGGCAGATGCTGCTCTTCCAGCGCAAGCTGGAAGGGATCGCCCAACGGCACCTCCTCCAGTTCGAGAAGTTCCTCGGCGACGGCGCGTTCTACACCACCCGCCGCGCGCTGCGCGTGATCCGCGCCGCGGTGGAGATCCAGCGCTTCTACGCGGAGATGCGCCGCAAGGGCTTCGCGTTCAACAAGGGGCTGCGCATCGCGCTGAACTACGGCTATTACCGCCTGCTGCCGATGAAGGGCTCACCCGAGTCGCCGGAGCGGATCACCGAGTTCTACGGCCCCGGCATCGTGGAGCTCTCCCGCCTCACCACCGGCAAGTCGAACAAGGAGATCGAGGAGTTCGCGGCGTTTCTGGTGGCGCGCGGCTACGATTCCTCGAAGGTGCAGCAGTTCTTCGCCCCGCTCGAGCGCGGGGTGGACATGATCGATCACACCCAGCACGCGCGCGAGTTCTACGCGTACCTGAACGCGAACGGGAACCTGGTGAACGAAGGGATCGTGACGTCGTTCTCGCTGTTGCAGGAGCTCTCCGGGGAGCTGACCAACGAGGGGCAGGGCCTCCTGCGCGTGCGCGCGCCGTTCGGCAGCTACATCGGCTTCGCCCCCGCCGTCGCCGGCCTGGAATCGATCGGCATCCGCCTCCTCGGCTCGGTCTCGCTCAAGGGGCTGGACAACATCGAGATCGGCGAGGTCGTGCCGTTCGCGCCGGGCGAGGCGGAGACCACGCCGATCGATGCGGGCGAGTCGCTCGTCTCGCTGCTGCGCCAGGAGCTGCATCAGGACCGCGAGACGTTCGAGATCCATCCCTTCCCGGAGAAGACGACGCACGAGCATGCCATCGAGAACGAGATCGTGATCTGCGTCCGGCCCGATTCCGACGATCTGGACGAGGTGCTCATCGGGTTGTGGGACCCGCGCTCGGACGATGTACGCAACCCGCTGCGCATGCCCCGCGGCGATTTCATCCGCCTCTTCTCCCTCCGCGGCGCGCTGACCGTCGAGCTCCTCGCCGACAAGCGCTCCTCGGTGCGCGATCTGTATCACCGCCTCACGGACATGCACCCCACCGAGCCGGTCCCCCTGGCCGACTTCCGGGGCCTGTGCGAGACGTTCCTGCTGGGCGAGGTGGTGGAGAAGCTGTAACTGTCCTCCTGAGTCCCGCGGAGGACGAACGATCCGCACCTTCAGGCGCCGCTCGAGACCGGTACGGATCCATTCAGCGTCTGCGCGCCTCAGGACGACGCTTTGCGGAGGAGATACGAGGGATGCATCAACCCCGTCGGCTCATACCACTCGTCTCCGGTGTACTCGAACCCGAGCCGCTCGAGCAGCGTCCTCGAGCTGCTGTTCCGCGGATGATGGCCGGCGAATAGCGCTTCCGTTCCGATCACCTCGAACGCGTAGGCGATGACGGCCTGCGCCGCCTCCCGGGCCAGTCCCCGCCCCCAATACCGCTCGTGCAGGTGGAAGCCGAGGGCGTAGATGCCGTTGCGCGGGCGGAGGCCGCAGACGCCGGCGTGGTCGCCCCCCTCGCGCAGGAAGATGGGCCAGTACTGCACGCCGTACTGCGCCTCGTTCTCCAGCTCCTTCGCCACTCGGCCGCGCACCGACTGGGCGGAGAACGGGCCGCCGATGTAGCGCGTCACCTCCGCGTCTCCCCACAGCGAGAAGGCGAGGTCGAAGTCGCCGGCGGTCCAGGTGCGGAAGAGGAGGCGGGCGGTGGGAGGGGGCGGCATGCGCGGGAAAGCATGACACGCATCCGAAATCCGCGATGCGCGTCCGTCCATGGTCCGGCACAAGGAGGAAAGATGGCCAGCAAGCCGCAACTACCGGACGACTTCGAGCGCACCACGCGCAAGCAGTTCGAATCCATCGAAAACAAGGAGCTGCCGTTCGAGCGGTTCCTGCAGCACGCCACCGAGGAGTTCCAGCGCACGGCGCAGTTCGTCGTGTCGCCTCCTTACGTCCCCGCCATCGGAACGATCACCCCCTGCGGCAACGGCAGCCTCGACACGGGGCTCGATCCGAACGAATGGCAAGGCGGCTGGGGCACGCAGACGATCGGCATTCTCGGCGGCGTGGTGACGTTCAACACGCTCACGGCCGGCATCCTCTCCGGCCCCATCAACTCGCCGGCCGCGCACCAGACGCCGGTGACGGCGGGCGTCGATCCGGTCGTCGGCATCCCCACCACGGCGCAGGGCTCGACCGGCGCGGTGCGCATCGGGAACACCGTCGCGAACTTCGGTTGCGAGCTGCTGTCGAAGACGTTCATCGTCACGCCGGCGCAGCGCACGATCACCTTCTGGTATGCGGTCGTGCTGCAGAATCCGGCCGGTCATCCGACGAACCTGCAGCCCTACTTCCAGGTGCGGGTCACGAACGCCGCCCGCACGGTCGTTCCGGCTGCGTTCGACTTCGGGAACGGCTCGGACACGCTCTCCGCCGATGTGAACAATCCCTTCTTCCAGACTCTCCTCAAGCCGGGCGAGGAGCCGATCGTCTACAAAGACTGGAGCTGCGCGCAGATTGATCTCTCCACGATGATCGGCCAGCAGGTCACCATCGAATTCGTGACGGCCGACTGCGGCCGCGGCGCCCATTGGGGCTATGCGTACGTCGACAATTTCTGCGGCAACTGCAAGGGCTCGCCGACCGGCAATTTCACGTACGACTGCGACGGCAGCTCCCACTGCGGGCCGGGCCGCATCTGCTTCAACTACTCGCTCCCGACAATCGGCGGCAACACCGGCACGCTGACCATCACCCTCGACATCTATCAGAGCGGCGCGTTGCTGACGCAACTGACCAGCCCCGTTTTGACGAGCGGCAATTCGTTCTGCTTCAACATCACGCCCGCCAGCATCCCCGGCATCAACCTCTCCCTGGGCAGCTTCGACTTCGCCGCGTCCGGCGCGCTCGCCATCGGCACGACGCCGCTCGGCACGATCAAGACCGGCCCGAATGACTACCAGATCGCCTGCCGCACCTGCGCGGACATCGAGCGGGAACAGAACGCGGTCCTCGCCAAAAAGTGCGCGGCGAAGGTGAACCTGCTGCCGCGCCTGCACTGCGACTGCCCGGACCGAGAGCCGGAGAAGGGCGACTGCCGCTGCGACTGCGTGGCCGCCGACTTCCCGCGCATCGAGCCGTGCATCTCCGTGTCATGGGGCGACAGCAAGTGCGACTGCCTGGAGTCCGATGACGTCGAGGTGCTCTGCGTCACGGTCTGCAACTGCTATTCGAACGTGACGTTCCGCGACCTCACCATCGGGCAGATCCACATCACGGATGCCGACGGCAACCCCGTGCCCACCCTCCCCGACGGCACGCCGTCCGTGCAGGTCATCCCCTCCGGCCCCCTCTGCTTCGGCGACATCCCCCCCTGCACCCGCCGGGCGAGCTGCGTCTCCCGCGAGCTCGTGCTCTACACGCGCGGCGCGGTGGGGAAGGACTACCGGCTGTCCTTCGAAGGCGTCTGCTTCGAGGTGTGCCACCAGTACCAGACCAAGGGGTGCTTCGTGGTGAAGGTCTGCCAGGACTAGCGAGCGGCGTACCGCGCGCGGCGAGCAGGAGGACGGCCTGCTCGCCGCTCAGTGATCCTCCTGCTCGCTGCGCGCCGCCCGCTGCCCCCCGGTTACAATAACCCCCATGCGCGTCGATCATCAGAAACGGGAGATCGTCTGCTCGGTGGGCGACCTCGTTCATGAGTCGACGTATCGCCGCATCGGGGTGGAGCGGGGGGATGGGTTCCGGCGGATGTGGATCGGGCAGGACATCCACACCAGGCGCGCCGAGGAGCGGGCGGCCGAGGATCCGCACTACAAGGCCGAGGTGCACGTGGTGCATCGGACCCAGCTCGGCAGATGGTCCATCACCGTCACCGGGCGCATCGACGGGCTCTCCGTCGACCGGGAGAAGAAACTCGTTTCCATCGAAGAGGTTAAATCCATCCATTTTGACCTGGAGCTGGAGGCACTCTACAGGTCGGAGAAATTGCAGCGGCATCTGTATCAACTGCTGCTCTACGCCTTCTTCCTCTCCGACCAGCCCGACTTTGCCGGTTTCGAGTTCCTCCCCCAGCTGGTCCTGATCGACCTCGTCTCCGGCGAGGCCAAGCTGATCGACACCGACTTCGATCGCAACAAGGTCCTGGACACGCTGCACGCCAGCCTGGCCAAGCTCGTGGACAGCATCGAGACGGCCGAGGCGCTGGCCGTGGCGAAGCGGGCCTTCGCCGATCAGCTGCAGTTCCCGTACGACCGGATGCGGCCGTACCAGGAAGACATCGTCAGCGCCGTGGCCCGGGCCGTGTACCAGCAGGAGGCGCTGCTTCTCTCCGCGCCGACCGGCATCGGCAAGACCATCGCCGTGCTCTATCCGGCGGTGAAGCAGTCGCTGAAGCTGGGCAAGAAGCTGTTCGTCCTCACCTCAAAAACGCTCCAGCAGGAAGCGGCCGTCCAGGCGCTGAACATGCTCAACGACGGCTCCTTCCGCGTGCTGCGCATCCGGGCCAAGCAGAAGATGTGCGCCCACACGGAGATGATCTGCCACGAGGACTTCTGCCCCTTCGCGGCGCGCTACTCCGAGAAGATGGAAAAGAGCGGGTTGCTCTCCCGCATCGCCACCGGGATGAGCTACTTCGATCCCGACATCACCTTCGAGATGGCCCGCTCCACGGAGGTCTGCCCGTTCGAGGTCTCGCTGGAGCTGATCGACCAGGCCGACGTCGTCATCTGCGACTACAACTACATCTTCGATCCGTACGTCGGTCTCAAAGCCTACCAGCAGGAGAACGACTACGGCGATTGTGTACTGGTCGTGGACGAGGCGCACAACCTGGTCGAGCGGGGACGCGGCTACTACTCCCCGGAGATTTCCGAGGCCCAGTTCGAGCAGATCCGCAACCACCTGCACGGCCGCAACTGCTGGATCGACGGCTGGGAAGAGCTGCTCGAGCTGCTCCGCGATCACATCCACGAGCTGGGACAAGTCCTCGACGAGGAGCACGGCATGAAGCAGGCCCTGTGCGAGCCGAGCCGGGAGCTCTTCCTGGAGCAGCGGGTGGAGTGGGAGCGCATCGTCCTGGCCTACATCGGGTGGAAGATTGACAACCGGATCGCCGAAGAGGACGACCCGCTGATCGACTTCTACTTCAAGCTGGTCAAGTTCGCCAATCTCCTCGGCGAAGACTCCGAGGCGCTGGCGCACCTCATCGAGAAGACGAATGAGGGCTACAAGCTGAAGATCTTCTGCAAGGACCCTTCGGGATTCCTGGGCAAGATCTTCGACTCCGCGCACGCCACCATCGCCCTCTCCGCCACGCTCGAGCCGTTCGACTTTTACCGCAAGACCCTCGGCATCCCCAACGACCGCTGCGCCGAGCTCTCCCTCCCCTCCCCCTTCCCCCGCGAGAACCGGAAAATCGTCATCGTCTCCGAGGTGGATACGACGTACAAGCATCGGGCGAGTCATTACGAGCGCATCGCCACCACGGTGGCGGACATCGCGGAGGCGAACGACGGCAACTTCCTGGCCCTCTTCCCCAGCTATGCGTTCCTGCGCGAGGTGGCGGAGCGCATGCCGCCGCTGCGCAAGAACGTGATGACGCAGCGCAGCGACATGACGGACTACGAGCGCAACGCCATCCTGACCATCCTCCGCGACCGGCCGGAGCGGGGCAACCTGATCCTCGGCGTCTCGGGCGGCATGTACGCGGAGGGGGTCGACTACCAGGGAGACATGCTGTCCGGGGTGATGGTGATCGGGCCGGCGCTGCCGCAGGTGAGCTTCGAGCAGGAGCTGCTCAAGCAGTATTACGACGAGCAGTACGGGGCCGGCTTCGAGTTCGCCTACCTCATTCCGGGCATGACGCGGGTGGTGCAGTCGGCCGGCCGGGTGATCCGCAGCGAGACGGACGTCGGCATCATCGCGCTCTTCTGCAAGCGCTTCACCCAGGAGATGTATGCGCGATACTTCCCCCCCGACTGGTACGAGGATTCGCCGCGCGAGCTGGTCTCGCGCAGGGCAGCCAGCGAGATCCAGGCGTTCTTCGAAGCGAAGGCGACGCCGCAATTGAGGCTCGTATGAAACGTGTGTTGATGATGCCCCTCGCCCGCTCTTCGAGCACCCTCTTCCCGCGCGGCGGGGAGGAGAGGGCCGGGGTGAGGGGCGTGTTGTTGATGATCTCCCTGCTGCTGGCCGCCGCCTGCGCGACCAAGCCGCCCATCGAGCCGCCTACCTGGGACGACGTGCCGGCGGTGGTCACCGATGCGATGTGCGGCCGCCTGCGCGGCGAGGCGATCTCCGGCGACGCCACGATCGCCATCGTGCAGACGACGCAGCCGCTGGTGAGCATCCGCTCCATGCAGGCCCTCGGCGCGATGTACAACCGGGCCGGCAACCCCTCCGCGCTGGCGCAGTCGATGAGCGCGCTGCAACAGCCGCTGCCGGTGCGCGTCACCGACCAATGCCGCTGGCGCCCCATCACGGCCGTGAATCCCGACGCGCACGACGAGATGGTGCTGCAGCTGTCCGCGCCGTTCGTGAATCCCTTCGCGCCGCAGGAAGCGGGCGTGCTGGCCCGCCTCTCCCTGGCCGGCCGCGACGCGCAGTGGTACTGGGTGCCGATGGCGCAGCGGAAGGGCAAGTGGCTGATCGGCATCGTGCTGCCGATGGATCTACACGAGGGGTAGGGGCGCATCAACGCCGCCCGGCGCGCCAGCCGCCGCCGATGGTGCCGAAGCTCACGGCCGCAGCGACAGCTCGCGGATGATCATCGTGGCCAGCGCCCATTCCTCGCGGGCGATGGTCTCGATGTAGCGCATGTCGCGCTTGAAGTTGATGGTGGCGATGCCGTACCTGGCGCGCACCTGGCGCTCGTCCGTGGCGCGGCGGACCAGGAGGCGCCGCGCGTTGAGGTCGACCAGATCGAAGCGCTCGATCAGATTCTGCTCCAGCAGCGGCACGGCCTCGGATGAGGCGAAGAAACGCTCCACGAACGCGGGCTGATCGCTGCGCACCCAGAAGCGCTCCTGGACGGCGGGCGTCATCGGCGTCACCAGCTTCGGGCCGAAGAGCGTCATCGGCTTGCTCAGCACCTTGCCGACCCGGCGCGTGATCATGATCCGTCCCGGGCTCTGCAGGGTGACGGTCGTGAGCAGCCGCTCGGGGACCCCTTTGTAGCGGCCGAGGAGCTGCTGGCGGACGGGGTAGCCATTCCAGGTGCCGCGCACGCCGGCGCCGACCAGCCAGGAGCGGCGGACGTCCTGGATCCCGAGCTCCTGCGCGATGCGGGTGAAGATCTGCTGCCGCTTCGACGACCGCTTCGAGGCGTAGATCATCAGGAGCGCGAAGAGCAGCGCGAAGCCGCCGAGGGCCAGCCAGAAGACCTGTTCTTCAGTCATGCAGGGGTGCCATGATGATCGATGAAAGGAAAAGACGCCATGGGCGCAGTGACCGTCAGAGCCGGCAACAGCTTCCGCACGGAGATCGACACCGGAACGTTCAAGATGATCGCCGACGAGCCGGCGTCAGCGGGCGGCAGCGAGGGCGGCCCTACCCCGTACGACTTCCTCGCCGCCGCCCTCGGGTCCTGCACGGCGATGACGCTGCACTTCATCGCCAAACGCGATTCCATCCCCCTGGAAGGCGTCGAGGTGACCATCCTGAACGATCGGATGTACGCCAGGGACTGCGCCGACTGCCTCACCACCAGCGGCTACATCCATCGTTTCGACGTGAAGATGAAGTTCCTCGGCAACCTCACGCCGGAGCAGAAGACGAAGCTGACCGACATCGCGCGGCGCTGCCCGGTGTACAAGACGCTGACGAACGAGATCCGCATCAATGAGGTGATGATCGAATCATGAAGTACTACTGCGCAGCCGAAATGGACATCACCGACCCGAGCTGGGTGCCGGAGTACGTCAAGAACGTGACCGCGATGGTCGAGCGCGCCGGCGGCCGGTACCTCGCCCGGACCTCGCACGTGGAGGTGATCGAGGGCGAGCGGCAGCGGCCGCAGATCTTTCTGCTCATCGAGTGGCCGTCGCGCGAGGCGCTGTTCGCGTTTTACGACAGCCCGGAGTACGCGCCCTTCCGCAAGCAGCGCGTGGACGGCGCGCGCAACCAGTTCTGGCTCGTGGCGGGCGAGGACGTGGCGCACCTGGCGCGGATCGCCGACTAGCAGACGTTGTCTTCGCGGGCGATCCCGAGGGGCGGGAGATACGGCTCGCCCACCTCGGCCACCGCGTCCGCGCAGTCGCGGATCACGTCGACGAACATGCTGATGTCGAACGGCTTGCGGATGAAGGCGTGGACGCTGCCCGGCTCCAGGCGGCGCAGCATCGCCTCGTCGTAGGCGGTCATGACGAAGACGATGGGGCGCGGCTCCCCGCGCAATTTCTGCAACTCCTCGATGAAAGTGAAGCCATCCATGCGCGGCATCATCAGGTCGACGATGACGACGGCGAAGTGGCCCTCCCGCGCTTTCTCCAGCACCTCCACGCCGTCGCTGGCGGCCTCGACGTGCAGAGGCTCCCGGCGCAGGGCGGACAGGAGCATGGAGCGGATGGCCGGATCGTCCTCGACGATCAGAATGGATGGGGTAGCCGTCACAGTTGCGTGAGCTGCTTGCAAATCGCGCACCTCACGGATCAGGCAGACGATTTGCTTTGCCCCAGAATTCGGACTTTTACGCGATGGCCGAGCTCGACGAATTTCTGGAACAGGTCAAACGTCAACGACGCAGCATTGACGATCTGCTGGAGAGCACGAACACCTCCAGCGGCGAGACCGACCGCCTCGTCAAACGGATCGAGGAGCTGCGGCAACGGGTGGCCCGGAGCCGCAAGGACGACGAGGCGTAAGGGGCCCCTCACACCTTCGCCCACCGCAGCCGGAGCGCGTTCGCGATCACCGAGACGGAGCTGAAGCTCATCGCGGCGGCGGCGATCATCGGGCTGAGCAGAAGCCCGAAGCGCGGGTACAGGACGCCCGCCGCGACGGGCACGCCGAGCATGTTGTAGGCGAAGGCCCAGAAGAGGTTCTGCTTGATGTTGCGGATCGTCGCCTGGCTCAGCCGGCGGGCCCGGACGATACCGCGCAGGTCGCCGCGCACCAGGGTGATGCCGGCGCTCTCCATCGCCACGTCGGTCCCGGTGCCCATGGCGATGCCTACCTGCGCCTGGGCCAGCGCGGGCGCGTCGTTGATGCCGTCGCCGGCCATGGCCACGAACCGCCCCTCCTCCTGCAGCCGCTTCACCGCCGCCGCCTTCTGCTCGGGCAGCACCTCGGCGAACACTTCATCGATGCCGAGCTTCTTCGCCACGACGTCCGCCGTGGTGCGGTTGTCGCCGGTGAGCATCACGATGCGGATGCCTTGCGCGTGCAGATCGCGAATCGCCTCCGCCGCGCCCTCCTTGATCGGATCCGCCACGCCGAGAAGGCCTTTGGTTTCGCCGTCGATGCTGACGAACATCACCGTCTGTCCATCGCGCCGCAGCGCCTCGGCCTGCTCGGCGAACGGACCGGGATCGGCCTTGCCCACCATCACCTCGTGGCCCTCGACCCGGCCGGTCACGCCTTTGCCGGCGATGGCCTGGAAGTGCTCAACCGGAGCGGGCGAAGGGGTGGTGATGGCGGCAGCGAGCGGATGCTCACTGGCCCGTTCCAGCGACGCGGCGAGGCGCAGCACCTCGTCGCCGCCGCGCACGGTGACGAGCTTCGGCTTGCCGAGGGTGAGGGTGCCGGTCTTGTCCACGACGAGGGTGTCGACCTTGCGCAGCACCTCGATCGCCTCGGCGTTGCGGAACAGCACGCCCATCGTCGCGCCGCGGCCGGCGGCGACCATGATCGACATCGGCGTGGCCAGGCCGAGGGCGCAGGGGCAGGCGATGATCAGCACCGCCACGGCGTTCACGAGCGCGTACGTGGGCGAGCCGAAGGCGAGCCAGGCGAAGAAGGTGATGACGGCCACGCCGATCACGATCGGCACGAACCAGGCGGAGACGACGTCGGCCAGGCGCTGGATCGGCGCGCGGCTGCGCTGCGCCTCCGACACCATCTGCACGATGCGGGCGAGCAGCGTCTCGCTGCCGACGCGCGTCGCTTCGATGATCAGCGAGCCGGTGGTGTTCACGGTGCCGCCGACCACCGCATCGCCCGGCCCTTTCGCGACCGGCAGCGGCTCGCCGGTGACCATCGACTCGTCGATGCTGCTCGTCCCTTCCACGACCTTGCCGTCGACCGGCACTTTCTCGCCGGGACGGACGCGCAGGCCGTCGCCGACGCGCACCTCTTCCAGCGGAATGTCCTCCTCGGGAGAAACGCGGCGCGCCGTCTTCGGCGCGAGGCCGAGCAGCGCGCGGATGGCGTGGCCGGTGCGGCTGCGCGCCCGCAGCTCCAGCACCTGGCCGAGAAGGACGAGCGTGATGATGCCGGCGGCGGGCTCGAAGTAGAGGCCGACCACGGCGAGGCGCGGCACGAACAGCGCGGCGAGGCTGTAGCCGTAAGCGACGGCGACGCCGAGGGCGATCAGGGTGAACATGTTCAGGCTGCGCAGGCCGCGGCCGTAGAACGGCCAGGCGGCCCAGAGCACGACCGGTGTAGCGAGGAGCAGCTCCGCCCACGGCAGCGGACGGAGCATGGCCACGACGACGAGCGGAACGGTGAGCGCGGCGCTGATCCAGAAGCGGCGCGTCATCTCCGCCAGCTCCGGATTCGGCGCGTCTTCCAGGGTGATGGTCAGCGGCTCGAGGGCCATGCCGCAGATGGGACACGGGCCCGGACCATCGCGAATGACTTCGGGGTGCATGGGGCAGGTCCATTGGGAGCCGGGTCTCGCCGGGGCAGCAGCAGACCGGGCATCGAACTTCGCCTTGCAGCCCTTTGAGCAGAAGTAATGCGTCTGGCCGTCCACGGTCGAGCTTCCGGCGGCGCGCGCGGGGTCGACGGTCATGCCACAGATGGGGTCGATATGTCTCATGTCCATGCAGACGTTGATCCGGCGCCTGCATTACACCTCACTGGCACACTTTTCGTACTGACCCTTCGCTCATGAACGGCACACGGGTACTGGTAGCGGACGACGACCCCTCCATTCGCCAACTGGTCTGCACGATCGTACGGCACGAGCGTCTCGACATCGACTGCGTCTCTGACGGCGTGGAAGCGATCGAGAAGCTGCGCGAGCACGAATACGCGGTGGTCATGCTCGATCTGATGATGCCGCGCATCGACGGCTTCGGCGTGATCGACTGGATGAAGAAGCATCCCGCTCGCATCAAGCCGGTGGTGCTGGTGATCACGGCCTACGCGGACCAGAAATTCAAGCAGGTCGATCCGATGATGGTGGCCGGCGTGCTGCGCAAGCCGTTCGAGGTGGCCGAGCTGGGCAACCTGGTGCGTCTCTGCGTGACCGGTTTCGATGCCGACGCGACCCAGCGCCTCTATACGCCCGCCGACAAGACGATCCGCGACCTCGCCGAGCAGAACGTGCCGGTGGTGGATCGCGGCAATGCCCAGGCGGAGAACTAAAATGTGGGGCCGGCTCTCAGCCGGCCCGTCGTCAACGGATAGCTGGGCCGGCTGAGAGCCGGCCCCACGTTCACCTCAGGCCCAGCGCTCCAGCCAGTACTGAAACATCACCAGCGCCCATAAAGGCTTGGCGTGATTGGCGTGGCCGCCGCGGTGCTCGTCGAGCAGGCGGCTGACGACGCGCGGATCGAGCAGGCCCTGCGACGCGATGCGGGCAGGGGCGAGCAGCCGATCGACCTCCCCGCGAAGGCCGTGGTTGATCCACGTCGCGATGGGGACGCTCAGGCCGCGCTTGCGGCGGTAGATCACGTCGCGGGGCAGCCATTTCTCGGCCGCCTTCTTCAGCACCCACTTCGTCTCCAGGCGCCGCACGCGCAGGTCGGGGGGGAGGGAGAGGGCGAAGGCGGTGACGTCGCGATCGAGATACGGCGCGCGGGCCTCGACCGAGGAGAGCATGGTTCCGCGGTCGACCTTCACCAGGAGGTTGTCGCGCAGGTAGCCGCGGTAGTCGAGGAGCATCGCGCCGGTGAGCGCGTCGCCGCCGGTCTGCAGGGCGGGCTGCGACAGCGGTCGCGCCGAAACGTCGACCGGCAGCCCGGTGCCGAACCAGGCCAGATGCCGTTCGCGCCACGGCTTCTCCGCATCGGAGACGAACTTCTTGAGCAGGTACTCCAGCGTCACCTTCTTCCCCGAGGCCGGCACGCTTTGCACGGCGCGGCGGAGACCGGCGCGTACGAAGGAAGGCAAAGCGTCGTACAGAGGCGCGACCTTGTGGCCGAGGTAGGTGGGGTAGCCGCCGAAGAGCTCGTCGGCGCCTTCGCCGCTCAGGATCACCTTCACGTGCTCGCGCGCGGTGCGGGCGAGCAGGAACGTGGGCAGGATGGCCGGATCGGCCAGCGGCTCGGCCACGCCACGCGTCACCGCCTGCAGCGCCTCGTGCAGCGTTCTCTCGTCCGTGCGCACCGGCACGTGGCGCGTGCGCATCCGCTGGGCCAGGATCGCCGCATCGGCGCTCTCGTCGTACGACTCCTCGGTGAACTGCGCGGAGAACGTATGCACCCTGTCCACGCCGATCGTCTTCGAGGCCAGCGTGGCGAGGATGGAGGAGTCGAGGCCGCCGCTGATGAAGACGCCGACCGGCACGTCCGACATCACCTGCTTCTCCACGGCCCTTTCGATCAGCCGCCGCGTCTCCTCCACCGCCTCGGCCGGCGAACGCTTCTCGATCGCGAACGCGGCCGGGTCCCAATAGCGCACCACCTCCTGCCCGTTCTCCGTGAAGCGGACGTACGTGCCGGCCTCGATGCGGCGGATGGCCCGGAACATGGTGCGCGGCTCGGTCACGTAGCCGAGGCGGAGGTAGTCGGCCAGGGCGTCATCGTCGAGCTGCTTGCCGATCGAGGGATGGCGCAGGAGGCACTGCAGCTCGGAGGCGAAGAGCAGCTCGTGGCCGGCGCGCGCGTAGAAGAGCGGCTTCTCGCCGGCGCGGTCGCGCGCGAGGAGCAGGGAGCTGGTGCGGTTGTCCCAGATGGCCAGGCCGAACATGCCGTCCAGCATCGCCACCGCCTTCGGGCCATGCTCGAGGTAGAGCGGGAGGATCGTCTCCACGTCCGACTGCGAGCGGAACGGGTAGTCGGGATAGCGGGCCCGGAGCTCGCGGGCGTTGTAGATCTCGCCGTTCGCTTCCAGCCAGACGTGCGAACCGGGGGCGGAGAACGGCTGGTCGGCGCGCTCGTGCAGGTCGATGATGCGCAGCCGCTCGGTGCCGATCACCGCGTTCGGGTGGGTGAGCACGGCGCGGCCGTCCGGCCCGCGATGGCGCAGCGCCTCGCCCATGAAGTCGAGAACTTCCGGGTGATCGAGAGCGACGCCGCTCTCCGAGACCATGCCGTAGATGCCGCACATGTCAGCGGGCCATTCTATGCGGCTCGTACGCCACGAAGTGCGCCCCTTCGGCGAGGAGGCGCATGCCGCGCGACTCGAGCAGCGCGCGGTTGGGGCGGTCGTCGTTGCGCACGAAGTAGAGCCGGTCGGGTTTGTCCAGCGTGGCGCGCAGCCAGGCGGTGGGGCGGACCGGCGAGCCCGGGTCGGCCGCGAACTGCGCGTAGTGGCGGAGGATGTAGTTGGAGGTGAACTCGCTCGCGTCGTCGGTGGCCACGATGATCGGCCGCCCGAGGTAGAACTGCATGGAGCCGGTGTAGGCCTCCACGCCGACCACCTCGGTGCTCGGCGCGATGTGCAGCTTGGCGATCAGCGAGGCGGCGGAGCGTCGCGAGGCGAGGCCGCCCATCAGCGGGTTCGTGGCCAGGGGGATGGCCAGAATGGGCAGAGAGAGGGCGGCGATGGTGAGCTCGCGGCGCTTCGCGAACGCGATGGCCACGACGCCGCCGATGAGCAGGCACGCGCCCAGCGCGTAGGCGGTTTCGTCGGCGACGGAGGCGACCTCCGGCTTCATCTTCGTGCGGTGGAAGAAGAACGGTGCGATGAGCACCACCGCGCCCAGGACCGCCATCGCGATGCCCGCCGTTCTTGCGCCCGGCTCACGCCGTTCGCCGCGCCACATGCGCGCCACCAGCAACGCCACGGCCGGCATCAGCGGCAGGATGTACTGCGGCCGTTTCGACTGGGAGATGGAAAAGAACACGAAGGGGATGGCGATCCACAGAATGAGAAAGACGGTGATGTTGTCCCGCTCGCGCTTCTTCTCCCGGAAGAGGGCGAGCGCCCACGGCAAGGCGCCGCCGATCAGGTAGGGGATGAAGTACCACGGCGGGCCGGTGCGCTTGAGCGCCCTGGTGGCCATCCGCTCGGCGGTCTCCGTCACCAGCACGTACTTTAGAAAATCGGGCACCACCTGCGACACGGCCCACACCCACGGCGCGATGAGCAGCGCGAAGGCGGCCAGGCCGGTGAGCGACCACAACTTCGTGAACCGCTTCCGCCAGATCGCGTAGGGAATCGCCACGAACAAAGGAATGGCGATTGCCACGGGGCCTTTCGTCAAGACACCGAGGGCCATGGCCGCCCAAGCGAGGACGCGCCAGCGCAGCGCCGGCTCCTCCACCGCAAACCAGAACGCGATGATGGCCGCCCCGATGAAGAACGTCAGCGCGCTGTCGAAGATCACCGTGCGGGCGAAGGCCAGGGTCAGCGGCATGGACAGCAAGGCGATGGCCGCGATCCAACCCGAGTCCCCACCCCACACCCGCCGCGCGAACCATCCCACCAGCGCCGCGGTGGCGACGGTGAAGAACCAGGCCGGCAACCGCGCCGCGGCCGCGGTCGGCCCCAGCACCTCCATCGCCGCCGCCTCGGCCGCAAAGTAGACGATCGGCTTGTCCAGGTACGGCATGCCGTCGATGCGCGGCATCACGTAGTCGTTCGTGGCCGCCATCTCCCGCGCCACCTCGCCGTTGCGGCCCTCGTCTGCATCGAGGAGCGGATAGCCGCCCAGGTCGAGGATCAGAGCAACGGCGGCGAGAAGGGTCCAGAGAGGGAGGAAGAATCGCAAGGCGGGCGTAGTGTACCGCCTTGCACTACACTGTCCCGTCCGTGCGTAAGTCCATACTCCCCCTCATCTTCCTGCTCGCCGCGCCCGCCGTCGGCGCGGAATTGCCGGCCATCGAGCCGCGCGCCATCGAGTCCCACATCCGCTTCCTGGCGGACGACGTCCTGGAAGGCCGCGAGACCGGCTCGCGCGGCTACGACGTCGCCGCCGCGTACGTCGCCGCGAAGCTGATGGCCCTCGGCCTCGAGCCCGCCGGCAGCGAAGGCAGCTGGTTCCAGCCCATCCGCTTCCGCTCCGCGCAGCTCGTCCCCGAAAAGTGCTCCTTCACCCTCCGCGACGGCGGCACGACCACGAAGCTGGAGCACCGCAAGGACATCCTCATCCGCCCCTACTTCGCCGACGCTTCTTCGGAGGTTTCGGCGCCGGTGGTCTTCGCCGGCTTCGGCATTTCCGCGCCGGAGCTCGAGCACGATGACTATGCGAAGCTCGACGTGAAGGGGAAGATCGTGCTCGTCGTCACCGGCGCGCCGGTGACCTTCCCGGTCGACCAGCGCGCCCTTTATTCGGCGACGGAGATGAAGGAAGCGGCGGCGGCGAAGCGCGGCGCGGTGGGGCTGATCAGCGTGAAAAGCATCACCGACGAGCGGCGCTTCCCGTTCGAGAAGACCTCGCGCCAGACGAACATCGCCTCCATGCGCTATCTCGATCACGACGACAACCCGGCGGACGTCGAGCCGCGGCTGAAGGTCGAGGCGCTGCTCAGCCGCGAGACCGCGGCGAAGCTGTTCGTGGGGACGCCGCTCACGCTCGACCAGGTGCTCGACGACGCCGAGAAAGGCACCGCCCATTCCTTCCCGCTGCACGGCACGCTCTCGGCGCACACGGAGACCAGCTTCGAGGTGGTGACCAGCAAGAACGTGGCGGGCGTGCTGCGCGGCAGCGACGAGCAGCGCCGCGACGAATACGTCCTCTACACCGCCCACCTCGACCACCTCGGCGCGCACGGCAGCGGCGCGGACCACATCTACAACGGCGCGCTGGACAACGGCTCGGGCATCGCCGCGCTGCTGGAGATCGCCCGCGCCTTCGCCTCGCTGCCGAAGGCGCCCGCCCGCTCGGTGCTCTTCGTCGCCGTCACGGGCGAGGAGAAAGGCGAGCAGGGCTCGGAGTTCTTCGCCCAGTACCCCACCGTGCCGCCGTCCTCCATCGTGGCGGACATCAACATGGACATGTTCCAGATGCATTACCCGGTCGCGGACCTGGTCGCCCTCGGCGGCGAGCACACCACCCTCGGCGACGCGGCGCGCCGCGCGGCGGAGGCGACGGGCTTCACCATCAGCCCCGATCCGCAGCCGGAAGAGGTGCGCTTCATCCGCAGCGACCAGTACTCCTTCGTGAAGAAGGGCATCCCGGCCATCCACCTCAAGGCCGGCCCGAAGAGCAGCGATCCGGCCATCGACGGGGAGAAGGTCTCGCGGGAGTGGCTGCGCACCGTCTACCACACCGTGCACGACGACCTCTCCCAGAAGATCGACTACCCCTCCGGCGCGCGCTACGCGGAGACGAATTTCCGCCTCGGGCTGGAGGTGGCCAACGCGCCGACCCGCCCGGAGTGGAAGGAAGGCGATTTCTTCAGCGTGGTTTTCGGGGGGAGATAATCGCGCGATGCAGTTGCTCGCCCACTACCTCTCCCGCCAAAAGCGCCTCCTCACCGGCGCCCTGGTCCTGGCCACCATCAACCAGGTCTTCTCCCTGCTCGACCCGCAGGTCTTCCGGCTGATCGTCGACCGCTACGCGACGAAGGTGGCCTACCTCACCCGCCAGGAGTTCGTGCACGGCGTGCTGCTCCTCCTGCTGGCGTACGTCGGCGTGGCGCTGGTCTCCCGCATCGCCAAGAACTTCCAGGACTACTCCGTCAACGTGATCGCCCAGCGCGTCGGCGCGCAGCTGTACGAGCGGAGCGTCTCGCACTCGTTCTCGTTGCCCTACTCCGTGTTCGAAGACCAGCGCTCGGGCGAGATCCTGCAGAAGATGCAGAAGGCGCGGTCGGACGCGCAGTCGCTCATCACCAACTTCATCAACATGGTGTTCGTCTCGCTGGTGGGGCTGTTGTTCGTGACCGTCTACGCCTTCACGGTGCACTGGTCGATCGGCCTCGTTTACCTGCTGCTGGCGCCGGTGCTGGGGACGCTCATGTTCTACATCAGCCGGCGCATCAAGACGCAGCAGCGGGTGATCGTGACCCAGACCGCGGAGCTGGCCGGCGCCACCACGGAAACGCTGCGCAACGTGGAGCTGGTCAAGTCGCTGGGGCTGGAAGGGCAGGAGATCGCGCGCCTCAATTCCGTCAATGCCCAGATCCTCGATCTGGAGCTGAAGAAGGTGCGCTTCCTCCGCTTCTATTCGTTCCTGCAGGGGACGACCATCAACACCACGCGCGCCGGGCTGCTGTTCCTCATGCTGTGGCTCAATTACAGCCACGCCATCACCCTGGGGCAGTTCTTCTCGCTCTTCTTCTATTCGTTCGCCGTCTTCTCGCCGCTGGCCGAGCTGGGGGCGATCATTGCGCAGTACCAGGAGGCGAAGGCGAGCATGGAGAAGCTGGAGGAGGTGCTGGAGATCGAGCCCGCGCCGAAGCCGGCCCAGCCCGTTCCCCTCGGCCCGCTGACGTCGGTGGATTTCCTCGACGTCTCCTTCACCTATCCGTCCGCCTCGACCCCCTCCCTGGAAGGGGTGAACCTGCACATCGAGGCGGGAGACACGGTGGCGTTCGTCGGCCCGTCCGGCTCCGGGAAGACCTCGCTGGTCAAGCTGCTGGTCGGCCTCTATCAGCCGACCTCCGGCCAGCTCGCCGTCAATGAGACCGACGCCTCGCTCATCGACCCCGACGCCTTGCGCGCCCGCATCGGACTGGTCACGCAGGACACGCAGCTCTTCGCCGGCACCATCCGCGACAACCTCCTCTTCGTGAACCCCCGCGCCAGCGACGCCGAGTGCATCGAGGTGCTGCGCCAGGCCTCCGCCCTCCCCATCATCGAGCGCGGCGGCAAAGGCCTCGACACCAAGATCGGCGAGGGGGGGATCAAGATCTCCGGCGGCGAGCGCCAGCGCCTGGCCATCGCCCGCGCCCTGCTCCGCCAGCCGGAGCTGATGATCTTCGACGAGGCGACCTCCAGCCTCGACTCCATCACCGAGCGCGCCATCACCGAAACGATCCGCGGCCTCACCTCCGGCCAGCACCGCCGCATGACGGTGCTCGTGGCCCACCGCCTCTCCACCATCCAACACGCCCAACACATCTACGTGCTGGCCAAGGGGCGGGTGGTGGAGACGGGCACGCACACCTCGCTGCTGGGGGAGGGCGGGTTGTATGCGGCGCTCTGGCGCGAGCAGAGCGCAAGAAGCGACGCGGTGGCGGCTTAGGGGCCGCGCGGTGCGGCTATCGATGATGCCAATAGCCGCGGTCACGGCTGTGGTGCGCAACCGCAACGACTACGATGAGGTCATTGCGCAGTCGATAGACGATCGTGTACGGGAAGTGTGAAGAAAGCACGTGCTCACGGGTCCCGTACTCACCTGCCGGATATCGGACAGCGCCGCTTCGATCTGGTGCGCGAAAGCGACCGCCGCGAGCGGACTGCGATGGCGATAGAAGCCTTCCCTTCTTTGAGATCGACCCGCGCCTCGGGGTGAAACTTCACCCTCATTCGTCGGCAAACAGCTCCGCGCGGACATCGTCCCAGTCGATCAGCTCGACGGTACCGTCATCAATTTCGCGGACCCGCCGCTCGATCTCTCTCGACCACGCTGCCTTCACCTCTGCGCTCGGCGCAGGATCGAGACTTTCGAGCATGGCACCCGCCAATGTCGCTCGGTCGGACTCCGGCAACTCCGCCGCCTCTCCGATCAGTTCCTTGAGATCGCGCGCCATCGATTGTCATTTTACTCCGCGCTCCCGATTGTCGAGCAGCGGCCCCGCCACGGGCGACAATACGCCCCCATGCACCTCCTCGCCGCCCTCGTCCTCTCCGGCGCCACCGTGATCGACGGCACCGGCGCGCCGCCGCGCAAGGCGGAGGTCGTCATCGATGGCGAGCGCATCGTCTGCGTCGCCGCAAAGTGCGCGCGGCCGAAGGGCGCGCGCGTCATCGATGCGCGGGGCAAGTACGTCATCCCCGGCCTGGTCGACATGCACGTGCATCTGCTCACCCATCCGTGGAACGAGAAGGGGGAGCTGGAAGCGCGGTGGGACAGGCCGTCCGTGCGGCAGATGCTGAAGACGTTCGTGCAGCTGGGCGTCACCACCATCCGCGATCCGGGCTCGGAGACCGGGGACGCGATCATGGTGAGGAGGCTGTTGCAGGAAGGGAAGCTGGAGGGGCCCCGCCTCTTCACCGCGGGGCGGATCCTGAATGCGTCGAGCTTCAACCCCGAGCCGTTCGTCACCGTGCGCACCGAGGAGGCCGTGCGGGAGGAGGTGCGGTGGCAGGCGGCGGCGGGGGTGGATGCGATCAAGGTCTACTCCTCCATGCCGCCGGAGCTGGTCCGGGCGGCCATCGACGAGGCGCACAAGCACGGGCTGCCCGTCATCGGGCACGTGCAGCGGACCACCTGGACGGAGGCGGCCCGGCTGGGGATCGATGGGCTGGAGCATCCGGCGCCCTGGTCGGTGGAGTATGTGAAAGAGGCGGATCAGGCGACTTGGCCGGAGAGCATGTTCGGGCGCGTCTACTGGCTCGAGCATCTCGATGAAAAGAAGATCGACGAGATGATCGGCGAGCTGGCGAAGCACCAGGTCGTGGTCGACCCGACGCTCATGGCGATGCACACCAAGTTCTGGGGTGATGATCCGCGCTACACGAAGAACCCGGACAACCAGCTGGTGCCGGAGCGCATCCTCAAAGGCTGGCCGGCGGGACGCTTCACCAGCGGCTGGACGGCCGAGCAGTACGCGGCCTCGCAGAAGGCCTGGCCGATCCTGCTGAAGCTGACCAGGCGGATGTACGACCAGGGCGTGCTGCTCGTCGCCGGCACCGACACCCCCACCCCCTGGATCGTGCCCGGCGCCTCGCTGCACGACGAGCTGAAGCTGCTCACCGACGCCGGCATCAAACCGCTGGAAGTCATCCGCATCGCCACCAGCAACGCCGCGCACGCGCTGAAGAAAGAGAAGGAGTTTGGCGCGGTGAAAGCAGGGCTGCGGGCGGACCTCATCCTGCTGGAAAGGAATCCGCTGGAGAACATCGCAAACACGCGCTCCATCGTGATGGTCATTCAGAGAGGACTTACAATCAGCCCTTCATGCCCTTGACGGAAGGTGCCCTTCTCGGTCCGTACCGGATCGCGACGCTGCTCGGCGAAGGCGGAATGGGCGCCGTCTACCGCGCGAAAGACACCCGGCTGGGGCGCGACGTCGCGGTCAAGATTTTGACCGCGGTCACCATGGACGACCGCGAGCGCCTCACCCGCTTCGTGCAGGAAGCGCGCGCCACCGGGATGCTCAACCATCCCAACCTGCTCACCATCTACGACATCGGCAACGCCTCCGGCACGCCGTTCATCGTCAGCGAGCTGCTGGAAGGGGAGACGTTGCGCGACCGGATCAACCGCGGCCCGGTGCCGGCCCGCAAAGCGGTGGAGCTCGGGCTGCAGATAGCCAGCGGCCTGGCCGCCGCGCACGAGAAAGGGGTCGTCCACCGCGACCTCAAGCCGGAGAACATCTTCCTCACCCGCGACGGCCGGGTGAAGATCCTCGACTTCGGCATCGCCAAGCTGAGCGCGCGGGCCGGCGCCGGCGACGGCCCCACCTTCCAGATGGCCGCCACCGAGCCGGGCATGGTCCTGGGCACGGTGGGCTACATGTCGCCCGAGCAGGTGCGCGGCGAGGTGGTGGACTACCGCAGCGACATCTTCGCCTTCGGGGCCATCCTCTACGAGATGCTGTGCGGCAAGCGCGCATTCAGCCGCAACTCCTCCATCGAGACGCTCAGCGCCATCCTCAAGGAAGAGCCGGAAGACATCGCGGTGGTGATGCCGACCGTGCCGACGGCGCTGGAGCGCCTGACCCGCCGCTGCCTGGAGAAGGACCGGGAGCAGCGCTTCCAGAACGCGCGCGACCTCGCCTTCAACCTGGAGACGCTCTCCTCGGCGAACAGCATGACCGCCAGCGGCATCGCGCCGGCGGCGCACACCGCAACGCAACGCCGCCCGGCCATGACCGGCGCCACCAGCTCATCGCCCGCCATCACTTCCGCCACGCCGCAAACCATGCAGACGCGCGCCCGCACCGCGCTGCAGCCGGTCAAGAGACGCCGCGGCGTCTCGCCGCTGCTCATGGCGTTGCTCTTCCTCGTCTCCATCGCCGGCGCGGCGTGGGGCGGCTGGTGGTATGCGAACCATGGCCGCGAGCAGGCGGGCGACGTGGCCTTCAATCGCCTCACCTTCCGCCGCGGCACTCTGCGCGGCGCGCGCTTCGCGCCGGACGGCGACACCATCGTCTACAGCGCCGCGTGGGACGGGCAGCCGCCGGAGGTCTTCGTCGGGAACCGCAACTCGCCGGAGGCGCGCACGCTGGGCATCCCGGACGCCGAGGTGCTGGCCATCTCCAAATCGACGGAGCTGGCCGTCCTGCTCCACCGCGACCGCTTCAGCAACCTCGGCACCCTCGCCCGCGTGCCGCTGGCGGGTGGCACGCCGCGCGAAGTGGCGAACGACGTATTGCAGGCGGATTGGGCCTCCGATGGCTCGCTGGCCATCATCCGCCAGACGCAGGGGCGCAACCGGATCGAGTACCCCATCGGCCGGGTGCAGTACGAGACGCCGCACTACATCAACGACCTGCGCCTCTCGCCGGACGGCAAGCGCATCGCGTTCATCGAACAGCTGCGCGGGCAGTTCGTCATCGGCACGCTGGAAATCGGGCATCAGCCGTCCACCATCGGCAGCGGCTGGAGCCGCGGCGCGAGCGGCCTGGCCTGGTCGCCGGATAGCAGGGAAGTCTGGGTCACCGGCAGCGACAGCGGCGGCCCGCCCGCGCTATACGCGGTGACGCTCGACGGCGACACGCGACTGGTCAACCGCCTCACCGGCGCGATGAAGCTGTACGACCTCTCCCCCGCCGGCCGGGCCCTGCTCTCCAACGGCATGCCGCGCGCCGCGCTGCTCTATCAGCCGCCGGGCGAGGCGACCGAGCGCGACGTGTCGTGGCTCGACTGGTCGATCCTGACCGACATCGCGCCGGACGGCCGGACCATCCTCTTCAACGAGACGCGCGAGGGAGGCGGCGCGCGCAACGCGGTCTTCCTCCGCCGGGCCGGCGAAGCGACCCCCATCCGCCTCGGCGACGGCTTCGGCGACGCGCTCTCGCCGGACGGCAAATGGGTGCTCGCCCATGCCGGCGCGAAGCTCACGCTGCTCCCCACCGGCCCGGGCGAGGCGCGCGAGCTGAAGGTCGCCGGCGCCTTCGACAACGGCGCGGCCTGGCTGCCCGACTCGCGGCGCGCGGTGATCGCCGGCGCGCTGCCGAACGGCGGCTACCGCCTGCTGCTCGTCGACACGCTCGATGAGACGCTCAGGCCGGTCACGCCGGAAGGCATCTGGGGCGGGACGATGCGGCCCTTCGCCGTGTCGCCGGATGGCCGCTCGGTGGCGGGCATGACCGCGCAGGAGACGATCGCCCTCTACTCCATCGACGGCAGCGCGCAGCCGTTGCCGGTGCACGGCAGCGAGAAGGGCGAGGTGCCGATCGCCTGGTCGCCGGACGCGCAGTCGCTCTTCGTCTACCGCCCCACCGCCCTTCCCGCGCAGGTCGTGCGCATCACGCCCGCCACCGGCGCGCGCGAGCCGTGGAAGCAGTTCACGCCGCCCGATCCGGCGGGCGTGTACAAGATCGCGCCGGTGCTGATCACGCCCGACGCGGGCGCCTACGCGTACAACGCGCTGCGCGTGCTCAACGACCTGTACGTCGCGGAAGGGCTGCGGTGACCTGTCGTCCTGAGCCGCGCGGACGGCGAAGGATCCGTACCGATCCCGCGCGGCGCCTGAAGGTACGGATCGTTCGTCCTCCGCGGGACTCAGGATGACACGGGAAATCGCCATCATCTCCATCGCCACCCTCGTGGCGGGCATCATCAACTCCATCGCCGGCGGCGGGACGCTGCTCTCCTTCCCGGCCCTGCTCTGGATCGGCCGCAACCCGATCGCGGCGAACGCGACGAACTCCGTCGCGCTCTGGCCCGGCTCGCTGGCCGGCGCGATCGGCTTCCGCCGCGAGCTGGCCGGCCTGCCCCGCTGGCTGCTGCTCCTGACCATCCCCGCCGTGATCGGCGGCATCATCGGCGCGCTGCTCCTGCTGCACACGCCGGAGAAGCTCTTCACCCGCATCGTGCCGTGGCTGATCCTCGCCGCCACGCTGCTCCTCGCCGCGCAGGAGGTGATCTCGCGCTGGTTCCGCTCCTTCGCCTCCGCGAACGAACGCCCGGCGCGCGGCTGGGTGATCTTCGCCTTCACCTTCCAGCTGCTCGTGGCGATCTACGGCGGCTACTTCGGCGCCGGCCAGGGCATCCTCATGCTGGCCGCCCTCGGCCTCATTGGCCTGACCGACATGCACCAGATGAACGGCCTGAAGAACCTGCTGGCCACGTGCGTCAACGGCGTGGCCGCGATCTGCTTCGCCATCTCCGGCGCGGTGCTCTGGCGCGACGCCGCGATCATGGCCGTCGCCGCAATCCTGGGCGGCTACCTCGGCGCCCGGATCGCGCGAAGGCTCGGCCGCGGGTTCGTGCGCTGGGCGGTGGTGACGATCGGCCTGGTGATGACCGTCGCGCTCTTCGTGAAGCGATAGATCAGCGCTGCATGGCCGAGGTGGCCAGCCAGATGGCCAGCCCGATGGCGGCCAGCGCGAAGAGCCACGGCAGCAGCCACCGCCCGATGCGCGGCCGGGGGCGGGCGGGAGGCGGGGGGGCGATGACCTTGCGCGTGTGAGACGGCTCGCCTTTGCCCGAATCGATCAGGGCGGCGGCGCGGTCGCGGCAGTCGAAGCAGTCGTCCAGATGCTCAGCCGTGGCCAGCAGCTCGTCCACCGACGCATGGCGGGAGGCATACCGCTCGATCTCTTCCTGGCTGAGGTGCATTTACGTCACCTGACGGCCAGCCTCAGCGGTGCGCTTCACCCCGAATCGTGACGCAGGTCACATTTGCGTTTTATTCACGAGCAGCCGCGAGAAAAACGCGACGTTGCGCTTCGCGATGTCGAGGCGCAGGCGCGGCTCGCGCGGCACGTGCGGCGTGCGCGGATACGTCACCAGCGTCACCTCGACGCCCAGTTCCTGCAGGCGGCGGTAGAGCATGATCCCTTGCGAGGTCGGCACCCGCTCGTCCGCCTCGCCGTGCTGGATCAGCACCGGCGCGGAGATCTTGCGCAGGTGCCACAGCGGGCTGCGCTCCAGCAGCAGCTCCGGCGGCAGATCGCGGAAGTAGCTGGGGATGAAGTCGCGGATGTCGGTGGTGCCGTGGAACGAGAGCAGGTCGACCACCGGCGCGCCGATGCTGATGGCCTTGAAGCGGTCCGTCTTGCTGATGGATGAAGAGGCGATGAAGCCGCCGTAGCTCCAGCCCATCAGGCCCAGGCGATCGGCGTCGGCGATGCCGAGGCGGATCGCTTCGTCGATGCCGGCGTCGATGTCCAGCCAGTCCATGCCGCCCCAGTCGTTGCGGTTCGCGGCGCGGAAGGCGGGGCCGTAGCCGCCCGTGCCGCGCGGGTTGGGGCGGAGCACGGCGAAGCCGTTCGCGGCGAGCACCTGCGGCGCGTAGATGTGGCCGAGGTAGCCGAGGAAGCCCTGGTCGAAGCGGGAGGAGGGGCCGCCATGGACGAAGGTGAGCAGCGGCACTCTCGTTCCCGCCTTGTAGCCGACCGGCAACGTCAGCAGCCCTTCGATCTCCAGTCCGTCCTTCGGATTTTTCCATTTGATGAGGCGCGTCTCGCCGAGGGTGCGGGTGCGGAGCTCGTCGTTGTGGTGGGTGAGCTGGCGCGGCGCGAAGTGCTCCACGTCGGCGACGAAGACTTCGGGCGGCGTGGTGACGGTCTGGTAGATGAAGGCCGCGGTGTTGCCGCGCACGTCGGCGTCGGTGAGGGAGCCCTCCACATGCGAGATGGGGAACAGTTGCGTCGTCGTCCTCCAGGGGCCGTTGATCCAGAGGCGGTCGCCCATCCAGCCGTAGTCGTCCGGCGTGCGGTCGTACTCGCCCGGCGCGATGCGCGGCTCGCCGCCCGCCGCGGGCACCACGTACAGGCGCTGCTCGACCAGCCAGTCGGAGATGCCGCCCTGGCTGATGAAGACGATGGACCGGCCGTCCGGCGACCAGCGCGGTGTCGCGTCGAGGCCGGGCCGGGTGACGAGCGGCGTCATGGCGCCGTCCTCCAGGTTCACGATGGCCAGATCGGCCCGGTAGTAGTCGTCCAGGCCGAAGCCGGGCAGCTTGTCGATGGCGATGCGCGCGCCGTCCGGAGACCAGGACATGTGCGTGACGGTGAAGGCGCCGCCGGTCACTTTTCGCGTGGCGCGGGTGGCCACATCAGCGACGTAAAGGTGCGACTGCCGCGGCGGTGCGCCCGCCACGTGCGGCGCGTCCTTGTCCTCCGGCGGCGCGGGATCGGGCATGACGAACGCGATGCGCTTGCCGTCCGGCGACCACTCGAAGTCGCGCACGCCGGTGGAGTCGGCGCTGAGCTTGCGCGGCTCGCCGCCTCCCAGGTCGAGGGTCCAGATGGCGGTGCGGCCGTCGCGGTCGGAGAGGAAGGCGAGCGTGGAGCCGTCCGGCGACCACTTCGGCGTGTTATCCGCCCCCGGGCTGCGGGTGAGCTGCGTGTCGTGCCCGCCGTCCGCGTCGACGAGCCAGACATCCGAGTCGTACACGCCGCGCGTCATGTCCGCGCGGGTCAGGACGTACGCGACGTGCTTGCCGTCCGGCGCGAGGCGCGGCGTGGAAGGATTGGGCATCGTGACGTAGTCATCGACGGTGAGGGTGGCGGCGAGGAGGAGAGCAAGCATTCCGCGCAGTGTAGTGCCATCCTGAGCCCCGCAGAGGCGAAGGATCCGCACCTTCAGGCGCGGCGCGAAATCGCTACGGATCCTTCGGCGTCTGCGCTCCTCAGGATGACACTTGTTCGTGTTGGAGCAGGCGGCGCGTGGCCGGATGCTGCGGGTTGACCAGCACCTCGTTGGGCAGCCCTTCCTCCACCACCTCGCCCTCGGCGAGGATGATCACCCGGGTGGCGAAGTCGCGGGCAAAGTCGTCGTCGTGGGTGGTGACGATGAGGGTGCGGTCGCCGGAGGTGAGCTGCTGGAGCGTACGGCCCAGCTCTCCGCGCCGCGCCGGATCGAGCGAGGCGGTCGGCTCGTCCATCAGGAGCAGCGGCGGGTCCATGGCCATGGCCCGGGCGATGGCCACGCGCTGCGCTTCGCCGCCGGAGAGCTCGCGGGGATAGGCATCCCGGCGATGGGCCACGCCGAGGGATTCGAGGAGGGTGAGCGCGCGGCGGCCGGCCTCGGCGTGCGCGGCGCGAGCGACGTGCAGCGGCGCGAGGGTCACGTTCTGCAGCGCGGTGAGGTGCTCGAACAGGTAGTGCAGCTGGAAGACCATGCCGACGCGGCGGCGAAGCTCGCGCAGGACGCCGCGCGCGGGCAGCGGCCCGGGGCGGAGCGTCACGCCGTCGACCTCCACCGTGCCGGCGTCGAACGGCTCCAGCGCGGCGATGGTGCGCAGGATGGTCGTCTTGCCGCCGCCGGAGAGGCCCATCAGCGCGACCAGCTCGCCCCGCTCGACGCTCAGGTTCACCCCGCGCAGCACCTCGACCGGGCCGCGGTTCAGGCGCAGGCCGTTGATGGCGAGGACGCTCATCGCCACCGCTCCTCCAGCCGCCGCGCAACGCGCGAGAGCGGCAACGACATCAACAGATAGAGCGCCGCGCAGAGGATGCCGGGCACCACCCAGCTGCCGATGTTCGCGGCGAAGATCTGCGTCTGCTTGGTCAGCTCGACAACGGTGATCACCGACACGAGCGAGGAGTCCTTGAGCAGCGCCACGAAGTCGTTCGTCATCGGCGCGAGAGCGAGGCGGAACGCCTGCGGCCCGCGCACCAGGCGGAAGACCTGCGACTCGGTGAGGCCGAGCGTGCGCGCCGCCTCGAGCTGGCCGCGCGAGACCGCCTCCAGCGCGCCGCGATAGATCTCGCTCTCGTACGCGGCGTAGTTCAGGCCGAGGCCGAGAAGGGCGGCGATGAAGGCGGGGAGGCGGATGACGGCGGAGAGGCCGTAATACAAAACGAAGAGCTGCAGCAGCACCGGCGTGCCGCGCACGATTTCCACGTAGGTGGCGAGCACGCCGCGCAGCAGCGTGCCGCCGTAGACCCGGCCGCTGGCGATGAGGACGCCGACCAGGATGGCCAGCGCCATGGCGAGGCAGGAGAGGACGATGGTGATGACCGACGCGCGGAGGAGGGCGGGGATGTAGGCCAGCGTGAGCTGCGTCTTGTCGACGCGAGGGGCCGGCTGGAGAGCCGGCCCTACGTTTTTGGGCGGCGCGAGCACAGAGGCGAAAAAGCGGGGCTGGTACTCATCCCAGATCTGCCACTTGCGATAGATCCGCTCCAGCGTCCCGTCGCGCATCCGCGCGCGCAGGATGGCGTCCACCTGATCGCGCAAGGCGCCGTTCTCCCTGGCCAGCACGGCGACGTAGTGGCCGGTCATCACCGGCTTGGGCTGCATGAAGAGGCCGGGCACGCGGCGCATGGAGCGGGCGGCGATGATGTTGTCGAGGAGCACGGCATCGAGGCGGCCCTGGGCCAGGTCCTCGTAGGGGTGCACGTCATCGTCATACGAGACGAGCACCACGCCGTCCTTCTGCGCCTCGAGCAGGCGGTCGTAAGCGATCGTGCCGCCGAGGGTGCCGACGCGGTGGCCGCGGAGGTCGTCCAGGGTGCGGAAGCGGCCGCGGTCGGCCGCGCGCGTGGTGAGCACCTCGTGGAACTCGAAGTACGGAATGGTCGCCGCCATGGCCGCGCGGCGGGGCGGGGTGTCCTCCACGCCGCTCATCCCGATGTCGAAATCGCCGCGCGCCACCGACTGATCGATGGCCGTGAATGCCACCTGCACGAAATGCGGCCTGCGGCCGAGGCCCTTCGCGATCTCCTCCGCCACCTCCACGTCGAAGCCGCGCACGACGGCCGGATCGTTCGGGTCGGCCTCCACGAACGGAGCGCCCCCCTCCGAGTCACCGCCCCATTTCAGATCCGGTGGCGCGCTCACCAGGAGTGCGAGGAGAAGTGATGCAAACACGGTCGGGGATGATAGGGCACTTTTCGGCGGGCAGCGGGCGTGGAGCAGCGGCCCGCCGCCGGCCAACACACGTGCTACGCTCCGCCTCTATGAAGCGTTTCCTCCCCCTCCTCATGTTTTTTGCCGTCACCGCCAACGCCGCCCCGCACATCATCAACCAGCAGACCTTCGACAAGATCGCCGCGGAGTACTCCGGCGAGCGCGCCCTGGCCCAGGAGCGGCGCATCTCCGAGTTCCACCGCATCCAGGCCGGGCCGGACATGGTCGAGGTCGCCCTCAAGATCGTCCTGGACGGCGTGCGCATCACCGGCATGAACGGCGACATGGAGTTCTTCAACACCGACGGCCGCATCAAGTACCAGACCTGGGTCGGCCCCATGGGCTGGAACATCAATTCCGGCGAGCTGTGGGTGGAAGGGGACGAGCCGGTGCGGCTGTGCCGCTTCAGCGACACGCCGATGTGCGTCTCCACCTACTCCAAAGGCGGCCAGTGGAGCGGCGAGCTGGTCGACGTCGGCAAAGGGACCAGCGATGGCGACTACACCGGCCGCGACCTGAAAGGCAAAGTGGTCCTCGCCTATGGCTACGCGCGCGACGTGGTCCGCATGGGCGTGCAAAAGTACGGCGCGGTCGGCGCCGTGATCTACCCGCCGCCCGGCGACCGCAACGAGCATCCGGACATGGTCCGCTACAACGGCCTCTGGACCCGGGTCAATGAAGTGGAGAAGACCAGCGGCTCGTTCCAGATCTCCCAGAGCCAGTACGAGATGCTGAAGCTGCGCATGGCCAAAGGAGCCGTCCGCGTGCGCGGCAACATCGACGCGGACCTCGGCAACGGCCGGCTGGTCGTGACCCACGGCTACATCCGCGGCTCGGAGAGCCCGGACGAGATCATCGTCACGGCTCACCTCGACCATCCCCAGTGGAGCGCGAACGACAACGCCAGCGGCTCCGCCGCGATGCTGGAGGTGCTGCGCACGCTGACCGCGCTCATCAAGTCCGGCGCGATCCCCAACCCGCGCCGCACCATCCACTTCATGTGGGTGCCGGAGTACTTCGGCACCATGGCCTACCTGACCCGGCATCCGGAGGAGCGGGCCTGCGCGCCTTTCGACGATCCCCGCCCCACGCCTCCCGGCACCGATCGCTGCGTGATCGCGAACGTCAACCTGGACATGATCGGGGAAGACCTGCAGAAGACCGGCAGCCGCTTCTACATGACGCGCGCGCCGCTCTCCGTCCCCTCCTTCCTCGACGCGCTGCTGCCGGACGCGCTGGACCAGGCGCGCGAGGCGAAGCTCTACGCGCCGACCGGCACGCATCAGTACTGGCACTCCGCGGTGACGCCCTACGCGCAGGGCAGCGACCACGACATGTTCCTCGGCATCGGCGTGCCGTCCACCATGTTCGGCCACGACCCGGACTGGACGCATCACACCAGCGAGGACCGTCCGGACAAGTCGGATGCGACGGAGCTCAAGCGCGTCGGCGCCCTCGCGGCGAACGTCATCTACTGGCTGGCCAACGCGGACCAGGGCGAGTGGCAGCGGCTCGCCCCGCTGGTGGCCACCGAGCGCCTCCGCGCGGACGGCGAGCTGCTCGCGCGCCTGCGCCTGGCCGGCAACACGCGCGCCGCGGCGGACGTGCAGAAGCGGCTCGCGGCGAACGCCGCGGCGCTGCCCAATGCGACGCTCTCCAACAAAGGCATCTTCTCCTGGACCGCCAAACCTGCCGCCGCTCCGGCCGCGGCGGGCAAGGGACCGCGCCGCCTGACCATGCTCCCCATCTTCGACGAGCTGTTCGGCGAGCAGACCGGCGATGACCGCACGTGGATCGACGCGCAGAAGGCGGCCCTGGGCGACTTCGACCTGGCCCTCTACGAGACGGTCAACTTCATGGACGGCCGGCGCACGCCGCGCGAGATCGCCGATCTGGTGGCGGGCGAGACGGGCGATCCGATCGACGAGGGGTGGGTGAACCGGGCCATCAAGCTGCTGGCCAATCTCAAGCTCGTCCAGCCGTGACGCCCGATCTGGAGCTGGCGCTGGCGCTGGCCGACGCCGCGGACGAGCTGACGCTGAGGCATTTCCGCTCGCCGTCGCTCGCGGTGCGGACGAAGGCGGACCAGACGCCGGTCTCCGAGGTGGATGAGGCGGTGGAGCGCCTGCTGCGCTCGCGCCTGCCGGCGGGCGACGCGGTGATCGGCGAAGAGCTCGGGTCCGAAGAACCCTCTCCCCCCGGGCGGGGAGAGGGTGGCCCGGAGGGCGGGGTGAGGGGAGCCCGCAAATGGATCATCGATCCCATCGACGCCACCAGGAACTACATCCGCGGCATCCCCGTCTTCGCCACGCTCATCGCCTTGGCGGTTGATGATGCGCTGCAGGTCGGCGTCGTCTCCGCGCCCGCGCTGGCCCGCCGCTGGTTTGCCGTGCGGGGGCAAGGCGCGTTCTGCAACGGCGCGCGCCTCCGCGTCTCCTCGGTCAAGACGCTGGCCGAAGCGCAGCTGGCCTACGACGGCATCGCCGACTTTGACAAGGCCGGCCTGGCGGACCGCTTCCTCGCCCTGGCCCGCGCCTGCGGCCGCACCCGCGGCTTCGGCGATTTCTGGGCGCACATGCTGGTTGCGGAAGGGGCGATGGACGTCGCCGTGGAGCCGGAAGTCGCGCCGTGGGACGTGGCCGCCGTGCAGCTGATCGTGGAGGAGGCAGGCGGCCGTTTCACCGACCTCGGCGGCAACGCGCGGTACGACGGACGGAGCGCCGTCTCGACCAATGGAGCCCTCCACGAAGCGGCGCTAAATGCCTTGAGATAAAGGGTTTATATCCGGCACGCGCTTCGCAATTGTGGAGAGCATGAAAAGCATCCAGGCAAGCATCCTCGCCCTCTCTCTGCTCCTCCCCACCGGAGGCGCCTTCGCGGCGACGAAGCATCACAAGCGCCATCGTCATCACTACAGCCAGACCCGCGGCGCGCTCGTCGGCGCCGCCGCCGGCGCGCTGATCGATCACCACCAGCCGCTCAAAGGCGCCGCGGTCGGAGCCGCCGTCGGCCTCGGCGTGCAGGCGGTGCGCAACCACAAGCATTGACGCGGGGTGGGGACGCATAATCCGACGGCGATGCGCGTCCCCATCCCCACCGTCCTGCTGCGCGGCCTCCGCCGCCGCTGCCCGCGTTGCGGCCAGGGCCCGCTCTTCCGCAGGTGGACCCACGCCCACGCGCGCTGCCCCGTGTGCAACCTCCAGTACCAGCGCAACTACGGCGACATCTGGATGTGGATCATCATCACCGACCGCCTCCCCATCGCCCTCGGCATCGGCCTGCTCTACTTCGGCTTCCGCTCCACGAACTTCGGCCTCGGCGCCGGCTTCTTCCTGCTCCTGTTCGTCCCCCTCATCGCCACCATGCGCGAGCGCCAAGGCCTGGCCATCGCCCTGGACTACCTGTGGCGCATCTACATGCCGGATCCCTCGGATGAAATTCATGGGGAGCCGTATGTGAGAAACGATGAACGATGAAGGATGAACGAACGCCGGCACCTAACTCGTTCATCGTTCATCGTTCTTTTGTGACACCCCGTAACGCCCTGCCGCGTTAAAATACCCGCCAGTCCAGAATCGTCGCGGCCGTTCCGGCCGCTGATCACGGGCCTCTACGGCTCGTGGAATTTCAACCGCCAACGCGCGCTGCTGCTCCGTGCTCACACGGATTTGACCGCGCCGCGGCTTTCAACGTTGTAGAGTTTTTGACTCGCCATGAAAAAGCGTTTGTTTTTGATGCTCGTCGTCGTCTTCGCCGTCATCGCCATCCTCGCCTGGTTCAAGTACTCCCAGATCAAAACGGCGATGTCCCAGAGCTGGGAGCCGCCCCCGGAAGCCGTCACGACGACCATCGTCCGGCAGGAGACGTGGACCGGCGCGACGAATGCGATCGGCACCGTCGCCGCGGTGAACGGCGTCACCGTCAGCGCCGACCTGCCCGGCATCATCGAGCAGATCTCGTTCGACTCCGGCCACTCCGTCTCCAAGGGTGACATCCTGGTCCGCCTCGACACCAAGCAGGAGCGGGCCCAGCTGGCCGCCGCCGAAGCGCAGCGCGAGCTGGCCCGCCTCGCCCTGCAGCGCAACCAGGGGATGGCCGGCCAGGGCGTGGTCGCCCAGTCGTCGCTCGACCAAGCCAGCGCCGAATTCAAGTCCGCCGACGCGCGTGTCGGCGAGATCAGGGCGATGATCGAGCGCAAAACCATCCGCGCCCCCTTCGCCGGCGTCCTCGGCCTGCGCCAGGTGAACCTCGGCCAGTACCTCGCCGGCGGCGCGCCGATCGTCACCCTGCAGGCCATCCGCCCCGCCTACGTCAACTTCTCCGTCCCCCAGGCCGACCTCGGCAAGCTCGCCCCCGGCTCGGAGATCGAAGTCGTCTCCGACGCTCTCGGCGCGCCGGAGCACGGCCGCGTCGCCGCCTTCGAGTCCGCCATCGACGAAGCCACGCGCAACGTCCGGGTGCAGGCCATCTTCGAGAACCGTTCCGGCAAGCTCCGCCCCGGCATGTACGTGCAGGCCAAGCTCTCCAGCGGCGGCTCCTCGCCGGTCGTGGTCGTCCCCGCCTCCGCCATCAGCTATGCGCCGTTCGGCGACTCGGTCTTCATCGTGGAGCAGATGAAGGACCCGAAGAAGGGGACGACCTACCGCGGCGTGCGCCAGCAGTTCGTGAAGCTGGGCGGCTCGCGCGGAGACCAGATCGGCATCCTGACCGGCCTCAAGCCGGGCGAGGAAGTCGTCACCTCCGGCGCGTTCAAGCTCCGCCCCGGCGCGGCCGTCATCGTCAACAACTCCGTGCAACCGTCCAACAGCGCAACGCCCAAGCCGGAGAACAGCTAGTGTCATCCTGAGCGGCTCAGATGGCCGAAGGATCTCCTCGCAAGCGCCGGGAGATCCTTCGTCGTCTGCGCGACTTGAGGATGACACGGAGAAGCCAATGAAATTCACAGATCTCTTCATCCGCCGTCCTGTCCTGGCGATGGTGGTCAACCTGGTGATCCTCATCGCCGGGCTGCAGTCCATCCGCTCGCTCGTGGTGCGCCAGTTCCCGCGCAGCGACATGGCCAACGTGGTGGTCAGCACGGCCTATGTCGGCGCGAACGCGGACCTGGTGCGCGGCTTCATCACCGCACCGCTGGAGCGGGCCATCGCCGGCGCGGACGGCATCGACTTCCTCGAGTCCTCCAGCGGCCAGGGCGTGAGCACGATCACCGTCCACCTCAAGCTCAACTACGACACGAACGCCGCGCTGACGCAGATCCAGTCGAAAGTGGCGCAGGTGCGCAACCAGCTGCCGCCCGAGGCCGAGGCGCCGATCATCGATCTGCAGACGACGGATAGCCAGTTCGCCGCCGCCTACCTCGGCTTCGCCTCGAAGGACCTCGACCAGAACCAGATCACGGACTACCTGACCCGGGTGGTGCAGCCGAAGCTGAGCGCCATCTCCGGCGTGCAGCGCGCCGAGATCTTCGGCGACCGGACGTTTGCGATGAGAGTGTGGCTCGATCCGCAGCGGATGGCTGCCCGCCAGATCTCCCCCACCGACGTCCGCAACGCGCTCGCCGCGAACAACTACCTTTCCGCCCTCGGCCGCACCAAGGGCTCCATGACCTCGGTCAACCTCGTGGCCAACACGAACCTGGAGACGGCCGAGGAGTTCAAGCAGCTGGTGGTCAAGGAGCGGGGCAATGATCTGGTCCGCCTGGGCGACATCGCGGACGTCGTCCTCGGCGCCGAGACGTATGACGGCGAGGTGAGCTTCAACGGCCAGACCGCCGTCTTCATCGGCATCTTCACCCTCCCCACCGCGAACACGCTGGACGTGATGAAGCGGGTGCGCGAGGCGATGCCGGAGATCCGGGCCCAGCTCCCCGCCGGCATGACCACCGGCGTCCCTTACGACTCCTCCGCCTACATCCAGTCGGCCATCGACGAAGTGCTCAAGACGCTCGTCGAGACGCTGCTCATCGTCATCCTGATCATCTTCCTCTTCCTCGGCTCGGTGCGCGGCGTGATCATCCCGGTCATCGCCATCCCCATCTCCCTGATCGGCGCCGTGCTGCTGATGCTCGTCTTCGGCTTCACCATCAACCTGCTCACCCTGCTCGCGGTCGTGCTCTCCGTCGGCCTCGTGGTGGACGATGCCATCGTCATGGTGGAGAACATCGAGCGGCATCTGCACATGGGGAAGACGCCGTTCCAGGCGGCCATCGACGCGGCGCGCGAGCTGGTGGCGCCGATCATCGCCATGACCATCACCCTGGCCGCGGTCTACACGCCGGTGGCGCTGCAGGGCGGCCTGACCGGCTCGCTCTTCCGCGAGTTCGCCTTCACCCTGGCCGGCGCGGTGTTCATCTCCGGCGTCGTCGCCCTGACGCTCTCCCCGATGATGGGCTCCAAGCTCCTCCGCGCCGGCGACACGGAGAAGGGCTTCGCCGGCATGGTCAACCGCCGCTTCGAGTCCGTGCAGCACCTCTACACGCGCCTGCTCTCCCGCACGCTCAACTACCGGCCGGTGGTCATCACGCTGTGGGTGTTCGTGGTGCTGCTCATCTTCCCCCTCTACCTCTTCTCGCAGAAGGAGCTCGCCCCCACCGAGGACCAGAACTTCCTTTTCGGGATCATCCAGGGGGCCGCGAACTCCACCATCGACCAGACCAAGCTCTTCGCCAGGCAGGTGAGCGACGCCTACCGCTCCGTGCCCGAGCACGAGGGCTCGTTCCAGGTCATCTTTCCCGGCGGCGGCTTCGGCGGCATGGTGGTCAAGCCGCATTCGCAGCGCGACCGCGACATCAACCAGATCCTGATGGACGTCTCCGCGAAGTCGGCCCAGATCCCGGGCATCCGGGTGATCCAGCTCGTGCCGCCATCGCTGCCGGGCAGCCAGGGCTTCCCGGTCGACTTCGCCATCGTCTCCACCGCCGAGCCGGCCCAGCTGGCGGAGCTGGCCAACAACCTGGTGCAGAAGGCGATGACGAGCGGCAAGTTCATGTTCGCCGATACGGACCTCAAGTTCGACCAGCCGCAGGCGCGGGTGGTGTTCAACCGCGACAAGCTGCGCGCGCAGGGCGTCGACCTCGCCCAGGCCGGCCGCGATCTTTCCACGCTGCTAGGCGGCAATTACGTGAACCGCTTCAGCATCCAGGGACGCAGCTACAAGGTGATCCCGCTCGTGAAGCGGGCCGACCGTTTGACGGCCGACCAGCTGTCGGAGATTTACATCACCGGCGGCAACGGCCAGCTCGTGCCGCTCTCCACCTTCGCCACGCTGCAGACCACCACCGAGCCGCGCGAGCTGAAGCGCTTCCAGCAGCTCAACGCGGTGCGCATCCAGGGGGCCATCCCGCCCGGCGTCTCCCTCGACTCCGCGCTGAAGTTCCTGGAAGACGAGGCGGCGAAGACGCTCCCCCGCGGCTTCACCGTCGACTACGCCGGCGAGTCGCGCCAGCTGCGCACCGAAGGGGCGCGCTTCCTCGGCGTCTTCCTGCTCTCCGCGATCCTCATCTACCTCGTCCTCGCCGCGCAGTTCGAGAGCTTCCGCGATCCGTTCATCATCCTGGCCGGCTCGGTGCCGCTCGCCCTCTCCGGCTCGCTCCTCTTCTCGTTCCTCGGCCTGACCTCGATCAACATCTACAGTCAGGTCGGACTCATCACCCTGGTCGGCCTCATCGCCCGCAACGGCATCCTCATCGTGCAGTTCGCCAACCATCTGCAGGAGGAGGGGCACGACAAGCTGTCCGCCGTGCTCGAGGCGGCCGGCACGCGCCTCCGCCCCATTCTGATGACCACCGCCGCCACGGTGATGGGCCACCTGCCGCTCGTCTTCGCGGCCGGCCCCGGCGCCGGCGCCCGCAACAGCATCGGCATCATGCTCGTCTCCGGCATGATCATCGGAACGGCGTTCACACTGTTCGTCGTGCCGTCGATCTACGTGCTGGTGGCCAAGACGCACCGCCGGATCGAGCCGGTGGCGGATGCGGAAGTCGGCGACATGGAGCCGGCCATCGGCTGAGCGGCATGCGGCGATCATCGCCGTTTCGCCGTCACCGCCGCGAAGGCCAGGCGGACGATCTCCGCCACATCCTCGCGCGTGGCCCGGGAGAGCCGCAGCAACACGGCCGGATAGCCGCGGTAGTGATCGGTGATGAAGAAGGTGTCGGGCTTCGCCGCCATCAACAGGTCCCGCTCATCGAACCCGACCCGGAACGCGACGGAGTCCCCATCCTCCCGCAGCCGGGCCAGGAACTTCGTCTTCACCCGCAGCGCCGGCGTGCCGTACGAGGTGCCCTCCACCACGTTCGGCATGGCGAGGGCGACTTCGCGGACGGTGTCGAAGGTGACGGGCATGGGTGTCATCCTGAGTCCCGAAGAGGACGAAGGATCCGAACCTTCAGGCGCGGCGCAAGATCGGTACGGATCCTTCGCCGTCTCCGCGGCTCAGGATGACACGGTACCTTACCCCAATAGCAGCGCCAGCGCCCCCAGCACTGCCACCCCGCAGGCGCCGGCCAGCGACAACAGCAACCGGTCCTGCCGCCGCGCGCGGGCCAGGGCGTCGCCGTACGGCATCGTGGTGTGGGCGATCATCGTGTAGAGGGGGAGCCAGGTCGACGGCGCGAGGCGGTTGAGCCAGACGTCCATCCGTTTGCGCAGGACGAAAAGGGGCGACTGCACGCGCTGGCGGAGCTCGACGAAGTTCTCCTTGGAGAGCTCGGCCAGCGTGTCGGTGTGGGGGCGGCGGGAGCGCTCGTAGGCGCGAAAGGCATCCAGGCGGGCCGGGTGGGCGGCCAGGGCGGCGGCGAGGGCGGAGCAGTCCTCGAACGCGGAGTTCATCCCCTGCCCGTAGAACGGATAGACGGCGTGGCAGGCATCGCCGACGAGGACGATCCAATCCGCCAGGTGCCACGGCGTGGTGCGGGTGGTGACGAGCGAGCCGACCGGGTGGCTCTCCCACTGCGACAGCAGCTCGGGCAACAGCGGCACGAGGTCGGGGAAGTAGCGGGCGAAGAAGGAGCTGATGTCGGATGGCGTGCGCAGGGTGGCGAAGCTGTCGGCGCCTTCAAACGGCAGGAACAGCGTCAGGGTGTGCGAGCCGTTGCGGTTGGCGTGGGACACGATGAGGCAGTGGCCCCGCGGCCACACGTGCAGGGCGTTCAGGCGCAGCTGCGAAGTGCCGTCGGCGCGGGCGGGGAGGTTCAGCTCCTTGTAGCCCCACTCCAGGAACTCCTTGCTGAAGTTCGCCCGCTGGCCGCGCTGCATCTCCTCCCGGATCTTGGAGAACGCCCCATCCGCGCCGACCGCCCAGTCGGCGCTGACCGGCCTGACCGCGCCGGAAGCATCCGCGACCAGGATGGTGCGCGCGGCAGCATCGACGCCGACGCAGCGATGCTCGAAGTGCAGACGCACCTGCGAATGAGCCTCGGCGCGATCGAGGAGCAGGTCGTTCAGCTCGTTGCGGTCGATGGAGTGCAGCACTTCCTGGCGGTTCTTGCCGTACGGCTGGAAGCGCTCCACGCCGTCCAGGGTGTGGATCACGCGGCCCTCCATCGGCACGGCGAGCGAGAGCACCTCCTCGCGCAGGCCGACCTCGCCCAGCGCGGCGATGCCGCGCTTGGAAAGGCCCAGGTTGATCGACCGGCCGCCTTCGCCGCGGCGCAGGCGCGGATCGGGACGCCGCTCGTACACGTCGACGCGATGCCCCTGCCGGGCCAGGCGCAGCGCGAAGAGCGAGCCGGCCAGCCCGCCGCCGATGACCGCGACGTGATCCATGGTCAGGTCGTCACCTCTTCCGGAGTGCGGATGGCGATCTCCGCCAGCACGAGCGCGTCGAGCGCCGCGTCGAAGTTGTTGCGGCTGATCGTGCCGCCCAGGCGGCGCAGATAGGAGCGGATGAACTCCGCGCGCAACGGCGGCGGATAGAGGGTGCGGTAGAGGAACGGCAGGTCGGTCTCCACCATGTGGCGGATGGCCAGGGCCGGGATGGGGCTGCGCAGCGGGCGGAAGTTGTCGTTGCGCAGGCCGGGGCTCTCGTTCCGCTCGTGGAACTCGCCGATCATGAGGCCGGCGTCGACGAAGCGCGCTTTCAGCTCCGACTGCACCTGGTCGATCACATCCGCGTCTTCGATGGCTACGTTCGGGAAGACGATGACCATCGCCTTCCAGGCCGCGGCATCGCCCCCCTTCGGCTCTAGGTTGAGGAAGAGGTCGCGGAAGAGGCCGATGATCTCGATGATGGCCTGCCGGTCGCCGCGCCCGAGGGAGCAGTCGGCCATCCAGATGGTGTCCTGCACGATGGCGCCGGGGACGAAGGGGCAGACCGGGCCGGGGCGGCCGAGCTCGCGATGCGGCCGGGCCAGGAAACGGCGCATCCATTTGGCGGTGACGGCCAGCGGATGCTCGGGCGCCATCAGCGTCTCCACCTGGTTGATGGTGAAAAGCTCGGGCGAGACCGGCGCCGAGGGGGACTCGGAACGGATGGAAAGGCTCGCGGCGCGCGTGGCGTGGGGGCAACCGGCGGCCATTGCTTTTTCGTGAGTGTCGTCTGCGCTCATAGATTCTCCGGGACTCATGCAGCGACAGCGGGCGCCGGCTCGACCGGCGCGTCGGCAAGATCGGTCTCGACGTTGCGCAGCCCGCGCATGGCGTAGCCGACCAGTCCGGCCAGCGCCATGGTCAAGCCCGAGACGATGAAGATCAGGGCGATGCCGCGTCCGGGGCCGACGCCGATCACGCGGCCGACGGAATCGGCCAGCGGACCGCCCGGCCTCAGGAGCGGCTCGAACACGCGATCCGCCAGCGGGCCCGCGATGCAGAAACCGATCGGCATCGCCGCCTCGGACAAAACGCGCTGGATGGCGAAGCAGCGCCCCTGCAGCGCGGCCGGCACCTTGGTCTGCCAGATCGAATCCTGGGAGGCGTTCATGATCGGCAGGGAGATGAAGAAGAAGAAGCCCATCGCCGAGACGAACCAGATGTCCGCGCGCAGGCCGTGCATGGCCAGCATCAGGCCGGCGAACACGGTGGAGGCGAGCACGCCGTGGATGCGCCGCTTCGGGCCGCCCCAGGCGCTCATCAGGACGCCGCCCAGGAGCAGGCCGCAGCCGCCGATCGACATCTGCATGCCGAGGCCCGCGGCGTTCGTGAAGGAGAGGACCATCGGCGTGATGAGGATGCTGACGATGCCGAAGAGGAAGTTCGTGAAACCGAAGAGGGTGAGCAGGCCGAGGAGGCCGCCCCGCTCGCGGACGAAGCGGAAGCCTTCCGCCGCCTCCTGCCACAGCGCTGGCGCCTTCTCTTCGTGCTCGCCGGCCGCGGGGCGCGGGACGTCGACCACGAGGAGGGCGATGATGCCGGCCACGAACGTGACGAAGTCGACGAACAGGACGCCGTAGAGCGAGATGGTGCTCACCAGCACGCCTGCCAGCGCGGGGCCGACGATCTGCGCGGCGGCAAACGCGGTCTGCACCATGCCGTTCGCGCGGGCGAGCTGCTCCTTCGGCACGAGCAGCGGGATGCTGGCCATGTAGGCGGGGATCTGGAAGCCGGTGGCGACCGCCTGCAGGCCGGCGGCGACGTAGATCTGCCACAGCTCGAGCGCGTCGAGGTAGAGCAGCATGCCGAGGCCGAGCACGGTGAAGGCGGCCAGCGCGTCGGCGGCGATCATCACCTTGCGCCGGTCCCAGCGGTCGACGAGCGCGCCGGCGAACGGCGCGAGGAGCAGGGCCGGCACGGCCATGCAGATGAAGATGAAGGCGTACTGCGTCGTCGAGCCGGTCTTCTGCAGGACCCAGATGCCGACGGCGAACGTGGAAAGGCGCGAGCCGATCACGGAGATCAGCTGCCCGATCCAGATCCAGAGAAATGCGCGGCGGCGGGTCATGGGTGTCCTTTCATGGCGATGGCCGGCTCGGGCAGGAGCTGGTCGAGGTAGAGGCCGAGCAGGGCTTCATCCGCCGCCGGACAGAGGATGCCGAGCCGGGCCAGCGCGTTTTCGGTGCGCGTGCAGTCGAACACCGGCTCGCCCTGGTCCGGCTCTTCCATCAGAGCCAGGTACTTCGCCAGCGGGTTCTCCGGCGCGTGGCGCAGCTGTTCGATCCACTGCCGGTACGGCTTGATGGAGGCTTCGAAGCCGCGGCGGCGGAGCGTGGAGACGAGCGTCTCCAGCGGCAGCATGCGGTTGTTGAAGTAGTGGTAGTCGGCCGGTTGCTCGATGTGCAGGGAGATTGCGACGATGGAGCGGGCGATGTGGTCGACCGGCGCCATGTTCAGCAGCGGCGCGTCGTCCGGGAAGCTGCCCAGCTGCACGCAGCCTTTGATCCAGCTGTAAAAGAGATCGGCCGGGTTGAGCGCGCCAGTGCGGCTGTCGCCGGTGATGCGCGCCGGGCGATGGATGGAGACCGGCACGCCGGCCTCGCGGGCCAGCTGGGCCACGCGGTCGGCGACCCACTTCGTCTCGTTGTAGCCGCCCAGGATGTCTTTGCCGGGCGGCAGGGGATCCTGTTCGGTCACCACTTGGCCGATGCGCGGCTTGGTGAAATGGACGCCCAGGGTGGAGACGACGTGCACCGGCCGGCCCATGGCCAGCACCGTGCGGGTGCCGTCCACGTTCGCCGCGGCGAGGCGCTCGTACGGCGCGATGAAGTTCACCGCGCCGCCGTTGTGATAGATCACGTCGATGGCGTCCAGGTTCTCGGTGATGCCGAGACCCGGCTCGGCCAGGTCTCCGAGCAGAGGAACGATGCGTTTCTCATCCGGCGTCAGACCGTAAGAAGCGAGGTTCTCCCGGATGCGACGCATCGCGTCTGCCTTGTTCGCCGCGCGGACGAGCGCGTAGATGGTGGCGTTCGTGGAGCGCTGCAGCTCGTCGAGGAGGAACGCGCCGAGGAAGCCGGTGGCGCCGGTGATGAGGACGTTCTTCGGCGGCATGTTTGCGCGCCGGATGGCCGGCGCCCGGAACGTGCCGATTTTCGATTCCAGATCGTCCGCCTGCGCTCCGTGCGTGAGGAGCGCGGCGAAGCGCGCCACGGTCGGGGCGCGGAAGACGGAGCTGAGCGGGAGGTCGGCGCCGAAGCGCTCCCGCACCTTGAACACCAGGGGCATGGTGCGGAGGGAGTCGCCGCCGTGCGCGAAGAAGTCGTCGATGCCGAGGCCGTCTGCCTGCAACACCTCGCACCAGATGCGCAGCAGCTCGCGCTCCGTCTCGTTGCGGGGCGCGCGGGAACTGGTGGTCGTGCGGGGGGGAGCGGGCAACGCGTTGAGGTCCACCTTGCCGTTGCTCGTCAGCGGGAGCGCCTCGAGGCGCACGATCGCGGACGGCACCATGTACTCCGGCAGGCGGTCGTGCAACTGCAGCTCCGTCTCGCCGACGACATAGGCGACGAGCCGCTCCTCGCGCTTGATCACGATCGCAGCGCGGATGCCGGCGTGGGCGAGGATGGCGGCCTCGATCTCCCCCGGCTCGATGCGGAAGCCGCGCAGCTTGATCTGCCGGTCGGCGCGGCCGAGGAAGAGGAGGTCGCCCGAGGCGAGGCGGCGGGCCAGGTCGCCGGTGCGATAGAGGCGGCCCTCGCCGAACGGGTTGGGGAGGAACTCTTCCCGGCCGTGATAGCGCGCCACGCCGGCGCCGCCGATGTACAGCTCGCCCGCGATGCCCCGCGGCACCGGCTGGAGGTGCTGGTCGAGGACGTATGCGGAGACGTTCGCGATCGGCTTGCCGATGGGGAGCTCGGTCGTGGTGCACTCGCTCGCGTCGACGGTGTGATAGGTCGTGGCGCAGACCGTCGCTTCGGTCGGGCCGTAGTGGTTGACGAAGCGGACCTGGTTGTTCGTCAGGCGCGCGAAGCGGCGCACTTCATCCACCGGCACCGACTCACCGCCCACCATCATCAGGCGCAGCGCGGGGATGGGCTGCCACTCCGCGGCCCAGCGGCGCCAGAGCGCGGCCGGCGCGTCGATGGCGGTGACGCCCTGCTCGTTGCAGAAGCGGGCCAGCGCGCGGGCGTCGAGGTCGGCGGGCGACGGATGGAGGATGAGCGTCGCGCCGGTGGCGAGGGCGGGGAAGACGTCGCCCACCGAGGCGTCGAAGTGCAGCGGCGGGATCATCAGCAGGCGGTGACCTGCAAACTGATGGCTTTGCGCGAAAGCCAGGGTCAGGTTGACCGCGGAGCGGTGGCTGACCACGACGCCTTTCGGCGTGCCGGTGGAACCGGAGGTGTAGATCACGTATGCGTTGTCGCCCGGCGCCACCGACTTGCTGTCCGCGACGAGCCAGTCGAGGCGCTCCCGCGGCGTGGCGGGATCGATGGGGAGGTAGGCGGCGCCCGCCTTGAGGATGCCGAGCAGTTGCGCGATCGCGGCCGGCGTGCGGTCGGCGAGGAAGGGGACGAGGTGGGTGTCGATGGTGGCGGCGATCTCGTCCGACCAGCGGTCGAGCTCCCCGTACGTCACGTCGTTCACCGCGGGCGTGTCGGGCGTGCGGGCGGCCTGTTCCTGGAAAAGTGCGTGGAGCGTCGTATCGCGCAGGAGCGGTACGGATCCTTCGCCGGCCGCGCGGCTCAGGATGACACCGCGCTCGGCGGCATCCATCAGCGGCAGCCGAGACACCGCCGTATTCGGATCAGCCGCCGCGCCGCGCAGCAGCATCTCGTAGCGGCGCGCGAAGGCCTCGACGGTGGCCGGATCGAACAGATCGGCCGCGTAGTCGAAGAGGCAGACCAGGCCGGTCTCGTCGATGGCCATCGACAGCGTCAGGTCGAAGCGCGCGGAGGCGGAGTGGGGGTGATACGGCACCCGCTCGATGTCGCCCAGCGGCGCGTAGCTCCCCTGCCCCGCGCCGAGGACGATCATGGTCTGGTAGAGCGGCGTGCGATTGGCGTTGCGCGGTAATGCGAGGGCGTCGACCACACGGTCGAACGGCACGTCCTGATGGGCGAACGCTTCGAGGGACGTCTCGCGCACGCGCCCGAGCAGCTCGCGGAACGATGGGTCGTCGCTCAGGTTCGCCCGCAGGGCGATGGTGTTGATGAAGAGGCCGATCAGCGGCTCGGTCTCCGGCGTGCGGTTCGCGACCGGCGTCCCGACGGCGAACTCGCTCTGGCCGGTGTGGCGGTAGAGCAGCACGTCGAAGGCGGCGACCAGGAGCATGAACAGCGTGACGTGTTCGCGCTGGGCGAGCTCGTTCAGCTCCGCGAGAAGCGAAGGCGAAACCGTGTGCGTGACGCGCGCGCCGCGGAAGGATTGCACGGCCGGCCGCGGGTGGTCGGCGGGCAGGTCGAGCACGTCGGGAACGCCGCTCAGCGTCTGCTTCCACCAGTCCACGCCTTCCCCGGTCCGCGACTGCTGCCACAACACGACGTCGCCGAACTGCACCGGCAGCTCCGGCAGCGACGCACCGGCGTACAGCGCGCGCAGCTCCTGATCGAGGACGCCGAGCGACCAGCCGTCCGAGATGATGTGATGCAGCGTGACCAGCAGCAGTTGCCCGTTCACGAGCGTCACGCGCAGCAAAGGCGCCCGGGTGAGATCGAACGGGCGCAGGGTCTCCGCGTCCGCGAAACCCTCGGGATCCTCCACGGTGACGGAGGCGATGGAGAACGGCACCTCATCGTGCACGAGCTGCCGCGGCGTGCCGTCCACGCTGACGAACGATGTGCGCAGCGCCTCGTGGCGGCGGACGATCTCCCGGAAGGCGGCGTCGAGGCGCGCCACATCGACCGGACCGATGAGGCGCGTGAAGTCGTAGGAGTGATACGCGCCCGGCTGCAGCTGTTCCAGGAACCACATCCGCTGCTGCGCGGGCGAGAGCGGCAGCTCGTTCTGCCCGGCCGGGCGGCGGGGAACGGCCGTCGCGCGAGCGGCGGCGCTGCGCAGGAGCCGGGCGCGCTCCTGCGGGGTGAGGCGCGCCAGGCGCGCGGCCATCGACTCGGCGGTCAAGGAGCCTGCCCTCCCAGGAGCGCCTGCAGCTCGTCCTCGCTCAGCGCGTTGAGGGTCGACATCATCTCGGTCACGAGCACCGCGGCGAACGAGGCGACGGTCGGCGCTTCGAAGAGCCGGCGCAGCGGCAGGTCGACGCCGAACGTGCGGCCGACGCGGGCGATGAGCTGCGTGGCCAGCAATGAGTGGCCGCCGAGCACGAAAAAGTCGTCGTCGATGCCGACCGCGGGGAGGCCGAGGACGTCGGCCCAGATCTCGGCCAGCTGCTCCTCTTCCGCCGTGCGCGGCGCAACGGGAGCGGCCACTTCGTTGATGTCCGAGAGCTCGGGCATAGGCAGCGCGCGGCGGTCCACCTTGCCGTTGGGGGAGATGGGCAGCTTCTCCAGCACGACGAACGCGCTGGGGATCATGTAGTCGGGGAGCATGGCGCGGAGATGCGCGCGGAGCTCGTTCGTGGCCGGCGCGGCCTGGTGAGGAACCACGTAGGCCACGAGGCGCTTGTCGCCCGGCCGGTCCTCGCGCAGCACGACGACCACCTGGCGCACCGCGGCGTGCTCGCGCAGGGCGCCTTCGATCTCGCCCAGCTCGATGCGGAAGCCGCGCAGCTTCACCTGGCCGTCGGAGCGGCCGAGGATCTCCAGGCGGCCGTCTCGTCTCCAGCGGGCGATGTCGCCGCTGCGGTAAAGGCGCGCCCCTTCGATGCCGCTGAACGGATCGGGGATGAAGCGGTCGGCGGTGAGCTCGGGGCGGTTGACGTAGCCGTGGCCGAGGCCGAGGCCGCCGATGAGGAGCTCGCCGGGGACGCCGTCCGGGACGAGCTGCATGTTCGCGTCGGCGACGTACATGCGCATGTTGCGGATCGGCTTGCCGATGGTGATCGGCTGGTCCGGCAGCACGCGGTCGAGCACCGACCAGACCGTGGTCTCGGTAGGGCCGTAGACATTCCACAGCTCCCCCACCCGGGCCAGGAGGAGGTCGGCCAGGTCGCGCGGCAGCGGCTCGCCGCCGCAGAGGATCTTCAGCCCGGGCACGCCTTCCCAGCCGGCGTCGAGGAGCATGCGCCAGGAGGCGGGCGTGGCCTGGACGACGGTGGAGCCGCTGTCCCTGATGAACTGCGCGAGGCGCTTGCCGTCCGTGGCCGTGGCCCGGTCGCTGACCGCCGCCTTCGCGCCGATGATCAGCGGGAGGAGGAGCTCCAGGACGGAGATGTCGAAGGAGAGGGTGGTGATGGCGCAGACGGTGTCCGCCGGCGTGAGCCCCGGCGCCTCCAGCATGGCCAGGAGAAAGTTCACCGCGCCGCGATGAGGGATCTGCACGCCCTTGGGCTTGCCGGTGGAGCCGGAGGTGAAGATGACGTAGGCGGTGTCGTCGGGCGTGGCGCGCGGGGTGTCATCCTGAGCCGCGGAGACGGCGAAGGATCTCCCGGCACGTGCGCCGCCTGAGCCGGGGGATCCTTCGCTGCCCTCAGGATGACATGCGTCCACGAAGACCAGCTCCACATCCTTCGACGGCACCTCATCGCGCAGGTGCTTCTGCGTCGCGACCAGCCGCGCGCCGGTGTCCGAGAGCATGAAGGCGAGTCGGTCGGGCGGATAGGTGGGGTCGAGCGGCAGGTAGGCCGCGCCCGACTTGAGGATGCCCAGCAGAGCGATCGCCATCTCCGGGCCGCGGTCGGTGTAGATGCCGACCAGCTCGCCCGGCTTCGCGCCTCGCGACTGCAGCTCGGCGGCGAAGCCGTTCGCCCGCTCGTCCAGCTCGCGATACGTCAGCCGGCGCTCGGGGAAGATCAGCGCCGTCGCCTCCAGCGTGCGCGCCACCTGCTGCTCGAACAGCGAGGAGAGCGTGGCGGACGGAACCGGCGCCGCGTTCGCGGTACGGGAAACGAGCAGCGTGTGCCGCTCGGCATCGGTCAGCAGCGGCAGCTCGCCGATCTTCGTATCGGGATTCGCCACCGCGGCGCGCAGCAGCACCACCAGGTGCTCGCCGAACGCGCGCACGGTCTCCTCGTCGAACAGGTCGGTGCTGTACTCGAAGAGGATGGCCAGGCCGTCGTCATGCCGCTCGACGAACAGCGCCAGATCGGTGCGCGCAGTCTCGGAGTTGACCTCGTCCATCTGCAGCGGCTCGAGCGTGATGCCGGGCAGCTCCAGCTTCTGATGCGGCATGTTCTGGAAGAAGACCATCACCTGGAAGAGCGGCGAGTGGCCGAGGGAGCGCTCCACGTGGAGCTCCTCGATCAGCCGCTCCACCGGCAGGTCCTGATGCGCGTACGCGCCGAGGGTCGTCTCCCGGATGCGGGCCAGCAGCTCGCGGAACGTCGGATTGCCGGAGAGGTCCGTGCGCAAGGCGAGCGTGTTGACGAAGTAGCCGACCAGCGGCTCCAGCTCTTCCCGGTTGCGGCCGGCGATGCCGGAGCCGACCACGACGTCGGTCTGTCCGGAGTAACGGAAGAGCAGCGTCTTCAACGCGGCGAGGAAGGTCATGAAGAGGGTGATGCCTTCCTCGCGGCTGCGCTGCGCGGCGGCGGCCACCAGCTCCGCGGGGATGACCACGCGCACCACGTCCCCGCGGTAGGACTGCTTCGCCGGCCGGGGGCGGTCGCCGGGCAGCTCCAGCACCGGGATGTTGCCGCTCAGCCGCTCGGTCCAGTAGTCGAGCTGGCCTTTCAGCACGTCGCCCTGCAGCCACTCGCGCTGCCAGAGCGCAAAGTCGGCGTACTGGATGGGCAGCTCCGGCAACGGCGACGGGCGGCCGTGCAGGAACGCCCCGTAAAGCGCGCCGAGCTCGCGATAGAGGACGCTGAACGACCAGCCGTCCACGGCGATGTGATGGAAGTTGAAGACGAGGAGATGCTCCTCCTCGGACAGGCGCACCACCAGCGTGCGCATGAGCGGCCCCTTGGCCAGATCGAACGGCCGCGTCGCCTCCTTCTGCCCGATGGCCCGCGCTTCGGCGCGCGAGGAGGCGTGATACAGCGGCAGCTCGACGCGCCCCTGCGCGGCGATGACCTGGTGCGGCCGGCCGTCCGAAGAAGGCACGGTGGTGCGCAGCGCCTCGTGACGCCGCACCAGCTCTTCCAGGCAGCGGCGCAGGATGTCGAGATCGAGCTTGCCGCGCATCCAGGCGCCGGCCGGCACGTTGTAGCTCGCCGAGCCCGGCTCGAGCTGGTCGAGGAGCCAGAGGCGCTGCTGGGCGAAGGAGGGGGGGAGGGGGTCGGGGCGCTCGCGGCGGACGATGCGGCCGCGCGCGGCCTTCTCCTTCGCCAGCTGCTGGAGCAGGAGCGCGCGCTTCTGCGGCGAGAGGTCGGCGATGCGTTGCGTGGTATCACTCATGACAGCTGGCTCCGTGTGAGCGCCTCGTCGTCGGAGAGCCCCTCCAGCTGGGCCAGCAGCTCGTCGAGGTTCTCCGTCTCCAGGCTGGCCGTGCGCACGGCGGCCACGTGCCGGGCCAGCGTGGCGACGGTGGGCACGTCGAACAGGACGCGCAGGGGAACTTCGACGCCGGTCGCCTTCTCCAGCCGGGCCAGCATCTGCATGGCGAGGAGGGAGTGGCCGCCGAGGTCGAAGAAGTTGTCGTTGCGTCCGATGTCGCGGCGGCCGAGGAGGTCGGACCACAGCGTGGCCATCTCCCGCTCCTCCCGCGTCTGCGGAGGTTCCACAGCCGCCCCCGCAAAGGCCTCGGGTGCCGGCAATGCATGGCGGTTCACCTTGCCGTTCGGCGTGAGGGGAAACTGCTCCAGCGCCACGAAGGCGGCGGGGATCATGTAGTCGGGGAGCGACTTGCGGAGGTGCTCGCGCAGCGCGTCCGTGCTTGCGCCGCCCGTGGTGTAGGCCACGAGGCGCTTGTCGCCGGGCCGGTCTTCACGGCAGTGCACGACCGCCTGCTCGACATCTGCATGCTGGGCCAGCACGGCTTCGATCTCGCCGAGCTCGATGCGGAAGCCGCGCAGCTTGACCTGGTGATCCATCCGGCCGAGGACTTCCAGGGTGCCGTCGCGCCGCCACGTGGCGAGGTCGCCGGCGCGATAGAGGCGCGCCTCAGGCTGATCGGAGAACGGATCGGGGATGAACTTTTCGGCGGTGAGGTCGGGACGCCCGAGGTAGCCGCGGGCCAGGCCGTCGCCGCCGATGAGCAGCTCGCCGGGGACGCCGGGCGGGAGGAGCTGCAGGTTGCGGTCGACGATGTGGATCTGCGTGTTCGCCACCGGCCTGCCGATGGAAATGGGGCCGCTGCCGGACTCGATGCGCCCGAGGGCGGAGTAGACCGTGGTCTCGGTGGGGCCGTAGAGGTTCCACAGCTCGCGGCCGCAGGGCAGGAGGCGCTCGGCCAGCTCGCGCGGCAGCGCCTCGCCGGTGGAGATGATCTTCAGGCCCGGCTTCCCGCGCCAGCCGATGTCGAGGAGCATGCGCCAGGTGGCCGGGGTGGCCTGCATGATGGTGACGTCGTTGTTCGCGACGAGGCGGCCCAGCGCGTTGCCGTCGCGCACGGTGTCGCGGTCGGCCAGGAGGATGTGCGCGCCGACGGTGAGCGGCAGCACGAGCTCCAGCAGGGCGATGTCGAAGGAGAGCGTGGAGACGGCGCAGATGGTGTCGCCCGCGTTCATGCCCGGTTCTCGCGCCACGGACTGCAGCAGGTTCGCCGCGGAGCGCTGCGTGATCTGCACGCCTTTGGGCCGGCCGGTGGAGCCGGAGGTGAAGATGACGTAGGCGAGGTCGTCAACGTGGGGGCGGGCTTCAGCCCGCCCGGGCCGGCTGAAGCCGGCCCCCACATTTTCCGCGTCCGCGATCACCACTTCCACACCCTGCACCGGCACCTGCTCGCGCAGCTCGCGCTGGGTCACCACCACCTTCGCGCCGGCGTCGCCGAGCATGAAGGCGAGCCGCTCGGCGGGGTACGACGGATCGAGCGGCACGTACGCGCCGCCCGCCTCCAGGATGGCCACGATGCCGATCACCATCTCCAGCGAGCGCTCCACGAAGAGGCCCACCAGGTCGCCCGCTTTCACACCGCTCGCGCGCAGCTCGTCCGCCAGCGCGGAGGCTCTGGCGCGCAACTCGGCATAGGTCAGGGTGCGGCCGCGGAACGTGACGGCCGGTTTGTCGCTCGCCGCCTGCACGAGCGAAATGAGCGGCCCGTGGTGATACGGCACGCGCGTGTCATTCCACTTTGCCAGCTGCACGCGCTCTTCCTCGGTGAGCAGCGGCAGCTGCGCGATCGGTTGCGACGCATCCGCAATGGCCGCGCGCAGCAGCACCACAAAGTTCCCGGCGAGCCGTTCGATGGTCTCCCGGTCGAACAGGTCGGTGCTGTACTGGAAGAGCAGCTCGCCCGTCGCATCCTGGTTGACGAAGAGCGCGATGTCCGTCTGCGCGGAGCCGGGATGAACGAGGTCGAGCGGCACGCGCGAGACGCGCAGGCCGTTCATGGCCAGCGCCGTCTGCGCGTAGTTCTGGAAGAAGAGCATCACCTGCACGAAGGGCATGTGGCTCGCCGCGCGGTCGAGCTTCATCGACTCCAGGACGCGGCTGAGCGGCGCATCCTGGTTGGCCTGCGCGCCGAGCGTCGTCTCGCGCACGCGGGCCAGCAGGTCGAGGAACGTCGGCGCGCCGTCGAAGCGCGTGCGCAGCACGAGCGTGTTCACGAAGAAGCCGACGATCGACTCCAGCTCGGCGCGCGGGCGGTTGGCCAGGCCCACGCCCAGCGGCAGATCCTCCTGCCCGGTCAGGCGGTGCAGCAGCGTGGTCCAGGCGGCGAAGAGCGTCATGAACGGGGTGACGTTCTCCCGCCGGCTGAACTGCTCCATCGCCTCGTACAGGTCGGGCGGGATGAGGTGCCGTACCACGGAGCCCTTGAAGCTCTGCACGGGCGGGCGGGGGCGGTCGGCCGGGAGGTCGAGGGTGGAAGGGCAACCCTCCAGGTGCTCGCGCCAGTGCGCGAGCTGGCGGTCCATGCGCTCGCCGTCCAGCCACTCGCGCTGCCAGAGCGCGTAGTCGGCGTACTGCAGCGGCGGCTCGGGCAGCGCCTCGCCGTTGTAGAGGCGGGCCAGCTCGCCGAGGACGACGTTGATCGACCAGCCGTCGATCAGGAGATGGTGGACGGCGATGGCGAGCAGGTGCCGTTCGGCCTCCACCCGCACCAGCAACGCGCGCACGAGCGGCCCGCGGGCGAGATCGAAGGAGGCGGCGATCACACTGCTGGCCATCTGCAGCGCTCCTTCATCCGACGTCGCCTCTGCGAGCACCAACGGCACCGTCAAAGACGGAGCGATGCGCTGGAACGGACGCCCCCCTTCCGAAGGGGCCGCCGTGCGCAACGACTCGTGCCGCCGCACCACCTCGTTGATCGCGCGCTCCAATGCGCCCACATCGAGCGCGCCGGAGAGCCACAACACGACCGGCTCGTTGTACGCGGCGCTGCCCGGCGCGAGCTGCTCCACCACCCACAGGCGCTCCTGTCCGAACGAGAGCGGCACCCGCTCCGGGCGCGGGCGGGGACGCACCTCTCCCGCCGCCGCGCGCCGCTCGGCCACGAGTTTTTCGAGCAGCGCCCGCTTGGCGCTGGAGAGTCCGGCCAGCTTTTCGGTGTTGTCGGTCATGGTCAGAACCGGAGCAGGTAGCTCACCTTCATGAAGTACTGCCGCGCCGTCGGGTTGAGCGCCGAATGGGTGGCCACCACCTGGGAAGGCGGCCCGTTCAGAAGCGCGACGTTGTCGTAGTTGTCGGAGTAGCCGAGGTAGAGCACGGTCCCCGGATTGAGGACGTAGCTGAAGAGCACATCGCCCGTGACGTGCTTCGTCCGCGGCAGCAGGACGAGCGACTCGTCCGGCGTGATGGCGTGCGTGTCGACGATCAACCGCAATGCGAGGTAGCGGTTGAACTGCATGTTCACCTTGGTCCGCGAGATCGGGTTGCGGAAGACGAGGCTCCCCGCATCGACCCCGGCCACCGCGTTGCGCGTGTAGAGGTCGTCGTAGATCAGCGTCTCGTCGAGGCGCAGGCGGGAGAAGGGGCTGAGCGTGAACCCGACCACCACCTGCCTGCGGTCGCCCAGGAAGGGGTCGACGCCGGGGGCGGGAAAGTAGTTCACCGCCGTCCCCTGCGAGTAGCTCAGCGAAGCGGTCAGCCACTTCCACCACTCCGTGCGCGCCGACACCGTCTCCAGGTGCTTGCGGAAATCGAGGCCGGCGAAGCGCTCGTACCCCTGGTCGCTGGTCAGGGTGAGCGACGTGCCGCCCACCCAGTTGAAGTTGAAGGAGCCGGAGCCGAGCCAGTCCTGCAGCTCGCCCGCGTGGTCCCACGTGGCCAGGCCGGTCACGCTCGGGCCGTAGCTGAAGAGCTTCGTCCCTTCCGCCCAGCGCTTGAGGCTCGCCGTATGCTCGGTCTGGCGGATGTCGGTGCGGGGGATGAACCCCAGGTCGCTGACGAAGTCGCGGCTGATGTCGCGGTACTGGCCGTCGTAGTTGAAGACGCGGCCGGAGCGGTTGACGTCGAAGTAGCCGGCCGTGCCGTTGACGTCGCCGAAGAAGCCGCCCCGGTTCCAGCTCTTGCCGAGCTGTCCCGTCGCCGTCCAGTTCTCGTTGATCTTGACCCGGCTGTCGAACGCCGCCACCCGGTTGGAGACGCCGCCGATGTCCCGGCTGGTGAGGAGGAAGCCGGCGTTCGACTGACGCCCGAAGTCGCGCTGCATGCGCGCCACGCCGATGTTCGCCCGCTGCCCGAACTGGGGATGGTCGGTGGGCAGGCCCAGCCCACCTTCCCGGTCATCGATGGCCAGGCCGCCGAGCGCCCATCTGCCTACCCGTCCGGTGAGCCGCGCGCCGATGCGCGGATCGGCGATACGGCGGGAGAAGAAGAGGTTCATCGGCGTCCCGAAGAAGCCGGCGTTCTCCAGGAAGAACGGCCTCTTCTCCGGGAAGAGCACCTCGAAGCGCTGGTTGACGATCACCTGAGGCTCATCCGATTCCACCTCGGAGAAATCGGGATTGACGGTCAGGTCGGCGGCGAGCGAGTCGCGCAACACGAACTTGCCATCGAGCCCCACCCGCCCGGGCGTGGTGTTGTTGTAGCCGGCCGGCCGCAGCGCCCCCGCCCCACCCGGCTCCAGCAGGCGCGAATGCGTCAGCACCGAGTACGGGATGAACTGGTAGTTGCGGCCGGGCGAGATCGCTTCGTCGATCTCCAGGGTGGCGAACTGGGGGACGAAGCCCTCCACCCGGTCGGTGATCCACGGCCAGTAGACGAACTCGTTCTTGCGCGGAATGATCCGGCTCAGCGAGACGCCCCATCGCTGCGTCGCCCCCGGCGCGAAGCGCAGGCTCTTGAACGGGATGGTCATCAAGACCGCGAACCCGTCCTTCGTGATCCGCCCCTCCGAATACCAGAGCGTGTCGAAGTTGAAGTCGTAGCCCTGCCCCTCGGTGGTGATGCCGTCCAGCTGCACGCCGAACGGATTCGCGGCGAAGACGTACGCGCGCTGCTTGTCGTGGAACGTGTCGAGGAAGATCTGCACCCCTTCGTCGCCGAAGATGTCTTCCCGCCGCGTGATGCGGGCCCGCACCTTGTCCGGCTCGTCCTGGCAGACGAAGGCGACGTAGAGGTTCGTGTCGTCGTAGCCGAGGTAGACGGCGGTGCCGAGGGTGACCGGCTCGCCGTCCTTGGGGGTGTTCTGGCGCAGGTCGGTCACCCGCGCCATGCCCGCGGCGCCGGAGGGGATGATGTCCTGCAGGTGCGGCTGCACCGCCAGGCGCGGCACGCGCAGGACGGCGCTCGAGTCGGGCGGCGGCGGCACGTCCGCCTGCAGGCTCGCGGCGGAAAGGAGCAGGAGCGCGCCGAGCGCGCCTCGCAGGTTTCTGGTCATGACTGGACGGGCTCCTGAATCAGGTCGGGGGCGGGCCGGGGGGCACGCTGGAGGAAGAGCGCGCCGGTGAAGGCGAGCGCGAAGAGCTGGACGATGAACCCGAGGAAGAGGCGCGTGTTGCCGAGCGGTGCCAGCGGCCCTTCGAAGGGGAGGACGGTGGAGAGCGGAATCCAGAGCAACGCGATACCGAGCGGCTTGTGCCAGAAGCGCGGCATCACCAGGCTCCACAGCCAGAGCACGGGCGGCAGCGCGTAGGTGTCCGGCACGAACGGGCTGCGCAGCGCGGCGAGGGCGATGAGGGCGATCCAGAGCTGGGCCCGGGTGAGCTTGTCTTCCGTTTTCGCGAGGCGGAAACCCACCACCACCGCCAACGCGAGCATGATCACGCTGTAGACCAGCGAGACCTTCTGCACGGCGTCGTGCATGGCCAGGTTTACGCCGAGGTCGTGGAGCTTGAGGGCGAGGCCGGGGATGCCCTGGTTGATGGCCACCACCTCGTGGATGATCGGGACGTCCAGCTCGAGAAAGGACCAAGCCTCCCCTTTCGTGATCCGGGGCAGGCCGTAGCCGAGGAACCGGCGCAGCGGCGTCTGTCCCAGCCAGGCCACGGAGAGCGCGGTGTAGAGCGCGGAGAAACCGGCCGTCCAGACCACGGCCTTCCAGCGGCGCTGGATGGCCAGGGGGATGAGGACGATGCCGGGGAAGATCTTGAAGAGGGCGAAGCCGAGGAGCGCGCCGCCGGTGGCGTTGTGCTGCGAGTCGAAGGCGACGAGGGCGAGCATCGTCATGGCGATGGCCGCCAGCTGGAAGTTGCCGATCTGCAGGGTGAGCAGGACGGGCGTGGCCAGGAAGAGCGCCGGCGCGAGGAAGAGCGCGCGCTTCCCCTCTTCGCCGCCGATCCACTTCGCCACGATCACCACCGCGGCGCCGAACGTGGCCGCCTCGAGGGCGAACCACGCGGTGCGCAGCGTCATGAACGACTTCGTGAAGGCGAGGCCGATGCGGGGCAGGAGCATGAAGGGGGAGGGATAGAGGAACTCGTCCATGGTGAAGCGGCCGAGGAAGGACTTGTAGAGGTCCGTGTCATAGAGCTCCGACTGGTACGGGTTCGGCGCGTGCTCCATGGCCAGCCTGGCCGAGAGGTAGAGAGAGGAGAAGCAGCTGTGCCGCATGTAGAAGGGGTCGAACCAGAGGACCGAGGCTTCCGCGTGGGCGGAATCCATCATGAACCAGCTCATGCCCCACAGCCGGGCCGCCGCGAGCACGCCGATCAGCGCGAACACGACGGGTGCGCTTCCTCCCTCCGGGAGTTGCAGCGCCTGCGCGATGCGCTCGCGCGCCGCGAAGAACGCGGCGCTCACCAGCAACGCCGCGACGAGCAGCGCGGCGGAAGGTACAAGCCCGAAAGCGGAAAGCGCTGCCGCGACGACCGGAATCGTCAGGACAGCACCTACCGCAACGGGAAGAGAATCGCGAGTCCGGTTCACGCTTCGTCCCTTTTTGCAAGTAGTTACTGGGAAATGTCCTGTTAACCTTCTGTTTCGGCCTGGGTCGCGGATATTAGATGGAAAAAGGTAGACACGCAATAGTGTCTTTCCTTGCAGACGCCCGGGATGGCCGTGCGGATAGGCGTCAGGGCGGGGATACACGAATTGAAAATTGAAAATTGAAAATTGAAAATGGGCTGGTGACTTCGCCTTCTTTTCAATTCTCAATTCTCAATTCTCAATTCAGCGCAGACGGCGAAGCCGTCGAAGCGGTCATGGCCGTCCCCCGCGCCGACCTCCCCATCCTCGACCACCACCCCACCGCCCTCATCGTGGAGGGCACGCGCGAGCTGCTCGCCGTCATCGCGGGCAAGCACCTTTTCCTCCCCCGCCCGCTCGCGGAGAAGTCGCCTGAATTCAAGCAGATCATTCCCTACGTGGTGATCCGCGGCGGCGGCGACTACTTCCTGCTCCGCCGCACGCCGAAGCAGACCGAGAAGCGCCTGCACGACAAGCTCTCCCTCGGCATCGGAGGGCACATCAACCCCGGCCATGATCTCCTCGCCGGCCTGCGCAAGGAGCTGGAGGAGGAGGTCTCGCTCGGCGATCCTTACGCGCTCACCTTCGCCGGCATCCTCAACGACGACTCCACCGAAGTCGGCCGGGTCCACCTCGGCGCGGTCTACCTGCTGGAGACTTCGCGCAACGTCGCCGTGCGCGAAACGGAGAAGATGACCGGCTCCTGGACCGCGCGCGAAGCGCTAGCGCCGTTGCGCGAGGCGATGGAGACCTGGTCGCAGATCGTCTATGACCGGCTCATTGCTTAGCGCCGCCGCCGTCGCCCTGCAGGTGCTCCTCATCGGCACCGGCTATCCGCGTCCCGATCCGGAACGCGCCGGCCCCTCCACGGCCATCATCGCCGGCAACAAGTGGTTCGTCGTCGACGCCGGCCGCGGCGCGACCATGCGCATCGCCGCCACGGACCTCGACTACAAGAACCTCGGCGCGGTGTTCGTGACCCACTTTCACTCCGATCACACCGCCGGCCTTCCCGACCTCTTCGACACCTCCTGGCAGTTCGGGCGCAAGTCGACGCCGCTCCAGCTCTACGGCCCGCCCGGCACAAAGCGCCTGGCCGACGCGATGCTGCTGTTCTTCCGCGACGACATCCACTACCGCCGCGACCTGCTGGAGAAACACCCCGCCGCCGGCGCGCGCATCGAGACGCACGTCGTGAAGGAAGGCGTGGTGTACGACGACGGCAACGTCCGCGTGATCGCGTTCCCGGTCGACCACGCGCCGGTGGTCCCCGCCTTCGGCTACCGCTTCGAATCGCGCGGCGAGGTGGTGGTGGTCTCCGGCGACACGCGGCCCTGCCCCACCCTCCTAAAGTACGCGAAGGGCGCCGACATCCTCGTCCAGGAGGCGTATCTGCCGGAGTGGTTCGACAAGGTCGACACGCCGGAGGTCGCCGCGCGCCTGAAGCACTACCACACCAGCGCGGAGGAGGCTGGGGAGATCGCTGCCGCGGCGGGGGTGAAGACGCTCGTCCTGACCCACCTCATCCCCGGCAAGGACGAGGAGGTGTTCCGCGCCCGCGCCGGGAAGAAGTTCGGAGGGAGGATCGTCGTGGGGCGGGATTTGGTGCGGGTGCCGTAGAGACAGTTGTCGGTGGTCACGTTATCGGTTGTCAGTGGGCGAGCGCCACCGATAACTGACAACTGACAACCGACAACTCTCATCGCCGCAGGCGATTCATTTTGTCCTCCACATTCTTCCTCACCGCCGCCTTCCGGTCCGCGCTCAGCGTGTCGTCGGCGTCCAGCAACTCCAGCGCCTTCTGCGACTCCACGATGGCGCGCGCTTTGTCGCCCAGCGCCTCCAGCGCGTCGCCGTAGCTGTCGCGCGCGTTGGCCGACGTCGGGTACGCCTCCACGTTGAGGGCGAAGAGCTTTGCCGCATCGGCGGGACGGCGCTGGGCGAGGAGCATCACGTAGCCGGCCGTGTTCAGGGTCAGCTCCGGCAGCGGCGCCACCTGGCGGTAGAACGACAACGCGGCGTCGACGCCGTCCAGCGTCATCGTCTCCAGGAACTGTGTCGTGGTCGGCTTCGCGGGAAGGGCGGCGAGATGCGTCGCCTTGACGAATCGCGGATCGGGCGAGGAGGGATCGAATGGCGGGCCGCCTTTGAGATGCGCGTCGAAGAAGGCGAGCGTGGCCCGGTTGAAGATCGAGAATGCCTTCGCCGAGGCGGCAGCGGCCTCCGGCCGGGCGCCGAGGAGCGTGGCCTCGTAGCCGACGGACTGAAAGTCGAAGTGATCGAGCGTCGGGTCGGTGAACTCGTAGCAGGTCCGGTCCGCGTAGCGCATGCCGGTCCAGAGCGAGGCGTCCTCGTTCGGCACCCAGACGCTGCGGATCATGTGCAGCACGGGGACGCGCACCCGGTCGAGGCTGTAGAACGGCATCGCGGCGAAGGCCTGCCCCACCGCCTCGTGGTAGAGCATGATCGAGTCGAGGGAGACCACGGCGCGCACGTCCGGGTTGCGCATCGCTTCGCCCAGGGCCCAGTGGCCGCCGGCACTGAAGCCGGTGAGGCCGATGTTGTGGACGTCGGCCGCGGGCAAGCGGGCCGCCTCGTTGATGAGGAACTGGTTGTCGAGCGCCTTCGTCCAGAGGTCGGTCGCCGCCCGGTCGCCCGCGCCGGGCGTGGAGTCGACCCGCGGCATGGTGATGACCACGTAGCCGTGGCTGGCCAGGTACTCCGGCGTGGCGTGGGAGAGCGCCGGCCAGTGCAGCGACCAGACGATGAGCGGGAACTTGCCCGCGGCGGGCTTGGCATCGCGCCGCGCCCACGTCTTCGCCGCCTTCCATTCCGAGCGCTGTGCGGCGCCGCTCACGCCCGGCAGATTGAAGACCGCATCGTCGCCCGCCATCGTGTCCCGGTTGCCGAAGTTCGTGGCGGTGGCGACGAGCGCCACGTAGTCACCGAACCGCATCGGCGTCCCGCTGTTCGCCTCGGCCGGATACCAGATGCTGATCTGCATCGGCCGGGCGCGCTCCCCTTTGCGGCCCGCGGAGAGGTAGGGACGCGAGTAGTCGTACCGCTCCACGACCTGGAAGCCGACCGCGTGCGGGCCGGGCTGGAGCGGGCCATACAGGTTGACGGCGAAGAGCAGCGCGGCGATGAACATGCGCGCAGCGTACGGTTCATGCCGCGCCGCAACGCGCGTGTTTGGGGCGAGTGGCGGAAAAGGGAGGACGGGCTACGTTTTCTCGTCCTCGTCCGGGTTGGCCACCACCGGCCGCTCCTCGGAGTGCATCCCTCCGCTGAACGTGCCGCCGCCCGTGGTGCCGAACACGCCCCCCTGCCCTTCCGCCACCCCGTACGCGCCGGGACCTTTGTGCGCCGCCTCGTCGTAGCCGGCGTTGGTCGGGTCGTTCTTCTCGTGGGGAGGGGTGGAGCCTTCCGCGTCGTAGTCGATGTCGTCGTTCTTTGCCATGGCTCTAACGTAAGCTCGAAGCGTGCCTATGGCGCCACGCTTCGGCCAACCCCTTCTCCCCCAGCTCCGTGAACGTCTTCACCGCGATCTCGTAGCTCGACGGCTGCGGGTTCGCCGCGACGAGGCGCTCCATCGTCCGTTGCGCCTCGTCGCGGTGGCCGGTCAACAGATGGAGGACCGCCAGGTTCGCATAGGCCTGGCGGTCGTCCGGGAAGCGGCGGATCTCCTCCTCGAACGCGGCGATCGCCTGCGGCACCTGCTCGCGGCGCGCGTAGAGGTCGCCGCGGGCGAAGTCGATGTTGGGGGTGGTGGGGGGGAGGGTGCGCAGGATGGCGTCCGCGCCGGCGAAGTCGCCTTTGAGCGCGGCGGCGCGGGCGAGGATGAGCCGCGCGCCGTTCGGATTCGCCTTCATGGCCAGATCGGCGTGGGCGATCGCCTCGTCGGCGCGGCCGAGCTGCAGCGAGTCGGCGGCGATGAGCAGCGCCGCGTCGGCCGCCATCGACGGCGCGAGCTGCACCGCGCGCTGCCGCGCCTCGATCGCTTCCGCATATCGGCCGGCCTGCTCCAAAGTCTTGGCCAGCAGCGTCCAGGCATCGGTGAACTTCGGGTTGCGCGCCAGCACGGCGCGGTAGACGGCGATCGCCTCGTCGAGCTTCCCCTGCGCGGCGAGATCCCCGCCCTGCCGGAGCACCGCGATGTCGGCCACGCCGTCCTTCGGATCGGGCAGCGGCCCTTCGGAAGGCGAGGTCGAGGCGCTGAGGTAGCCCAGCGCGGCGAGCTTCTTCGCCTCCTCCGGGTCGATCGGCGCCGGCGCGGGGAGCGTGCGGCTGATCGGCTCCAGCTCGGCGCGCATCGAAGCGGCCACGCGGCGGTTCTCGGCCAGCACGTTCGCCTTCTCCGCCGGATCGGAGAGGGCGTAGAGCTCCGCGCGCGGCGCGTCGACGTAGTGGAATCGCGCGTCGACGAGCGACCGCAGCTCGCTCCAGCCGAGGTGGATGCGGGGGTAGAAGGTCTCGGAGTAGATGCGGCGGCCGTTCGGCGCTTCGAGGAGCGACTGGCCTTTCAAATCGATGCCGGCGAGCTTCGCGATGGTCGGCGCCACATCGATGAGCTGCACGGCTGAATCGATCGTCTCGCCGCGGCGCTCCCCCTTCGGCAGCTTCACCAGCAGCGGCACATGGATGTCTTCCATGTAGAGGAAGATGCCGTGCTCGTCTTCACCGTGGTCGCCCAGGCCTTCGCCGTGATCGGAGAGGAGGATGATGAGCGCCCGGTCATAGATGCCGCTGCGCTTCAGCGAGTCGAGGAAGCGCCCCAGGATGGCGTCGGCGGCGGCGATCTCGCCGTCATACGGCTTGTATTTCGAACGGAACGGCTCGGGCGGGTCGTACGGCGCGTGCGGCTCGAAGAGGTGGAGGAAGTAGAAGAACGGCCGCGAGGCATGCGCGCCGATCCACTGCTCGGCGAGCTGCTCGGTCTCGCCACCCGGCCGCGCGAGGCGGCCCTGCGCGACGCCGGAGACGGCGGCGATCTTGTCGTCGTAGGCGTCGAACGCCGCGGCCAGGCCGGTGTTGCCGCGCAGCACGTACGCGGAAACGGCGGCGCCGGTCGCGTAGCCTTTCCCCTTCAGCCGGGTGGAGATGGCGGGATGCTGCGCCGCGTCGTAGTGGAAGCCGATGTTGTTGCGCACGCCGTTCTCGTACGGCAACTGGCCGGTCAGCAGCGCGACGTGCGAGGGCAGCGTGAGCGGCACGTGGGAGTAGGCGTGGCGGAAGAGGATGGCGTCATCGCGCAGGGCGTCGATGGCGGGCGTCTCGACGCCGCGGTAGCCGTACGCCGGGAGGTGGTCGGCGCGCAGGGTGTCGATGGAGATGAGGATGACCGGCGGCTGGTCCCGCGCGGTCTCGCGCTTGCCGCAGGACGCGGCGCAAACGAGCAATAGGGCGATGAGGGCACGTTTCATAATGCGGCGCTCATGCTACCGGTCGATCGGCACATCCCCGAAATCGTTGCCACGGTCCGCGCGCGTCGCTCGGCGGTCATCGTGGCGCCGCCCGGCTCCGGCAAGACCACGCGCATCCCCCCCGCCCTCGTCCCCCTCGGGCGCACGATCCTGTTGCAGCCACGGCGGGTGGCAGCGCGGGCGCTCACCCGGCGGATCGCGGCGGAGCAGCGCTGGACGATCGGCGAGGAGATCGGCTGGCAGATCCGCTTCGAGCGCCGCTTCTCCGATCGCACGCGCCTGCTCGTAGCAACGGAAGGCATCCTCACCGCCAGGCTGCAATCCGATCCGCTGCTGAGCGGCTTCGCGGTGGTGATCCTCGATGAGTTCCACGAGCGGAGCATCCACGCCGACATTGCGCTCGCGCTGGTGAAGCAGGCGGCCGAGGCGCGGGACGACCTTGCCATCGTGGTGATGTCGGCCACCATGGATGCCGCCTCCGTCTCCCGCTTTCTCAATGACGCGCCGATCATCGACATCGATGCCGCGCGGTACCCGGTCGAGGTGCGCTACCGCCCCTCGGTCAGCGTCGGTGCCGCCGTTCGCGAGGCGCTTGGCGATGCGAAAGGCGACGTGCTGGCCTTCCTCCCCGGCGCGCGGGAGATCGAGCGCGCGGCGGCGGAGCTGGCCGGCGTCGATGCGCTCGTGTTGCCGCTGCATGGCTCGCTGGAGGTCGACGCGCAGGAGCGCGCGCTCGCCCCCGCTGCTCGGCGCAAAGTCATCCTGGCCACCAACGTCGCCGAGACGTCGCTCACCGTGGAAGGGGTAACCGACGTGGTCGACGCCGGCCTGCACAAGGTGCTGCGCTTCGACGCCGAAACGGCGGTCGATCACCTCGTGCTGGAGAAGATCTCGCTCGACTCCGCCGCGCAGCGGGCCGGGCGGGCCGGACGCACGCAGCCGGGACGCGCCACGCGCCTGTGGGACCCGCGCGACATCCTCCGCGAACACCGCGAACCGGAGGTGCGCCGCATCGATCTCACCTCGACCGTGCTGGACATCCTCAGCTGGGGCGGCGATCCGCTCACCTTCGACTGGTTCGAGAAGCCCGACCCCGCGCGGATCGAAGCCGCGTTGGAGCTGCTCGCCTTGCTCGGGGCGATCGGCGAGCAGCGATCGGCGATCCGCCGCTTTCCGCTTCACCCGCGCCTCGCCCGGCTCGTGCTGGCCGCGCATGGCGCAAGAGACGCCATCGCCCTCACGGTCGAGCTCTCCGGCGGCGCGCCGGCCGAGGTCCGCGAGCTCTCCTCCATCGCCCGCCGCCTCCTCGGCGACACGTATCGCGAGCAGATCGATGACGAAACCTTCCGCCGCGCCGTGCTGGCCGGCTATCCCGACCGCGTGGCCATGCGCCGCGGTACCGGCTTCACCCTCGCCACCGGCACCGGCGCCGCGCTCGCCCGCGGCGTCGCCGATCCGGGCGGCGACTTTCTGGTGGTGTTGGACGTCACCGGCGACCTGATCCGCCGCGTGGTGAAGATCGAGCGCGAGTGGCTGACGCCGACCCATCGCGATGTGGTGCACTCCATCGACGGCAACCGCGTCCGCGCCGTCGAGCGCGTCTGGTACCTCCGCATGCTGTTGCGCGAGCAGCAGGTGCCTGCCGATCCGGAGGAAGCGCGGCGCCTCCTCGCTTTGCACGCGAAGCCCGATCCGCTCCTCGCGGCGCGCCTGAAGTTCGCCGGATTGACCGCTCCCGACAAGTACCTCGATCAACTCGCGCCAACCTCGATCAGGCTGCCCAGCGGCCGCGGCGCGAGCCTCGATTACCGCGAAGACGGCAGCGTCGTCGCCTCCGCGAAACTGCAGGAGCTCTTCGGCCTCGCCGAGACGCCGCGCCTCGGCCCGAACCAGACGCCCATCACCTTCCAACTGCTCGCCCCGAACGGCCGCCCGGTGCAGGTCACGCGCGACCTGCGCAGCTTCTGGAACAACACCTACCCCGAAGTGCGCAAGGAGTTGCGGGCCCGCTATCCACGCCATCCCTGGCCGGACGACCCCTGGACCGCGGAGGCGACGCATCGCACGAAGCGGCGATAATGCCCGCCGATGCAATCCCTCGTTCTTGCCATCGCTCTCACCCTCCCCATCGACAAAGTGCAGACCACGCTCGTCGCGAAGTACGGCGAGGCGCAGCGGCCGCGCATCGAGCGCGGCGTGCGCCAGGCCGCCGAGTTCTGGCGCGCCGAGGATGGCGACGCGGCCGCGTTCGAGGACTTCGCCACCACGAACTTCGCGCCGGAAGGGGAGCCGCTCGACGCCCTCTTCAACCGCCTGCAGTTCGCACTCGAGTCGGTGGACGGCCACATGGCGGAGATCTCGCGCGACTGGAAGTGGCAGTCCGATCTCGACGTCGGACCCGTCCTCCCGTTCGACGAATTGATGGCCGGCTATGAGCCGTCCGCCCATCTGAATGAAGACCTTTTCGGGAACAGGCTGGCCCACGTGGTCCTGCTCAATTTCCCGCTCACCACGCTCGACCAGCGATTGCAGGAAGGCGAGAAGTGGTCGCGCCGACAGTGGGCGGAAGCAAAGCTCGCATTGCGCTTCTCGCGCCGCGTCCCCTCCTCGGTCAACGTCGAGATCGGGCGCACCACCGCGGTCGCCTCGCAGTTCGCCGCCACGTACAACATCTGGATGCACCACGTCCTCGGCCCGAAAGGCGAGCGCCTTTTCCCGGCGAAGATGCGCCTGCTGGAGCACTGGAACCTGCGCGACGAGATCAAGGCCGACTACAGCGACCGGGAGCACGGCATCGCCAAGCAGCGCATCCTCCAGAAGGTGATGGAGCGCATCGTCGACGGCACCATTCCCTCGGTCGTGGTCGACAACCCGCGCGTCGATTGGAACCCGTTCACGAACGAGATCAAGCCGTCCACGATCGTCGATTACGAGGCCTCGTCGCTGGGCCGGCCGCCCGATGCCGGTGAGGCGCCGCGCTACGCGATGATCCTCTCCACCTTCCACGCGGCGCGGCTCGCCGATCCGTACTCCCCCACCGCGCCGACGCACATCGCGCGGAAGTTCGAGGAGGACCGCCAGCTGCCCGAGGGGCGGGTGAAGAAGATGCTGGAGCAGATCGTCGCCTCGCCGCTCGTGCCGCGCGTCGGGAAGCTCATCGAGCAGCGCCTGGGCCGCAAGCTCGAGCCGTTCGACCTCTGGTACAACGGCTTCCGCCCGCGCGCGGAGTACACCGGCGAGCAACTCGATGAGCTGGTGCGCAAGCGCTATCCGACGGCCGCGGCATACGCGGCGGACATGCCGCGCCTGCTCGAGCAGCTCGGCTTCACGAAGGAGCGCGCGGCGTCTCTCGCCGCGCGGATCGCCGTCGATCCGGCGCGCGGCTCCGGACACGCGCTGCCCTCATCGCACCGCCAGGACAAGCCGCGCCTGCGCACCCGCGTCGGCGGGGAGGGGATGGACTACAAGGGCTACAACATCGCCGTGCACGAGATGGGGCACACGGTGGAGCAGGTCTTCTCCCTGAACGACATCGACTACTACACGCTCTCCGGCGTGCCGAACAACGCGTTCACCGAGGCGCTGGCGTTCGTGTTCCAGGCCAAGGATCTGGAGCTGCTGGGGCTGGCCAGGCCGTCAGCCGAGGCGCGGTCGCTGCAGACGCTGAACGACTTCTGGGGCACGTACGAGATCTCCGGCGTGGCGCTGGTGGAGATGGAGATGTGGCACTGGATGTACGACCATCCCGACGCCACGCCGGCCCAGTTGCGCGACGCGACGGTGCGCATCGCCAAGGACGTCTGGAACCGCTACTACGCCCCCGTCTTCGGCGAGCGAGACGTCACGCTCCTCGGCGTCTACGCGCACATGGTCAACTACTACATGTACCTGCCCGACTACCCCATCGGCCACATGATCGCCTTCCAGATCGAGGAGCAGATGGAGAAGGCGGGCAACATCGGCAGCGAGTTCGAACGGATGGCCAAATTCGGCAGCGTGACGCCGGACCTCTGGATGCGCCACGCGTCCGGCGCGCCGGTGGGCCCGGAGGCGCTGCTGGCCGCGACGGAGAGGGCGCTGGCGAACCGGTAAACGTAGGGCCGGCTCTCCAGCCGGCCCAACTATCGGTTGATGACGGGCCGGCTGAGAGCCGGCCCTACATTCATTCTTATTTCTTCACTGCCTCAATGTTGATGTCGATGTTCACATCATCCCCCACCAGCCAGCCGCCGTTGTCCAGCGCCTTGTTCCAGTTCAGGCCGTAGTCCTTGCGATTGATCTTCGTCGCCACTTCGAAGCCCGCCTTCGTGTTGCCATACGGGTCTTTCTGCGTGCCCAGGTACGTGACGGGGAGGGTGACCTGCTTCGTCACGCCGCGGATGGTGAGGTTGCCGGTGGCGGCGTAGACGTCCTTCTGCTTGGTCGGCTTGATGGACGTGCTCTTGAAGGTGATGTCCGGGTACTTTTCGGAATCGAAGAAGTCGCCGGTGCGGAGGTGCTTGTCGCGGTCGGCGGTGTTGGTGTTGACGCTGGCCGACTTGATGGTGAACTCCACCGACGAAGCGGCGGGCTTCGCCGGGTCGGCGATGACGGTGCCGGAGAAGTCGTCGAAGCGTCCGCGCACCTTCGACATCATGTGCTTGACGTCGAACGTGACCTCGGAGTGCGACTTGTCGACCACCCACGTCTGCGGCTCGGCGGCGAGCGGCAGGGCGGCGGCGATTGCGAGTGCGGCGGTGAGGATGAACTTACGCATGGTATTTACTGGCCTCCATCGAGATACGTGTGCATTCCATCGCGCAGCCGGTCGAGGATCCCGAGCAGCTGGGCGAGCTCTTTTTTCGTGATTGCGGAGAGGGCGTCGTTCTGGGCCGTGGCGGACGGCGCGTCGAGGCGCCCCAGGAGGGCGAGACCCTCGGGCGTGATGCGGCAGAAGACCTGGCGCCGGTCGGTCGGGCAGCGCTCGCGGCTGACCAGCTGCTTCGCTTCCAGCCGGTCGATCAGGCGGGTGATGCCGGGCGTCTGCTCGATCATCCGCTCCGCGATGTCCAGCGTGGGCAGCCCCTCCACCCCCGCCCCCCGCAGGATGCGCAGGACGTTGTACTGCTGCACGGTGATGCCGAGCGGCTCGACGAGCCCGTTCATGACGCGCCGGGCCAGGTCGGCCGTACGGATGAGGGCCACGACCGCCTCCTGCGTCTTGGAGGGGAAAGGCCGCTGCTGCTTCAACTCTTTCTGGATGCTGACCACGAAATTAGATTACGCGACATTGGTTGATTCGTCAACTAATTAGAGTGTTTCGCTCCGTTCATCGTTCATCCTTCATCGTTCATCGTTACAATCCCCCCCATGTTCCCCCACGAATTCGCGGATCTCCTCAACGCGCGCGGGCGGAAGCTGCTCGACGAGCCGCCGCGCTTCGACGTCTTCCGCCGGCGCGGCGCGACGCCGATCGTGGTCCTCTCCGACCTGATCGACGACGCGGCGGCGGCGCGCTGCATCGGCGCGCTGGACGAGGCGTTCTATCCGCTCCTGCGGAAGATGCACACGCCCATCCCGCGCGAAGCGATCACGAAGATGAAGAAGAACTACACCGACTCGCTGCGCAAGACGGTGCGCGTCAAGACGGCGACGCTGAACTCGCGCAAGTCCTACGCGCTCGATGCGGGACGCCGGGTCGGCCTGAGCCAGATGATGGAGTCGCAGAGCTTCCTCCGCTTCGCCGAGGCGGTGGTGGGGGCGCCGCTCAACGCGGCACATTGGGGGCGGCAGGTCATCTGCTACGAACAGGGCGACTACAGCGGCCCGCACAACGATCACCATCCGGAGTCCGAGGTGGCCCGCAACGGCTTCGTCGACCTGCACATCATGTTCTCGAACGACGCCGTGCAATCGCAGTGGCTCGTCTACGAGGAGCGCGGCTACCTGTCGCAGTCGCACGAAGTGGCGACCCGCAGCGGCATCGCCGTCTACCGCCTCCCCTTCTGGCACTACACCACCCCGCTCGTGGCCCGCCCGGGACGGGAGCGGGAGGCGAGACGGTGGCTGCTCCTGGGGTCGTTCGATTTCGATCCGCCGCTGAAGAGGTTGATGTATTAGCGGAAGCTCGAAGGAGAACGTCCGGGAAGCGATCTTCCCCTCCTCGACGCTGATGTTCGGGATGACCGCGGGAGAAAAAAGACTTCCTCGTTCGGACCCGACGTGCCGCGCGGCCGGCGCGTTACGGCACGTAATACAGCCGGATCGACTGCCCCACCCTCCCCACCGCCCGGCGGCCCTGCAGCCAGCGGTAGTCCTCGAAGCGCAGCTTCATCTCGCTGATGGCGACCCAGCCGTGCACCGGCGTGGCGGGCGGGAGGGGCTCGCCGATGCCGGCGATCGAGGCGGTGCCGAAGTAGGCGATGTGCAGGGGGGTCGGGTGGTGGCGGGCGAGGCGGGCCAGGTCCTGGCCCCAATCGAGGTTGCTGTCCAGCGCGATGCTCTCCGGGTGGGGGCCGGCGGCCTCGTTGAACCAGGCGAGGTAGTCGGGGTGGGCGAGCGTCGTCGTGACCAGGAACCACGTCAGCAGCGCGGCGACCAAGAGGCGCGGGAGGCGGGTGGCGGCGTGGGCGGCGCAGATGGCAAGCAGCGGATAGACCGGCAAAATGTGGCGGACGCCGATGTTGATCGAGCTGGTCATGGCCACCAGCAGGATGGCCACCGCGGCGAAAGCGATGCGGTTGCGCAGAGCGAACGCGGCGAGGATGAGAAACGGGATGGGCGTCTTGAAGAAGAGGACGACCGGGAAGTAGTACCACCAGCCGTGATCGCGGATCTCGCCGAACAGGAACGCGGGGTGGCCGGCGGCGTCGTGGAAACGCACCGCATCGATGCCGGCCCAGAAGAGCGGCGCGGGGATCGGCACGCGCATCACGACGAGGTGCCCCACGCGCCGGAACGGCTCCAGCACGCGATCGGCCAGGGAGGGCGGGGGAACGGGAGGGGCGCCGGCCATGGTGTCGCCGCGGCGGCCGGCGAGCGGCGACGGGTAGCCGGTCGCTTTCGCCCAATCGACGAAATCGATGTTGCGCACGCCGCGCGTCTCGGCCAGGTTGCCGAAGCGCTGGTAGCGGCGGATGTGATCGGCGCGCACCCATTCGTAACCGGGCGCCGAAGCGTATTTCGTCGCCGTGTTCTCGGGGAGGGTGGGATCGAGCACGCGCAGGCGGGCGGCGGCGAGCGTGCCGACGTCGAAGCGATAGGCGCCGAACACGATGAGGACCGCAATGGCCAGCGAGCGCAGAGGCACGCGGCGACGCAGGCAAAGAGCGGCAACGGGGAAGAACAACACGAACGAGAATTTGGCGATCAGCCCCAGACCGATGGCCAGTCCGATCAGCCACGCGTTGCCGCGATGCAACGCGTACAAAGCGAAGACGAGCGTCGCCGCGGCGGCCATGTCCGTCGTGGCCAGGCCGGCATGGGCGAGCACGGGAGGCAACGCGCCGAAGAGCGCCATGGCCAGGAGCGCCGCGACATCGCCGTACAGCTCGCGCGTCCACAAACCGACCACCACCAGGGCGAGGATGAGAAAGAGAAGATTGGGCAAACGGGCAGCAGAGAGATGGTGATCGAGCAGAGCGTTGCCTCGGGCGACGACATCATCGGAAGCGGAGACCGACGCGCCGCGAACGAACGACGGCAGCGCGAACAGCACCCGCGCCAGCGGCGGATGCTGCGCCTCCAGGTCGTACCTCCCCTCGCTCAGCCACTGCAATCCGGCCGCGACGTGATACGGCTCGTCCAGCACCTGGCAGAAGACCGGGTAGGTCAGGGCAACGCGCAGCAGAGGCAGCAGCACGAGGAGCGCGGCGAACAGCCAGCGAAGCTTCATCGCCGCGACGTCGCCAGCACGTCCGCCACCAGCCGCCGCAGCTCCTCCGGCTCCACCGGCTTGGCTACATACGCGGTGAACCCTGCCCGCATCGCTGTCTCCCGATCCTCGGGGCGGGCGTATGCCGTCAGCGCGATCACCGGCACGGTGAGGCCGCGCCCGCGGAGCTGCCGCAGCAGCTCGTAGCCGTCCATGTCCGGCATGCCGAGGTCGGTGATCACGACGTCCGGCCGCCAGCGGTCGAGGAGGGCGAGCGCCTCGCGCGCCGACTCCACGATCCGCGCGTCCGCGCCGGAGATGCGGAACACGGCGGCCGCGTAATTGCGCACCGACTCCTCGTCATCGACGATCAGCAGGCGCGCGTTCCGCAGCACGTCGTTCTCGTAAGAAGCCGGGCCGCTCTCCTGCGGCCGCGGCATGGCGGAGAGCAGCGGCAGGCGGACGACGAACGTCGCGCCCTTCCCCTCCCCCTCACTGGAAGCGGACACGCTGCCGCCGTGCATCTCCACCAGATGGCGCACGATGGCCAGGCCGAGCCCGAGGCCCGTGTAAGCGCGCGTCATCGAGCTGTCCGCCTGGCGGAAGCGCTCGAAGACGTGGGGCAGGAACTCGGGATCGATGCCGCGGCCGGTATCCGTCACCTCGATCACCGCGTCGCCGTTGTCGCCGCGGAGGGAGACTCGTACCGAGCCGCCCCGCGGCGTGAACTTCACCGCGTTCGTCATCAGGTTCCAGAGCACCTGCTGCAGACGGTGCGCGTCGCCGCTGACGACGAGCGGCCGCGGCGGCAGCTCGCGCTCGAGGCGCACGCCCTTCGTCTCCGCGGCGGGCGCGATGGAGTCGAGCGCCGCGGCGACGACCGGCGCGAGCTCGATCGGCCGCGGGTCGATGTGCATCTTCCCGGCGGTGATGCGCGAGACGTCGAGCAGGTCGTCGATGAGCTGCGCCTGAGCGCGGGAGCTCTTCTGGATGGCGTCGATGGCCGTGCCGGTCGTTTCCGGATCGAGATCGCCTTCGCCGAGGAGGCGCGCCCAGCCGATGATGGCGGTCATCGGCGTGCGCAGCTCGTGGGAGAGGGTGGCCAGGAACTCGTCCTTGGCCTGATTGGCCCGCTGCAGCTCTCCCTCCGAACGGCGCAACCGCTCGGCCGTCGCTTCGGCCGCGAAGCGTCCCCGGGTCTGCAGCCGGACCAGCGTGAAGAAGAGCATGGTGATGACCAGGCCGCCGGCGAGCGTGGCCATGGAGAGGAGCGATGAGAACGCGCCGGCGCCGGCGCGGCGGAAGACGACCGTCCACTTCCGGTCCGCCACGGTGATCTGCAGCCTGCGCGTGAAGTGCGCATCGCCATCCGCGCCCTGCCGGAAGAGGAGTCGCGGCCCGTCGTAGACCTCCACCAGATCGAACATCTGATGCTGTGCGGCGAGCGGGCCGCTGAACAGCTCCTGCGCGCGGAACGGCGCGTAGACCCAGCCGTAGAGCGCATCGCGGCGCTGCGCCGGCGTCTCCGGTTTGGCGGGGAGGTAGATGGGGATGAAGATCAGGAACCCGACGTGCCGCTCTCCGCCGCCGTCCGGCAGCAGCTCGACCCGGCCGGTGGCGGCGGGCTGGCCGTCGTCGCGGGCGCGGAACATGGCCGTGCGGCGGGACGGATCGGCCGACATGTCGTATCCGAGGGCGGCGAGATTGCGCGGGTCCTGCGGCTCGAGGACGATGACCGCGGTGTATTCCGGGCGCGGCGGCTCCTTTGGCCAGACCCGGAAATCGGAGTAGCCCTCGCCGCGCATCGTGCTGATCACCTCCTGCAGGCGGTCCTGGGGGAAGCGGACCATGAGGCCCATGCCCTGCATGCCGGGATAGCGGCGCTGCACGTCGAGATTGCGGACGTAGTTGCGGAACTCGTCCTGCGTCACCGACGACTCGGCGGCGAACAGGCCGTTCGCCGCGGTGAGGACGTTGACGTACGTGTCGATGCGGCCTTCGATCGCGTCGCGCGTGGTCTGCGCCGCGCTGTCGAAGCGGTTGCGCACGGCGAGGTCGGCCATGCGCGAGACGTACATCGTGGCGACGCCGGTCAGCCCGAGGAAGACGGCCAGAACGAGCCAGGGGGCGAACCGGTCCGGTGAGCGGGACATCCTATGCAAAACGCGCGGCGTGCAGGCCGGCGAGCCGTCCGCTGGCCCAGGCCCACTGGAAGTTGTACCCGCCGATTCTTCCATCCACATCGAGGATCTCGCCGCAGAGATACAGCCCCTCGCACGTCCGTGACCGCATGGTGGAGAGGTCCACCTCGGAGAGAGGAACGCCGCCCGCCGTGACCTCCGCGTAATCGAAGCCGCGGTCTCCCGTCACGGCCAGACGGTGCTCCTTCATCTCTCTTACGACCTGGCGCCGCTCTTCGCGTGACAGTCTGCCCAGCGGAGTCTGCATGTTTGCGAAAGCGTCAACCAGGCGGTCGGGCAGGCGGCGCTTGAGGAAGCCGTTCACGGTTGCATGCGGATTGCGCTTCGCCTCGTCGAGGAGGGCCTGCTCCAGCTCCAGGCCCGGCAAAAAGTCGGCGTGGAGCGTGGCCGGTTGATGGGCCAGCCAGTGGCGGCTGACGTCCAGCACCACCGGGCCGCTGATGCCGAAGTGGGTGAAGAGCATGGCGCCGCGCTGGCGATGGAGCACCCGGCCGGTTTCGCCGCGCACGCTCAATTCCGCCTCCACGCTCGTGCCGGAGAGGGGCGGCGGGTTCTCCAGGAGGAGAGGAACGAGCGCGGGGAAGAGCGGCGTGACGGTGTGGCCGAGGGACTTGGCGATGGCGTAGCCGCTGCCATCGCTGCCCGTTTTGGGGACGCTGCGGCCGCCGGTGGCGAGGATGAGGCGGCGAGCGTGAATGTCGCCGCCCGCGGTGCGAAGCACGTAGGACCGACTCTCCAGTCGGTCCGGGGCCGGCTGGAGAGCCGGCCCTACGTTTTCCACGCGATGGCTGGTCAGCACATCCACCTGCTCCGCCGCGCGGAGCAGGGCGTCGAGGACCGTGCGGGCCTTGTCCGTCACCGGGAAGAGCTTGCCGGTCTCCTCGCGCTTGAGCCCGACGCCGAGCCCGGCGAAGAAGGCGATGGTGGCCTCGACCTCGAACGTGCGCAGCACGCGGGCGATGGCGTTGCGGTTGCCGTTGAAGTCGTCGGGGCGGACCACGTCGTGCGTGACGTTGCAGCGGCCGCCGCCGGAGATGAGGATCTTGGCCCCGATGCGCGCCGCGCCGTCGAGGGCCACCACGCGGGCCCCTTCCCGCGAAGCGAAGATCGCCGCCATCAGCCCGGCCGCGCCGGCGCCGATGACGGCGATGTCGTAGGGGTCACGTGTCATCCTGAGTCGCGGAAACGATGAAGCATCCGTACCTTCAGGCGCGGCGCGAGATCGGTAGGGATCCTTCGGCGTCTGCGCGCCTCAGGATGACACGGCGTCACGGCTTCGGCGTAGGCGCGGGCGTGCCCGTCGCGCCGGTAGCACCGGTGGCGCCGGTGGCACCGGTCGCGCCCGGAGCACCCGCGGCGCGCGGCGCGGCCGGGGCGGGGTCGAAGTCGTTCGGGGCGACCTTGCCCCGGTGGCAGGTCATGCACGTCACCTTCGTGTCGTGCTCGGCCACCTTGGCCACCCAATCGGTATTGATCGCGCTGGTCATGCGCATCATCACCCGGGCCGTTTCCTTCTCCGGCTTGGCGTCGGAGGGGAAGTCGAACTCCGGCTTGGTGCCCGCCGGATTCGCCACGTGGCAGTGGCCGCAGCGGACGCCGAGGGAGCGGGAGAAGAAGCGCATCGTGTTGACCAGCTCATCGTGAGTGATGTTCTGGGGCAAGACCTTCAGATTGTGGAACTCCAGCGTATCGGGAGCGGTCGCGGCGGCCTGTTTCTGGGCCATCACAGCCGAGCAGGCGAGCAGCGGCAGGAGCAACAAAACGACTAGCAAGCGTGACTGGGACTTCATGTTCCCTCCTGCCCGCAATGCTATCCTGCGCCCGCATGCGCCGACTCCTTTTTTCCGTCGCTTTTCTGGCGACGCTGGTACCCGGACTCATCCATGCCGCGACGACCTATCAGCCGGTCGACGCGGCGCAGTTGCAGCTCGCCCTGCGCAAGCTCACCGTCGTCGGCAGCGCCATGTACGTGGCCGCCCATCCGGACGACGAAAACACGGCCATGCTGGCCTGGCTGTCCAACGACCGCCTCTATCGCACCGGCTACCTCTCCTGCACCCGCGGCGACGGCGGCCAGAACCTGATCGGCGACGAAAAGGGCGAGCTCCTCGGCGTGATCCGGACCCAGGAATTGCTCGCCGCCCGCCGCATCGACGGCGCCGAGCAGCTGTTCACCCGCGCCATCGACTTCGGCTTCTCCAAGAACCCCATGGAGACGCTGAACATCTGGGGCTACGACACCGTGCTGGGCGACGTGGTGTGGAACATCCGCCGCTTCCAGCCGGACGTGCTCATCACCCGCTTCCCCACCACCGGCGAAGGCGGCCACGGCCACCACACCGCGTCCGCGATCCTGGCCGTGGATGCCTTCAAGGCCGCCGCCGATCCGGGCCGCTTCCCTGACCAGCTGCGCTACGTCACCGTCTGGCAGCCGCGGCGCATCTTCTGGAACCGCTTCTCCTTCCAGCCCATCAAGCCGGACGATCCCAGCGTCGCCAAGTCGCTGCGCGTCGATCTGGGCAGCTACAACCAGCTCCTCGGCCGCGCCTACACCGAGATCGCCGCGGAGAGCCGCAGCCAGCACAAGAGCCAGGGCTTCGGCGTGGCGGAGCGCCGCGGCACCACCATCAATTACTTCGACCAGCTGGGCGGCGATCCGGCCACCAAGGACCTCTTCGAGGGCATCGACACCACTTGGTCGCGCTACCCCGGCGCGGAGAACCTCGGGCGCATCCTGGCCCAGGCGGCCGACCAGTTCGATCCGAAGAATCCGCCGAAGTCGATCCCGCTGCTGCTCCAGGCTTACGACGAGCTGGATCGCGTCACGGCGCGGGGCGGCCAGTGGGCGCTGAGCAAGCACCCCTGGATCGACGTCAAGCGGCGCGAGCTGCTGGAGGCCATCCGCGCCTGCGCCGGCCTGGCCATCGACGTCGCGGCCGCCGACTCCTCCATCGTGCCGGGCGGCGAGATGAAGGTGAACGTGAGCGTGGTCAACCGCTCCGACTATCCGTTCATGCTGTCCACCATCGCCTCGCGCGTGGCCAACCCGAGCAAAGGCGTGGGCGAGGTGCTGAAGAACAACGTCCCCGTCCGCACCGAGCTCGCCATCAAGGTGCCGGCGGACACGGCGTACTCTCAGCCTTACTGGCTCGCCGCGCCGCCGAAAGGCGGGTCGTACTCCGTCCCCGAGCAGACGCTGATCGGCATGCCGGAGAACCCGCCGTCGCTCAGCCTGATCATCACCCTGCAGGACGAGGGGCTGCACTCCCTGATGTATGTCGTGCCGATCGTCTACCGCTGGACCGATCCGGTGCGCGGCGAGATCGTGCGGCCGGTGGACGTGGTGCCGGAGATCACCGCGAACCTCGCCTCGCGCGTCTACATCTACCCGGAGGCGGCGCCCAAGCCGATGTCCGTCTACCTGCAGAGCTTCGTGGGGCAGACCGAGGCGACGGTGCGGATCAAGACGCCTCCCGGCTGGACGGTGACGCCCGATTCGGCGAAGGTCACGTTCGCCGCGAAGGGCGACGAGGCGCGCCCCATCTTCAACGTCACCCCGCCCAAAGAAAAGGCGGACGGCAAGGTATTCGCGGAGGTCGAGCTGCCGAACGGGAAGAAGAGCGTTTGGGGGCTGACCGAGATCGAGTACCCGCACATCCCGCCCCAGCGGGTGTTCGGAGACGCGGTGGCCAAGGTGGTGCGGGATGACATCAAGCGCCGGGGCCGCTCCATCGGCTACATCATGGGCTCGGGCGACGAGGTGGGCGAGGCGCTCAAGCAGGTCGGCTACGAGGTCACCCTGCTCAGCGATGCCGATCTGGAGCGGGGGGACTTCTCGCGCTACGACGCCGTGGTGGCCGGCGTGCGCGCCTACAACACGCGCAAGCGGCTGCGGTTCGCGCAGCCGAAGCTGATGGAGTACGTGCGCAACGGCGGCACGTACGTGGTGCAGTACAACGTCAACAACAACCTGGTGGTCGATCAGCTCGGGCCGTACCCGTTCAAGGTGACGACCGACCGGGTGACGGTGGAGGACGCGCCGGTGACGCTGCTCGCGCCCGACCATCCGCTGCTCAACACGCCGAACAAGATCACCCCGGACGACTTCAAGGGCTGGGTCCAGGAGCGCGGCGTCTACTTCACGACGGACGCCGATCCGCAGTACCAGACCATCCTCTCCTCCCACGATCCGGGCGAGCCGGAGCGCCCGGGCGGCGAGCTCTTCGCACGCTACGGCAAGGGCGTGTACATCTACACCTCCTACGCCTGGTTCCGCCAGCTGCCGGCCGGCGTGTCGGGGGCGTACAAGTTGTTCGTGAATCTGGTGTCGGCGAAGTAGTTGCTGGTTGCTGGTTACTGGTTGTTCGTAGAACGTAACCGGCTGTTCCCGCTCGCGTGATGAACGAATTCGCCGATTGATCGTAGATTCCACGAGCTACTAGTAACCAGCAACCAGTAACCAGCAACTATGTCTTCCGACCGTCCCCCCATCGGCCGCACCTGGACCACGCTCTACGTCGCGGTGCTGGTGAACCTCGCCATCCTGATCGCGATCTTCTACGCGTTCACGAGGTACTTCCGTTGAGCCGGTTGGACTGGCTGGTCCTCGGCGCCACGCTCGGCTTCATCGTGGCGTACGGACTGTGGAAGGGTCGCCGGCAGCGCAACCTCGACTCCTACATCCTGGCCGACCGCAAGCTGCACTGGCCGACCATCGCCCTCTCCATCATGGCCACCCAGGCCAGCGCCATCACCTTCCTCTCCACCCCCGGCCAAGCCTACGCGGACGGCATGCGCTTCGTGCAGTTCTACCTCGGGCTGCCGGTGGCGATGGTGCTGCTGTCGATGTTCGCCGTGCCGATCTTCCACCGCCTGAAGGTCTACACCGCGTACGAGTACCTCGAGTCGCGCTTCGACGCGAAGACGCGCACGCTGACCGCCATCCTGTTCCTCATCCAGCGCGGGCTCTCCACCGGCCTCACCATCTACGCGCCGGCGCTGATCGTCTCGGTGCTCCTCGGCTGGAATCTCTACGCCACGAACCTGATCATCGGCACGCTGGTCATCATCTACACCGCCACCGGCGGCACGAAGGCGGTCAGCTGGACGCACGTGCAGCAGATGCTGATCATCCTCGGCGGCATGGCCACGGCGCTGATCATCGCCATCCGCTCCATCCCCGGCGACATCTCCTTCCTCGAGGCGGTGCGGGTGGCGGGCCGGATGGGGCGCCTCAACGCGATCGACTTCTCCTTCGACCTGACCACCAACTACACCTTCTGGTCGGGCCTGATCGGCGGCCTGATGGTGGCCCTCTCCTACTTCGGCTGCGACCAGTCGCAGGTGCAGCGCTACCTCACCGGCGAGACGCCGGCCGAGTCGCGCCTGGGCCTGCTCTTCAACGGCATGGTCAAGGTGCCGATGCAGTTCTTCATCCTCTTCGTCGGCGCGATGGTCTTCGTCTTCTACCAGTTCGTCGCCCCGCCGCTCTTCTTCAACACCGCCGAGCGGGCCAAGATCGGGGTGAGCCGCTTCGCCGCGAATTACGCGGAGCTGGAGGACGCGCACCGCGCGAATTTCGTGCAGAAGCGGGAGTACGTGCGCCAGCTCGTCACCGCCATGCGCGCGAACGACTCGGCCGGCGCGTACGTCGCGCAGGAGAAGGTGCGGGCCATCCAGGTGCGCGACGCGGCCACGCGCAAGGCGGCCATCGATCTGATCCGGCGCAACGACGCGGCGGCGGACGTCAGCGACACCAACTACATCTTCCTCAGCTTCGTGCTCCGCTTCCTCCCCGCCGGGGTGGTGGGGCTGGTGATGGCGGCCATCTTCTGCGCCTCGATGTCGTCCACCGCGTCGGGCCTGAACGCGTTGTCATCCACGAGCGTGGTGGACATCTACAAGCGCTACGTCAACCCGGACGCGACGGAGCTGGATTACGTGCGGTGGTCGAAGTGGCTGACCGTGTTCTGGGGCGCGTTCGCCATCGCCTTCGCCATGTACGCCGCGCGCCTCGGCTCGCTCATCGAGGCGGTGAACAAGCTCGGCTCCTATTTTTACGGCACCATCCTGGCCATCTTCATCCTCGCCTTCTTCACCAAGACGGTCGGCGGCACGGCGACCTGCCTCGGCGCGATCGTGGGGGAGGCGACGGTGCTCTACTTCTCGCTCTTCACCAACCTCGCCTGGCTGTGGTGGAACGTGATCGGCTGCGTGGTCGGCGTGATCGCCGCGCTGCTCATCGAGCGGATGCTGCCGGACCGCGAGCCGGACGGGGACGAGGTGGCGGAGGCAGCGTGACGCGAAACCTGGCCCGCAACGAGTTCTTCGGCGTCCGCGTGGCCGCGCGCCAGCTCGGCGGCTTCGCGCTGTCGCTCACGCGCTACTCCACCCCTTCCCTTCCCTGGCACGGACATGAAGAGGCGTACCTCACCTTCGTGATCAGCGGCCGCTATCGCGAGCGCCTGCGCGGCGGCGCGCGCGACTGCCTCTCCCGCGCGCTGGTGCTGCATCCGGCGGGGGAGCATCACGCCGACGAGTTCGCATCGCGCGCCGCCGTTTGCCTCAACCTGCACTTCGACCGCTCCTGGCTCCGCGCCCTCGCCACCCGCGGCGACTCCTTCGAGCGCTCGGCCGTCCTCTTCACGCCATCGACCTCGGCCATCGGCGCCCGCCTGGCCCGCGAGTTCCGCCGCAACGACGACCTCTCCCCCATCGCCGTGGAGGGCCTGCTCCTCGAGCTTTTCGCCGAGACCGCCCGCTCCTCCGCCTCCGGTGCCCGCGCGCCGGCCTGGCTGCGCAAGGCGCATGCGATCGTGACCGCCCGCTTCGCCGCCCCACCCACCCTCCGCACCCTGGCCGCCGAGGTGTCCGTACACCCGGTGCATCTGGCCCGCGCTTTCCGCCAACACTACGGCTGCACGGTGGGCGACCTGGTGCGCGACCTGCGCGTCGCTTTCGCCAGGGAACGCATCCGCTCCGGCTGCCCGCTCGCGACCATCGCGACCGAGGCAGGATTTGCGGATCAGAGCCACTTCACGCGGACGTTTCGCGTGGCCACGGGCATGACTCCGGCGGAGTTCCGGCGGGTATGATTTCGGGTTTGGCAAAAGCAAAAACGACGAAGCGGACTGCCACCACGAAGCCGAAATCGATCAAGGATGGTCCGGAGTGGCCGACGCGACCGCTGCCGCGGGCTGAACCCGGCCCGAACGCGGCGGCCATCACGGCGGCCATCAAGCAGATCGCCGCGGAGCGACGTCGTAGGCAATGACGGTTTCGCAGCGCGAATACGATCGCAGCGTCTTCATCAACTGTTCGTTCTATGCGCGCTACACGCCGCTGTTCGAGGCGATTGTCTTCACGGTCTACAACTGCCACTTCTATCCGCTGTGCGCGCGTGAGCGGATGAACTCCGGGCAGCTCCGTCTCGATAAGATCGTCGAGATGATCCGCGACGCGCGGTACTCCATCCACGATCTCTCTCGCACGGACTAAAGAGCCGCGCTAATCCCTTTCCAATCCGCTACCCCCATCCAAGCCCCCCACCCTCCCGCCCGCGTACCCTGCGGGTATGCGCCGTCTCCTCCTCGTCCTCTTCCTCCTCACGGTTGCCTGCGCCAGGGCCGCGGAATCGCCGTTCGATGCCGCGGAGGCGGCGGTGGCGGACAGCAAGTTCGACAAGGCGCGGGAGTTGTTTCGGGAGGCTGCGGGCAAGGACAGTGATCCGTCGCGGAGGGACAAGGCGGCGATCCGGCTGGCCAACATCGAGTGGCGGGCGTTTCATGATGCGGCGGCGGGGCGGCGGGCGTTGGCGCTCGTCCGGGCGGACGGCGACATGGCAACCGACGCGTTGCTCGAGCGCGCGCGGATGGAGGCGGAGCTCGTGCGCGACCTGCCCGCCGCGCGCAGGGCCGCGGGTGAGGCGATCGCGAAGGCGGCGGAGCGGAGCCAGCGCACGCGTGCAATCACCGTCAGGGCCGGCATCGACGTCGAGGCGGCCATTCGCGAACGGCTCGCCGGCAAAGAGGTGGATCAGGCGCCGTTGCGAACGGCCGAGGAAGCGCTCAAAGGCGTGATCGAAAAAGACGGCCCGACGCTCCCCGTCTCGCGACTCCTGCTCGACGCCGCGCTGATGACCGGCGACACGAATACTGCGATGCAGGCGTGGCGCTGGTACTACGGCAACGTACCGGCAACCGTGACGGACCTCGGCAAGGCGCTGGCCGATGCGAAGCTCTTCACCGAGGCGGTGCTCGCCGGGAACAAAGAGGTCGTGATGTACGAAAGAGCGCTGAGGAAAATCCACGACATCGCCGAGGAGCATTACCGCACCGTCGCCATCGGCAAGCGAGATGACAGAGCCTTCCAGAAGGCGCTCGACGATGTGGGGCGCACGCTCTGGAGCGGAACCGGCACTTACTCGCGGGACGCGCTCGTCAAACAGCTCGATCAACGCTACGGAGCCATCCTCAACCTCGGCAAGACCGGCGGCGTGCTCGACCTCCACTACGGGCACCGCATCGTCGACGAGAAGCGCGAGGTCTCGCAGTACGGCAAGCGCGGCACGCTGCGCTTCATCGCCATGGACGGCATCGTATCCAACGGCTACAGCAGCTGGCGCTCGGACGGCGGCAGCGGCGACGGCGGCTGGTCGGACAACGGCGTGATCTACCAGGTGCGGCCGATGTACGCCGACGGGCCGGTGCGCATCTGGCTGCGCACCGCCGACCCCGAGCTGCGCGCCAAGCGCGACAAGGAGATCGCGGAGGAGACGAAGCGCGACGCCGAGCGCGGCGCGGCGCAGTCGATCCGCTACTTCCCCGGTCTGGCCATGCGCCTCGACCGGCAGTACGCCGACGGCGTGCTCGCCGAGCTGAAGGCGAAGGGGCTGGGAGGCGACGCGCTGCGAGACGCCTTCCTCGATCGGGTCAACAAGGACGTCTTCGACTCGTCCATCTGGGCCCACGAGGGGCGGCACGCCATCGACATGAAGGACGGGATCGACGACTCGCCCGAGCTGGAGTTCCGCGCCAAGCTCTCCGAAGTCGCCCTCGGGCCGGCGCCGCGGAAGGCCTTGACCGGCGGCATCATCAGCGGCGAGATCGGCTCCGCCACGCCGCACGGCAAGGCGAACAAGCGCATTGCCGAAGGGATCGTCGCCTGGATGAAGGCGCACGCGGCGGAGATCGCCAGCCTCGACCCCAGCCAGCCGCTCCTGCCGCAGATGGACAAGCTGACCGACGGGCAGCTGCGGACCGTCTTCCGTTCCATGGATCCGTTGGCCGTACGCTGATGTAGACTCCGCCGCCGGAGGTAACCAGCTTGCCGCATCGCTATCCGCAGGAGGCCGTGCTTCGCGACGGTCGCCGCGTCCTGCTCCGCCCCTTCACCGAAAAAGACGTCGACGCGCTCTACGACTTCTTCCACGGCCTGCCCCTCGAACATCGCCGCTTCGCCTGGGACCCGATCGACAACAAGTCGCTCATCGAGAGCTGGGGCCGCAACATCAACTACTCGAACGTCTTCCCCCTCCTCGCCCTCGACGGCCACCACATCGTGGGCGACGCCACGCTCCATCGCCGCCACGGCGGACCGCTGCGCATGGTGGGCCGCATCCGCTGGTTCCTCGACTCCGCCTACCGCGGCGTCGGCCTCGGCACGACGCTGGTCAACCAGCTGATCCGCATCGGCCGCGAGGCCGGCCTGCGCCACCTCAGCTGCATGCTCATCTCCGACCTGGAGGCGGATGCGGTGGCCACGCTCGAAGAGCTCGGCTTCCAGTCCACCGTGCAGCCCGGCTACGGGACCGACCCGGACGGCAACCAGCACGACATGACGAAGCTGATTCTGAAGCTCTGATCCGGTTGCTGGCCCCGCGAGGAGCCGGCAACCGGCAGCTACGTCACTTCCACAAGGCCGAAAGGCGCCTGATCTCGCTCGCGAAGTCCTTGTCATTCGGGCCGGCCAGGGCGAGGGCGGCGTTCGCGGTCTTCATCGCCTCCGCCTTGTTGCCGGCCTTGGCCTGCATGCGGGCCTTCAGCCAGAGGGCGGGCATGGTTTGCTTCGTCGCCAGCGACCTGTCGAGCCACGTCGTCGCGTTCGCGATGTTGCCCTGATCGAAGGCGTAGCCGGCCGCGGAGTACGGCGTCTGCCAGTCGTCGGGAGCGGCCTTCGCCAGCGCGTCCTGGATGTTCGCCATGGCCCGGGCGGAGGTGCCGGTCATCACCTGGAACGGCACGGCGATCTTCTCCCAGCGCAGGACGATCTTCGCCGTCTCCGGGCCCGGGTCCGCGAAGTCGAAGGTCAGCCACTCGGTGAACGGCGCGGCCTCCGGTTTGGCCTCGAAGCGCAGCAGGTCCTTGGCCGGGTCGAAGTCGAAGCTGCCCCACAGGTTCGTATCGCTGTTGAGGACGATCAGCCAGGAGTCCCGGCCCGGAATGGTGTGCAGGCTGTATGTGCCGGCGGGCAGCTGCTTGCCGCCGACGGTGACGTCCGTGCTGAACTGGATGGTGGTCGCCTCGTTGGCGCCGGTGCGCCACACCTGACCGTACGGCACGAGCGAGCCCCAGATCGAGCGGCCCTTCACGCCGGGGCGGCTGTAGCTGATGGTGATGTCGGTCAGGCCGACCGACTGGGTGATGGTCTGCTTCGGCGAGGGGCGCGGCAGCTTGAGCTGGGCGGTGGTGATGATGGGCAGTGCTGCGAGGACGGCAAGAGTCAGCAATTTACGCATAGGGGCGGGATCGTAGCAGAGGTCACGGCCAGTCGATCCACGACCCCTCGAGCAGCGTCCGCTCCCCGCGCCCGTCGACGATCTCCACCTGCACGTCGGTCTCGGAGCGGATGTTGCGGGGCCGGTGGCGGAACGGCGCCACGAAGCGGGGACGCGGCACGTTCGGGTACCAGGGGAAGCCGCCCTTCAGCCCTTCATCCTCGATCAGCCGCGTCGGCAGGCGCACCCCGCCGTTGTCGAAGAGGAGGTTGACCTCGCGGATGCCGTGCGGCGACAAAGCCCACCCCGAGAACTGCGCGCCTTCCCGCGGCAAGCGCTCGCCGGCGCGCGGAAAGTCGAGCACGCCGAAGGTCGCGTCGCTGTAGGTGAAGCCGCCGCTCAGAAACGTCTCCAGCTCCGCCGGCCGGACCAGGCCGCCGCCGATGGTGAACAGCCAGTCGCCCTGGATGCCATTGGTGAAACGGCGCACGAAGCCGATGCGGCCTCGATCGAGCTCCCGCCGCAGCCAGTCGCGCACGACCTTGTCCCGTCCGCCGAGGAGGTCGGCGTGGACCACGAGGGTGCGGACGCCGATGCGCTGCAGCTCGTCCACGAAGTCGTCGCCGATGGGCGAGGCGCTCCACATCGTCGACAGCTTGATCAGCTCCGGCGGCACGAAGCCCGAGACGCCGTTGACGATCGGCTGGTGATGCCTCGTCGCCCGCAGCAGATACCCATAGTCGCTCCCTCCCTCATCAATCGGCACCTCGGCGATGGGTCCGGTCTGGTGATCGCGAAGATACATGTAGACCTGCGGGTCCCGCGGCGCGGCCGGGTACCAGCGGATCGGCGCCGCGCGCAGCTCGAGGATGAACAGCAGCGGGACGACCGCCGCGACCCACCTCTGCCTCCGCGCGATCGCGGCGACGGCCACCGCCACGAGGATGGCAATGCCGACGTAGGCGATGGCCGCCCAGCGCGCCGGCACCCGGATGGCGCGAAAGCCCGGCACATACGTGAAGAGGAAGCGGTGGAAGACGGTATGCAGCCCGAGAGAGCCGATGAACCCGAGGAGGATCCAAACTGCGGCAACCGTAAACGTGGGACCGGCTCTCAGCCGGTCCGGGCCGGCTGGAGAGCCGGCCCCGCGTTCGAGCAGTGCAACAGCGCACAACACCAGCGAAAGCACTCCCGGAAACAACCATCGTTCCGGATCGACCTTCGCATCGACCCGGTTGCGATAGAGGCGGTTGCCGACGCCGGGATTGAGCCAGTCGCGCGGCTGGGCCGACCACCCCTTCGCCTCCTGCCAGTTGCGCTGCGCGCCGTACAGCCTGGCCATCTGCCAGTACGGGAGGAGGAACGGGAGCAGCAGCGCGCCGGCGACGAGGAGCGAGGCGAGCAGCGGCAGCCAGCGCCGCACCACGATCGGCATGGTCAAGGCGATGGCCATCGAGCCGAAGAGCAGCCAGTGGATGTTGGTCAGCCCGTTCATCAGGAACACGGCGCCGAACAGCGCCGCGCGCGGCCACGAGGGGCGCCGCGCGTAATGCAGCAGCGCGACGATGAGCAGCGGCAGCCAGCCGCTCCAGATGTGCTGCAGATGGGACAGATGGGTGAAGCGGAACGGCACGTACGCGTAGCAGATGCCGGCCGCCACCCCCGCCACCCAGGACCGGGTGACCTGCCAGCCCAGCAGGTAGGCGGCGAAGCCGGCGAAGGCGAAGCCGGCCAGCATCATCAGGTTGTAAGTCGTGAGCGGCGCGAAGCCGGCCGCGCGGAAGGGGAAGGCGAGCAGCGCGATGCCGAACAGGTTCTCGCTAAAGGCGAGCGAGTAGCGGGCGGGATAGAACGCATTGGCCTGGAAGAGGGAGAGCGGCTGATGGAACGCGGCGTACCAGTCCCAGTCGAGGATCCAGGTATTGATGTAGGGATCGCCCGGGTAGGCCACGCAGCGGTCGAGGCAGCGCGCGAGCGGCCAGGTCATGGCGACGGCCAGCAGGAGGAATAGGGCGGCCGCGCCCAGGTGCTTACGCATCGGCGCGCGGATGATAATCTGTGCGCTGCTTTCAACCATCACTTCAGGAGCCCAACCAGACATGGTCGCCATCCGCTTCACCGGCAACTACGAAGACCTCTCCACCGACCGCGGCTATCAGTTCAAGTTCTATTGCGAGAAGTGCCAGAACGGCTACATGTCGAGCTTCAAGACCTCCAAGATCGGCATGCTCGGCTCGGCGGCGCGCGTGGCGGGGAGCCTGTTCGGCGGCGTGTTCGGCAGCGTCGCGGACAGCTCGTATGAAGTGCAGCGCGCGGTGGGCGGCACGGCCCACGACTCCGCGCTGAAGGAAGCGGTCGACGAGATCGCGCCGATCTTCAAGCAGTGCAGCCGCTGCGGCAATTACGTCTGCGAGCCGATCTGCTGGAACAAGAAGGCCGGCCTCTGCGAGAGCTGCGCGCCCGACCTGGACGAAGAGATGGCCGCCGCCCAGGCCGAGGCCGCCCGCGAGCAGATCCACGAAAAAGCGCGCACCGTGGACTGGACCAAGGCGCGCGACGTGGCCACCGTCTCCGGCGCCGTCTGCCCCCAGTGCGGCACCAAGACGCAGGGCGGCAAGTTCTGCCACGACTGCGGCGCGACGCTCTCGCCGAAGAAGAGCTGCAGCGGCTGCGGCCACGAGGCCGAGGGGTCGCCGAAGTTCTGCCCGGAGTGCGGGGCGAGGTATTGAGGAGTTGTCGGTAGGACGAGTTGTCAGTTGTCAGTAGAACGGTGCTTACTGACAGCCGATAACCAATAACCAACAACTCTCCCGCGGCAGCCCCTTTGCACCCGCACCGCGGCATGACCACCATCGTCCTCTTCGGCGGGCCGTCCGATGAGCGCCACGTCTCCGTCGCCTCCGCGCAGGCCGTCGCCCGTACCTTGGGCGAGCCGCTCTGCTGGTTCTGGGCGCCGAACGGCGCCGTCCACGACGTCTCCGCGCCCGAGCTCATCGCCCATCAGCGTCCCTTCGAGCTCGACTTCCTCCCCACCCGCCCCGCCATCTTCCCCGACCTCGAGCAGGCCCTCGATACCCTCCCCGTCGAAGACCCGGTTTTCCTCCTGGCCCTGCACGGCACGGGCGGCGAGGACGGCGGCGTGCAGCGCCTCATGGAAGCGCGCGGCATCCCCTTCACCGGCTCCGGCTCCGCCGCGAGCGAAGCGGCCTTCGACAAAGGAACGGCCAAGGAGCGCGTGGCCGGCAAGGTGCGCACGGCCGAGTCGCGCATCGCCAAGGGCAATCTTCAGGATGTGGTGCGCGACCTGCTCACCCGCCACGAGCGGCTCGTGCTCAAGCCGCTCGCCGGCGGCTCCAGCCGCGGCCTCTACTTCGTCGGCCGCGATGATGAAGTGCCGCCGGTCGACATCCCCTACATCGTCGAGCAGTTCGTCGCCGGCCGCGAGCTCACCGTCGGCGTGATCGACGGAGACGACGGCCCGCTGCCGCTCCCCGTGATCGAGATCGAAGTCGATCCCGGCCACGCTTTCGACTACCTCGGCAAATACCTCGGCAAAGGGACGCGCGAGATCTGTCCGGCAAACATCCCGGACCCAATGCGCGACGAGGCCCAGCGCACCGCCCTGGCCGCCCACACCGCCCTCGGCTGCGAAGGCTACTCCCGCACGGACATGATCGCGTCCGCGGACGGCGTCTACTTCCTCGAGCTCAATACCCTGCCGGGCCTGACCAGCAGCTCCCTCGTCCCCCAGCAGCTGCGCGAGGCCGGCATCGACTTCCGGCACTTCCTGGAGCGGCAGCTGGAGCTGGCCAGGTTCCGCGCCGCGGAAAGGCAACGCCGCGTCCCTCTACTCGGATATGCCGGCAATCGAGCTGAAGGACGTCCTCCGGGATGAGTACGAGCGGCTGCATCGCAAGCCGCTGGCGGCGACCAAAATCGACGAAGTCTTCGAAGAGCTGCATGGGCACGGACAAACGGCGCTCTGCATCTCGGGCGGCGGTATCCGCAGCGCCACCTTCGCGCTCGGCGTCATCCAGTGCCTCGCGCGCATCCGCTGCTCCGGCGTCAGCCTGCTGGAAAAATTCGACTATCTCTCCACCGTCTCCGGTGGCGGCTACGTCGGCTCCTGGCTCTCCGCGTATGCACGGCGAACGAACAACGGAATCGCCGCGGTGGCGCAGGAGATCGCGGAACGTCGCCAGCCGCCGAGCGAGCCGGAGTCCGAGCCGCTGCGTCACTTGCGCAGCTACAGCAACTATCTCACGCCGCGCCTTGGCCTTCTCTCCGCCGACACGTGGGCGCTCGTCGGCACGTACCTGCGCAATCTTTCTCTGACCTGGCTCATCCTCATCCCGTTGTTCATCGCTCTGCTCGCGATACCGAGGTTGTTCGTCGCTCTGATCCGGACCCCTCCTCCCCGACCGATTCAGATTTCCGTCGGCGCGCTGATGGCCATCCTGTTCGCCCTCGGCATTGGATACATCATGAGCTCGCGGCCGGTCGGCAGAGGGACGCTCGAGGACGGCCGCAAGCACACGAATGGCAGGTTTTTGTGGAGGACACTATTACCGCTGACGCTCTGCTCCCTTTGCGTCGTGCTGCTCTTCGCGTGGCAGCGCACGACAAGCCTCGCATGGGAGCTCGCATTCGTGGCGGGGCTTCTCAATGCGCTGTTCACAACGTTCTACATGCATCGCTACCGCGCCGCGAACGCCGATGAGCAGCGGGAAGACGTACGGCCCGGCGTCTCGAAGTCCACCTATACCTGGAAAAAGCAGTCGCTGGAGACCGCCCTCTCTGCCATCGCCGGCGCGATATTCACGGGAGGAGCGTACATGGCGCTCGGACAGCTCTTCCCGCCCGATTTCATGCTGCCGCCGGCCCTGCCGCAACTGGCGGACTGGCTGAATCCCGCTTCCATACCATCTCCCCACCTGATCAACTACGCATGCTTCGGCGTTGCGCTGGTCAACCTCGCATTTCTCATCGCCGCGACGATCTTCATCGGCGGAACGAGCTGGTACAACGAGGATTACGACCGCGAGTGGTGGGCACGCGCCGGCGGATGGCTGCTCATCGGCTCCTTCGGATGGATTGCCATCAGCTTCCTCTCGCTCTACGGGCCGGTGCTCATCTACTACGCCCCGCGCACCATCACCGGCGTGGGCATGATCACCGGCGGATTCGCGCTGCTGATGGGGAAGAGCGACAAGACGGCGGCGAACCGCAAAGAGAAGGAAGAGCAGGGCCTTCTGGGCAAGTCGCTGAATATCTCCATGGGCCTCGCCGTACCGATCTTCATCATCTGCCTTTTCGCCGGGCTTTCCCTGGCTACAACGAAGGTCCTCGGTCGGAAGATCGGAGGGTTGAAGCCCATCGCGAACGCTGCACTCCTCGAGCGCTCCGCCTGGTCGGTGCAGCAGAAGGCCGGCATTGTTGCGCCACTGGGCGGTGATCTCACCGTCAAAACGAGCGAGTTCCCCGTTTTGGAAGCCGACACGCTCGCGGCGCGCGCGCATCTCTACATCGTCGGCAAAACGCCGGCCTGGGTGGCGCTGGCAGTGGTGCTCATCGGCGCCCTGGCGGGCAGCGTTGCCTCGTTCTTCATCGGCGTCAATCAGTTCTCGATGCACGCTCTGTATCGCAACCGCCTGGTACGTGCCTATCTCGGGGCATCGAACCGGAAGCGGGTGGCCAACTACTTCACCGGCTTCGATCCCGAGGACAACCTGCGCCTGGAGGAGCTTCGCCCGGACTTCGTTCTTCACGAAGAGATCGGCCCCGGCGCGGAAAATGCCTTGAAGAGCGCAACGAGCGGTGCGCTCTTCCTGCTGCATCGTCAGCTGAGCAAGGAAACGAGCTCCAAAACCGGCGAGCCGTTCCGTTCCGCGCTGGCGGACGAGCTCTCCGCGAAGATCAAAGCGCTGCCACTTGCGCAGCGGCTTGAAAAGCGCGAACAGTACGAAACAACCCTTGGCGAACATCTCCACGGAACGAACGTCCGTCCTTTCCACATCATCAACATGGCGTGGAACCTCGTTTCCGGGGAACAGCTCGCATGGCAGGAGCGGAAAGCCGAGTCGTTCACCGCCTCCTCGCTCCACTGCGGCAGCTGGCGCCATGGCTATCGGCCGTCCGACGAATACGGCGGACCGCGCGGCATGAGCCTCGGCACGGCCGTCACCATCTCCGGTGCGGCCGCGAGCCCGAATCAGGGCTATCACTCTTCGCCCGCGCTCGCGCTGCTCATGACCTTCTTCAACGTGCGCCTCGGCTGGTGGCTGGGCAATCCGTCCAACGCCGGCGAGAAGACCTACACCTTCAGCAATCCGCGGTGGTCCCTGCGGCCGCTGCTCGCGGAGGCCTTCGGCCTGACGAACAGCAGCCATCCGTACATCTACTGCTCCGACGGCGGCCACTTCGAGAACCTCGGCCTCTACGAGATGGTGCTCCGCCGCTGCCGCTCCATCCTCGTGATCGATGCCGGCCAGGACGACCGCTTCATCTTCGACGACCTCGGCAACGCCATCCGCAAGATCCGCATCGACTTCGGGATCGACATCACCATCGACAAGATGGGCCTCTTCCCGCGCCGGGACCAGAAAGATCCGGTCCCGGCGAACGCAAAGTACGGTGCCGTGGGCACGATCCGCTACCACCCGAAGGACCGGACGAAGGACGGCCACTTCGTCTACCTCAAGCCGGTCTTCTACGGAAAGAACGAGCCCAAGGACGTCTACAACTACGCCACCATGAACCGGCAGTTCCCGCACGAGCCGACCCTCGGCGACCAGTTCTTCAGCGAGTCGCAGTTCGAGAGCTACCGCCGCCTCGGCGAGCATGCCCTCGACGAGATCTGCCGCGACAAAGCTCCGCCCTCGATCGCTGCCCTGATCGCCGCGGCGCAGGATTACGTCAACGGCGACGATGAAGCGCCGGGACGCTCAGACCCGGGCCGCAAGCTTCCGTAAACTGTTCCGATCATCGTCACTCCCGCGACGTCGCGGGCGTCGAGGGGTTGAGCACGGTGATCCGCCCCTCCACCTTCGGATCGAGCGGCTGGGGCATCTTCTGCAGCGCGGGGATGATGAGGTCGCGGATCGGCCTGGACTGATCCACCCTCACGTTCGCCGGCGGCACACTGGCCAGCAGAGCGCTCAGCCCCTCGCCGCCCGCGGCGAGAAAATCGGGCATGGCCACCCGGTACGTCGCATTCGGATCGATGCTCACCTCCGTCAGGCGGTCTCCTTTCGGGCGAGCGCCGTCGACCGTGTAGCGAAGGCCGCTGACCTGCAGGATGCCGGTGTCGCCGCTGGACATGATGCGCAGCATGTCCCGCAGTTGCGCGCCGCTCATGGTGACGACGGCCGGATAGTTGTCGAACGGGCTGACCTCGAAGATGTCGCTGTACACGAGATCGCCCGCGCGCAGATCGGCGCGGATGCCGCCCGAGTTGAACACCGCCACGTCCGCGCCGGTGGCGATGCGCAGCGCATCGCTCACCAGGTTGCCGAGGGGGGATTCGCGGTAGCGGTTGCGCTTGATGGGCGCCGCGGTGGTGATGTGCAGCGGCTCGTTGCGGATCGCCGCCACCTTGTCCAGATAGGGCTGGAACAGCGCCGCCATCTGCGCATCGGCCCGGATGGTGCGGCCGTGGAACACGCGTGGAACGAGCGTCGCCTCCTTCGTCGCGGCGCGCGCGTCGCAGCGCTCCGTGCCGCTGTAGACCTGCTCGCAGATGGAGGTATGCGGCCGCTGCTCGAACTTCACCACCTTGTGCGCGGCCGGATCGATCCAGAGGTCGAGGGAGGAGAACTCGTTGCTGTAAGCCAGGGCCTGCATGGCCGGCACGCCGTGGACGAGCTGCCGCATCTGCTGATGGGTATGGCCGGCAAAGTACGCGTCGATGGTGCCGGCCGGCAGCGCCTCGAGGAAACGCATCGCCTCCTGGTCGACCTCGCAGCTGGCGACGTCCGCCGGATCGTTCATGTCGCCGCATTTGCCGCCCATATGGGCGATCACGATCACCGCGTCGGCGCCGCGCTTGCGGAGGTCCGCCGCCTCGCGCAGCGTCGCTGCAACCGGATCGCCGAAGTCGAGGCTGAAGACGTTGGCCGCCATCGTCACCTTCGGCGTCTCCGGCGTGGAGAGGCCGATGATGCCGACCTTCGCGCCGCCGGCATCGACGAGCACGGAGCGCTTCACCCACGACGGCGTCTGGCCGGTCGCCTTCTCCGTGGTGTTCGCGGAGAGGAAGGCGAACTTCGAGTCCGCCACGTTTTTTTTCAGCGCGCCGAGGGGATCGTCGCCCGGCTTCTGCGCGACCGGCGCGGGGCCGACCGGGCCGAAATCAAACTCGTGATTGCCGATCGCCGCGGCGGCGTAGCCGAGCGCGTTGTATCCGCGCACCACCGGCTCGCCCTCGAAGACGTTGGACTCGAGCGTCCCCTGGAACAGGTCGCCCGAGTCGACGAGCAGCACCCGCCCCGGGTCCTCCGCGCGCAGCGCGTCGACGTAGGATTTGAAGATGGCCAGACCGCCCGTGCGCGTGGTCTTGTCCGCGTGGCCGGCGAACCAGCCGTGGACGTCCGTGGTGCCGACGATCACCACGTGCAGCGGCTGCTGCGGCACGACCGCCGGCGGCGGGGTGACGGCGCAGCTGGCGAGGAGCAGGAAGAGAAGGAGGCCGTGGCGGCGTTTCATGGACCGGCATTATAAGGAGACGCTTGCTCTACCACTTCGGCGCGAATGCAGTCGCCGTCGTGCATTTCGCGTTCATCATCTTCGTGATCGCGGGGGGCCTGCTCGTCCTGCGCTGGCCGCGGCTGGTCTGGTTGCACCTGCCGGCGGCGGTATGGGGTGTGCTGATCGAGCTCCGTGGATGGTATTGTCCGCTGACCTCGCTCGAGAAGGCACTCCTGCAGCGCGCCGGCGCGGCGGGTTACTCCGAGGGCTTCGTCGCGCATTACATCTTCGCGCTGATCTACCCTCAGGGGCTCACGCGCGGCATCGAAGTCTTCCTCGGCATGCTTGTTTTGGCAGTCAATCTGATCATCTACGTGAAAGTGTTTGTTGATGCACACTAGTGGCATACCGCAGCACCCGGTCCAGACGACGGACCGTTCCTTCCGGGAGCTCGGGCTCTCCCAACCCATCGTCGAGGCGGTCGAAAAGATCGGCTTCATCAATCCGACGCCCATCCAGGCCGCGGTGATCCCCACCGCGCTCTCGGGCAAGGACGTCATCGGCCTGGCCCAGACCGGCTCGGGCAAGACGGCCGCCTTCGCGCTGCCCATCGCCGAGCGGCTGACCCACGGCGACGGCGTGCGGGCGCTCATCCTCTCCCCCACCCGCGAGATCGCCCTGCAGACCAAGGCCTTCCTCGACATCTTCGGCGCGGAGCACAACCTCTCCACGGCCTGCCTGATCGGCGGCGTGAAGATGAAGCCGCAGACGGATGCCCTCAGGAAGACGCCGGATATCCTGGTGGCCACGCCCGGGCGCCTGCTCGATCACGTCAACCGCCGCGCGGTCAGCCTCGACGCCATCGAGCAGCTGGTGCTCGATGAAGCCGACCACATGCTCGACCTCGGCTTCCTCCCCCAGATGCGGGACATCCTCCGCCGCCTCCCCCGCGAGCGGCAGACCATGATGTTCTCGGCCACGATGCCGGACACCATCGAGATGATCGCCAAGGACTTCATGCGCGATCCGGTGCGCGTGGACATCACGCCTCAAGGCGCGGCCGAGGGGATCAGCCATCGGGTGTATGTGGTCAAGGCGGAGGACAAGCGGCCGGCGCTGGTGGCGCTGCTGCTGCAGGAGCTCGGGTCGACGCTCGTGTTCACGCGGCGGAAGATCGACGCCGACTGGCTGTACCACATCCTGCAGCGGCAGGGGCATCCGGTGACGCGCATGCACTCCGACCTCTCGCAGGGGAAGCGCGTGCAGTCGCTGGAGCGCTTCCGCGCCGGCTCGCACCGCATCCTGGTGGCGACGGACATCGCCGGCCGCGGCATCGACGTCCCCGGCATCGAGCACGTCATCAACTTCGACATCCCGGAGACGGTGGAGGACTACATCCACCGCGGCGGGCGCACCGCTCGCGGCTCCGCGCAGGGCATCGTGTCGACCATCGCCACCTGGCAGGACCTCCCCATGATCAAGCAGATCGAGACGACCCTCGGCGAGAAGATCCCGCGCTGCGCCGTGGCCGGGATCGAGGCGTGGGTGGAGCTGGAGAAGAAGCCGTCGCGCGAGAGGCGGAGGGTGTAGTTGGCCACGGTCGTCGTGCTGAACGGCACGTCGAGCTCCGGCAAGACGACCATCGCCCGCGCATTCCAGGAGCTCGCCCTCCCCCGCACGTTCCTCAACTTCTCCATCGACAGCATCCTCTACACTCTGCCGCCGTCTGTCGTTTCCCGCCTCGAGGCGGGCTCGCCCGCGCCTATCAATCTAGTGCCTGCGTTCTACGCCTGCGTCCGCGAGCTCGCTTCGCTCGGGCACGATCTGGTCATCGATCACGCCATCACCTCGCGCGCGGAGGCGGATCTGCTTCTCGCCGCCGTCGCCTCGCATCGCGTGCTCCTGGTCGGCCTCGACTGCCCGCTCGACGTTCTGGCTGCGCGCGAGCGCGCACGGGGCAACCGGCGCGTGGGGATGGCCGCCGCGCAATGCGAGCGCGTGCACCGCTGGCTGGAGTACGACCTCCGCATCGACAGCGGGCGGGTGGAGGCGGGGGAGGGGGCCGGGATGATCGCGGCGGCGCTCTAGTCCCAATGGCCTTAAGTTAAGCGGATCCGACGTGGTCTGCGATCGATGACGGCGTTGGCGCGACGGTTGATCGTGGTCACGATGTGGTAGCTGCTCATCTTGCGCTTGACGCCACGTGGATAGTGGCGGCCGGGTCTGCGGC
>DASYMJ010000042.1:0-26360 GCA_036009105.1 Thermoanaerobaculia bacterium | reverse complement strand
GGGGGGGGGGGGGGGTGCCGGGGTGGGGGGCGGGACGGGCGGCGGCGAGCATCACGGCGTTGAAGATGGGGCCGGCGCCGGTGACGCCGGTGGAGTTGCGCAGCTCGTCGCGATCGAAGTTGCCCACCCAGACGCCGACCGTGACGTCGCGCGTGTAGCCGACCGTCCAGTTGTCGCGATAGGCCTGCGAGGTGCCGGTCTTCACCGCCACCGGGAACGAAAAGTCGAGGTTGCCGCCCGTGCCGAAGATGTACTCCCGCGCGTTCGGGTCGGAGAGGATGTCGGTGATCCAGAAGGCCGTCCGCTCGGACAGGAGGCGCCGCCCCGGGCCGGCCGGACGGGAGCGGAGCATGGTCGGCTCGACGTAGACGCCGCCGCGAGCGAGCATCGAATAAGCGGCCACCAGCTGCTCCAGCCGCACCTCGGCGTCGCCCAGGGTCAGGCCGAGGCCGTAGTACTGGGCCGTTTTGTCGAGGTCGCGGAAGCCGCTCTCGTGCAGGAAGCGCAGCAGCGACGGCGTCCCGAGCTTCGACAGCAGCGCCACGGCCGGCACGTTCTCCGAGCCGGCCAGCGCGGCGCGGATGCGCAGCGGCCCGCGGAAGCGGCCGTCGTAATTGCGCGGCGTGTAGACCACCCCTTCCTGCGCGGTGGGAAAGTGCGACTCGACGTCCGCCAGCACGCTGGCCGGCGTGAAGCCGTTCTCGAAGGCGAGCGCGTAGGTAAACGGCTTGAGGGTGGAGCCGGGCTGGCGCAGCGCCGTGACGCCGTCGATGGCGCCGCCGAACTGCTCGCCGAAGTAGTCGCCCGACCCTTCCCAGGCCAGCCACTGGCCGGTCGCGTTGTCGAGCACCGCCACCGCGACGCTGTGCGCGCCGTGGGCGAGGAGGTTGTCGCGCTGCGCGCTGATGATGCCGGCCGCCTGGCGCTGCAGCTTCGCGTCGAGCGTGGTCTCGATGCGCGTGCCGCCGGCCTGCTCCCGTACCCGCTCGATGAAGTGCCGGGCGAGCATCGGCTGCGCGGCATGGTCGAAGCGGAGGCGCTCCTGCAGCGCCGTCTGCAACTGCGCGCGCGGCAGGTCCATCCGGCGCAGCACGTACCGCTGCCGCGCCAGCGCCGCCTGCTCATCGCGCAGCGGATTGAACGCCGTCGGCCGTTGCGGCAGCGCGGCGAGGAACGCGGCCTGCGCCACGGTCAGGTCCTCCGGCGCGCAGCCAAAGTAGGCGCGGCTGGCCCGGGCGATGCCGTGCAGCTGGTTGCCGTACGGCGCGAGGTTCAGATAGAGCGCCAGGATCTCGCTCTTGCTATGTCGCGCCTCCAGCCGGAAGGCGATCATCGTCTCGCGCAATTTGGTCAGCACGCCGCGCTCGCGCGAAGCGAGGAGCAGCTTGGCCACCTGCTGGGTGATGGTGGAGCCGCCCTGCACCACGCTGCGCGCCTGCACGTTGCGCAGCGCCGACCGGGCGATGGCGCGCAGCTCGATCGGGCCGTGATGGAAGAAGCGCTTGTCCTCTGCCGCGAGCGTGGCGCTGGCGACGTTCGCAGGGACAGACGTCAACCACAACGAGCGCGTCGACTGCGACGACAGCGGCTCCGAGAGCAGCTCGCCGCGGCGGTCGACGATCACCGTGGACGTGTAGCGCGCCGGCTCGATCGGCGGAAGGGGGCCGTAGCGAACCCATACCCCGAGGGCCAGGCCGCCGGCGAGGACGCCGGCGGCAAGGCGGGCGGGACGCCCGCTCACCTTTGGACCTCGATGATTTCCGTGGCCGTCCGGCCGAAGACCTCCGGCTCGTACATCTCCTCCGCGTGCAGCGGCGCGGTGATGAACGTGCCGGCCGTGGTGGCGCGGAGGATGTACGAGAACGTGTGCGTGCCCTCGGACAGGCGGGTGGCGAAAAGGTTCACCCGGTCGTCATGGCGCTCGATGTGATCGAAGCCGTTCAGCTGCCACCAGGCCCAGGAGTCCTCGTCGCTCGTCTGCTGCCCCACCTGCTGCGCGATGTCCGAGGCCGTCGTGGCGAACCACGACTCCACCGGCTCCGTGCCCGCCGGAATGGGATCGGTGATGGCGACGAAGCGGCGCTCCTTGGTGTTGCGCACCGTGACCGTGACCTTGATCAGATCGCCCGCCTTGAACGAGGTCTTCCCGGCATAGCTGCGCTGCACGGAGATGCCCTGGTCCATCGGCGTCTTCATGATCTCGGTCGTGGCGTAGCGGAGGCGCATCAGATAGAAGAGCGTGCCGGCGCCGCCGTCGCGCGTGAACGTCACGGGCAGGGTGGCGGGCGGCGGCAGCGGCACCTCGTGCGCGGCGGCCTGCGTGGAGCGGCCGCGGAACGCGTCGCGCGCCACGATGTTCGTGCCGATCGCGACCACCGCCGTAAAGTCCGGCGTCTCCGACTCGTACTTGCGGTAGTAGTCGATGAGCGACTCCATGGTCCAGGCGTTCTCCTGGGTGTTGCCCCAGCGGCCGCCCTTGCGCTGCTGCATCAGCCAGCGGACCATCCGCTTCACGATCTGCTCGTCCTGGCCGCCGCGTACCAATGTGCCGAGGACGATGGCCGTGGAGCGGACGTTGGAGCTCCAGAGGTACAGCAGGTACGGATCCTTCAGCTCCTCCACATGCGCGCTGCCGCCCTCCGGCAGGATCGAGTTGGCGATGCGGCGCTGCAGGTCGGTGAGGCGCTGCCCCTTCTCGCCCTTCATCAGCAGCGCGTCGGCGAGCCAGGCGATGCCGAAGACCGGCATGCGGTCGGTGTAGCCGAGGAGGCGCGTGATGTGGCTGTCCTCGTTGCGGCCGCCTTCCACCAGCGTGCGCACCGCGAAGGCCTGCCACGCGGTGTAGGCCGGGTACCACCCTTCATTCGTCGGCCGCGGCTTGGCCAGCTCGGTCTCCATGTACTTGTACGCGTTCTCCAGCATGGTCTTGTCGACCGTGTAGCCGAGCTTCTGCCCGCGATGCAGCACGTGCAGCACCCACGCGGTGAGGTACGGCGAGTCCATCCAGCAATCGCCCGCCCAATACGTGAAGCCGCCGGAGGGGCACTGGAACTTGGCCAGCTCGTTGATCGTCGCCTGCCCCTGCTTCTTCCCGGCCGCGGCATCGATGCCCTGCAGATGGAAGGCATCGCCCAGGTCGGCGGTGAGGATCAAAGCCAGCGCACCGGAGGCGCGCTGCTCCGCGCAGCCGTACGGGTAATCGACCAGGTACTGCGCCCCCTCGCCCAGGCCGACCATCGCCGTCGATGCCGTCTCGATATGCAACCCGCCGAAGTTCGGCACGACGCCCGCCGGCACCTCCAGCGTCTCTTTCGCGGTCGACTTTGTATCGCCGTACGCCGCGACCGTCTCGGGCGAGACGAGCACGCGCACCGGGATCACATCCTCGAATGCGTCGCTCTCGCCGAGCAGGCTCACCGTCATCTGCACCCGGGCGTTGCCCACCGCTTTGGCCTTCGCGTTGAACCGGGCCTCGGTGGCCCCGTTCGCGGCGACATCAGCCTTCGCGGTGGTCTCGCCGGTGAGCTCGATGATGTTCGGATCGAGCGACTTGATGGTGACCGTCGCCGTCCCCTTCTGCTTGAGCTGGGAGTGGACCACGGCGCCGAAATACGCCGTATCGCCGGCGGCCAGGAAGCGCGGCCAGGTCGGGGTGAGGAGCACCGGCTTGTTGACCTTGATCTCGTTCTGGGCGAAGCCGAAGCGCGAGACTTTATCCGCGGCGACGGCCATGATGCGATACGTGGTCAGCGACTCGGGCATCGTGACCTCGGAGTGCGCGCGGCCGTTCTTGTCGGTGGTGATGGAGCCCAGCCAGAAGGCGAGGACGCGGAAGTCCTTGCGCATCACGCCCGGTCCGGCGTCGCGGCCGCCGCCGCCGCCTGCGTCCGCGCCCTTCGGCGTCAGCACGCGGCGGCTCACGATCTTCTCGCGCGAGTCTTCCGTCGCCACCTGCAGCGCCTTCTCGATCCAGACCGAGGGGACCACGTCCGGCGTCTGGTACGCGGTGAGCGAAAGCACGCCGTAATCCACCGCCCACAACGTCACCTCGGAGCGCACCGGCCTGGCCTGCGCGTCCTTCACCGTGACGTCGATCTTCGCCTTCGAGGCGGGGCGGAACTCTTCCCGGTCGGCTTTCACATCCACCTTGAGCCGCTTGGACGCGTCCTCCACCTTCAGCTCCGTGTAGCCGAGGCGGAAGGCCGGCTTGCCGGGATCCGCGGCGTCGGGGCTGCCGTCTTTGGTGCGGCCTTTGAGCAGCAGCACGGAGACGAAGACGTTGGGCACGTCCTTGTCGGTGATCGGAACCGTGATCGTCTGCTGGGTGGAGGTCAGCTGGAACGGCGTTGAGGTGCGCACGCCTTCGCGCTCCGTGGTGAGCAGCGCGGTCGCCTTCTCCCACGGCGACTTGACGAGAATGCGCGCCGTGTCGCCCGGCTTGTAGAGCTTCTTCTCCGGCACCAGGTCGATGCGGTTGTGGTCATAGCGCTGCCAGGCGGTGTAGCCGGCGCCGACGGCGTAGAACGAGACGCGGGTGCGCGTGGAGTGGCCCGCCGCGTCTTTCGCGGAGGCGACCAGCTCGTACTCGCCGCCCTTCGCGATCGGCACGTGCAGCGGCGCGGGCGTGGCGGCGGTGGTGACGGTCCATGTGCCGGCCGGCACCTTCTTGATCTCGCCGTCCCACTCGTAAAAGTCGCCCCCCTCGGACTTGCGGGAGCTGACCCATTGCAGTTGCAAGAGCTCGATCTTCACTTCGACGCCGGGCGTCGCAGTGCCGTCGAGCGCGGCCGCGATCACCTGCGTGTCGAAGCCTTTGGTCGTATCGGCAAAGTAAGGCGGCTGATTGAGGCCGATGTACCACGGCGCCGGATGCACGCGCGCCGTGGCGCGGTTGGCGATGGCTTGGCGGGAGACGTCCGTCACCTCGCCTTCCAGCGTGTAGTCGTACGGCCAGCCCGCTTCCTTGTCCGTGGGCAGGGAGAGCTTGATGTCACCCGAGGCGCCCAGCTTCTGCTCTTCCTTCTGCTGGATCTGCGTGGAGCCCTGCTCCATGATCTCGTCCCAGCCGAGGAAGACCCACTGCTCCTCCGGATAGCGGTTGCGGATCTTCGCCGGCACGTCGCCGGCCGGCGACTTGGAGTACGTCCAGCGCGTCTGCTGGCCGCCCATGGCGCCGCCGAAGAGGTACCGGCCGCTGATCTTGCCGTCCAGCTTCGTGCCGGCGACCGGGTTGGCCGCGGTCAGCGTCACGTCGACGCGGAAGTCGGGACGGCGGTAGGCCGCCACGAGGAAGCCGCGGGTGATGTCGTTGCGCTGGCCGGCGATGGTGGCCTTGTAGTAGTAGCCGCCGAGGGCGCCCTGCTCCGGGATGCGCACCGTCCATTCGGCGCTCGACCACTCGTTGAGCGGCACGCTTCGCTTGTCGACCACCTTGTCGTGGCTGTCGTGCAGCTCGAGGTCGATGTTCGTGCCGGCGGGCAGCAGCTTCATGCCGTCCGCCTGGTCGCTGCGGATGACCGCCTTCACGTGCGCCTCTTCGCCGAGCTTGTAGACGCCCCGGTCGGTGAAGATCGTGCCGCGCAGCAGCGGCTGCGCTTCGAGCAGCGAAAAGTTCGTGCCGAAGTCCCACGGCTGGATGCCTTCGTTCCAATTGTTGACGACGTAGGCCACGTCGCCGTCCTTCTCCGCGGTAACCAGGAAGCGGACGCTGCTCAGCCACTTCCACGACTGGTCGTACTCCTCCTCCTTGCCGTCAGCCTTTTCGCGGCGGATGTCGGTGTTCGGCACCATGACCATGCCGCGCGCGTCGGTGGTGCCGCTCCAGAAGACCTTGTTCTCGCGCGTGCGGATGGTGACCTTGGCGCCGGCGACCGGCTGCGCGTTCTCCAGGCTCGTGACCATCACGAGCGTGTTCTGCGGTGAGTCCTTGACGGTGATGCCGAGGTTCGTGGCCTGCACCAGGGTGGAGCGGATCTGGTTCGGCTCGCCCACGGGGCGGGACTTCGGCAGCGGCTCCCCTTCCTGCACGGCGGCCCACACCAGGCCGAGGTTGTCGTCTCCCAGGGCCGGCTTGAGGTTGAAGCCGTAGGACTGGATCTTGTCGATGGAAGGGGTCAGCTTGCGCGCCGTCGGCGAGACGTTCGGCGGCGCCTCGGCGGAGCCGTTGTTCTCCTCGAACTTGATGGTGGCCGGCATCAGCTCTTCGATCTTCAGCGGCGCGAGCCACTGCTTCACGCTCTTGAAGTTCCGCGCGTGGAACGGCAGCTGCGGGCCGCCCGTCGCTTCCCACACGCCGTGGCCGCCCCCGAAGCTGGTGAACGCCGTGCGGTGCCAGTAGTCGATGACCGCCATCCAGGTGTAGCCGAGCTTCTGGCCGTCGGCTGTCTCCAGCGCCGGGTCGACCCGGACGGCGTAGGTGTGCGCCGGGACGATCGTGTAGCCCAGGTCATCGAGGCTGAAGCCCCAGGCGGTGTTCTCCTCCCGCTCCGCCACCTCGGTGGGTTTGAGCACGACTTCCTTCGCTGGATCGGTGATGTCGGTGACGGTGACGGCCTTGCGCACCTTGTCGAAATCGGCGCCGCTGCGCGTGCGGAAGTTGATGGACGTGCGCGACTCCGGGTCGCACTCGGTGACGCAGTCCGGGTCCTCCAGGAAAAGCGTCGGCCCGAGCTCGATGGTGAACTGCTGCTCGCTGCCGGCGCTGACCGTGGCCCCCTTGGCCAGCTGGCTGTCCAGGTAGACCTGCAGATTCGTGTCCGGCAGGACGCCGGGCTTGGTCTGCACCACGACCAGGTCCTTGCCGGGGGTCAGACGCTCCTTGTCCCACTCCGTGGCGATGAAGGAGAGCACGACCTGCCCGTTGGAGCCGGCGGCCTGCTGCGCCTTGGCCGCTTTGGCGTCGAACGCGGCGAGCGCCCGCGGCTCGAGCTTCTGCAGCCGCTGCCTCCCCCCCTCCGGGATGTCCGGCGCCTTGAACTCGTGCGCCACGGTGCGCAGCTGCAGGTGCTGCGCGATGGTCGCGGCATCGACCGGCTGGTTGAAGCGGAGGCCGATCACGATGGGCGAGTCGAAACCGCCCTTGCGGTACCAGTCCGTGCTGCGCAGGCGGATGGTGGGGGTGACGAAGCTGAATTCGTAGTCCTGATCGAGCTGGTTGCCGGCCACGCTGGCCGCCGTCTTGTCGATCCTGGCCGTGAACTTCGTCGCGAACGGCAACGGCTTGCCCGGCGTGAAGATGAGCGTGGTCGTCCCCGACCAGCGGAACGCGCCTGGCGCGGCCGGGTCGATGTGGAACCAGGGCGGGTTGACCGTGGGTGGGATCTTGCCGACCACGACCATCGGCTCGGAGAAGACGACCCGGACCTCGTTCGCCTCCGCCAGCTTCGCGATCTCGCCGTTCGGCCCGGCGTTGACGATGGTCAGCTTGTTGTTCTGCGCCCGCGCGGACAGGGCCAGCAGAAAGAGGACGACGACGCAAAGACGCTTCATGCGGCGAAGTGTAATGGCGGTTCGTGGCGAAAAGATGGCGAGGGTGGGGAATGCTGCGCTGCTCATCCCTCCGTGGTCGGTCCGGTGACCGCCTCGATCGCTTTGACCATGATCTGAGCACGCTCCGCGTCGACGTACAGCAGGATCTCGGGATCGCCTTCGTTCGCGGTGATGCCCACCTCGTGCTCGGTAGCGATTTCGTTCAACTTCGCGACCTGTTCTTTCGTGACCGGATTCGCGGAAATCAACGTCAGGGCCTGATCCAGCTGCCTCTTCGTTCCCTTCTTGGGAGGGTACTTGCCATCGAGAACAGCATCGCACAGGGCTTGGGCGCCCCCGTTGACGTGCTCGTGGGGCACCTTGCGCGCGAAGGCGAGCACCGAGGTATACGTCTCCTGGTTGTTTGACTTGCTCCACGCGACGACGGCTTGCACCAGCCGGTCGAGCCAAAGATTGGCGTCGGTGACGTCCTGCTGAAAATCGAAGCAGAGCCGGAGGAGGTTCTCGCCGAAATAGTCGAGCTTGTCGTTGCCGATGTCCTGCGCGACCTGCTCCAGAAACGGTCCCAGCCCGGCCTTCAGCAACACCACAAGAACGCGCGCCAGGAATGGCGATGGGACCACGTCGAGGAGGAGGGCCAGCCTCCCCGGCAGCTTCCACTCGCTTCGCAGCCCCGATCGTGGAAAGCAGAGCGCGAACGAGGTGAGCGTCTTCACAAACGGATCGGGCAACTCCCGAGGCACGAGGTAGTCCATCATCCGCGCGAGTGTGGTAGTGAATATGATCGGCTGGATGCGGAGCGCCAGCGCCCACTGACAGAGCAGATAGCGAAGCGCTCCGGCGTCGCCGGCGATTTTTACCAGCGGTTCATCGAGCGTGGCGGACAGGAGCTCGGTCGGCATGCCCCCCTTCGCGTCGCACGTCCCCTCGAACGCGCTTCCCGCCAGGCCATAGGCGAGGTACTTGATTTCGTTCTTCTTGCAGAGCTCCAGCACGTCCCACTGTGACCGCGTGTAGGGCGTAAACCGGTTCTGCAAATACCGGATCGGGAGGTTGTACTCGAAGAGAACGGACAGCATCACTTCGCCCACGTTGCTCACGCCGAGCAGCCAGCCGCGCTTCCCCGCCGCTTCAGCGACTTCCCTGGCGAACGTTTCCGGGTCGTCCGGAAGCTCGTGCAGCATCAGGATCGTCGTTCCCCATTTGCCGGCGAGCTTCAACTGCGATTCGAGCGCGATCCCCGGCTTGACCTTGTACAGGACCGTGATCTCGTTCCGGTCGACTCCGGACTGCTCGATCGCCTGGTCCAGGATCCGGACGATGCGCGCTTCCTCCGGTACATCCTGGACAGACTTCGTTTCGCACATGACGTGGTACGAGTACGCGGTATCGAACCGCCGAAAGCCGGCCTTCAAGGCCTTCTGGAGAGTCTCCAGCGCCTTCTCGGGAAGCGTCGACGTGGAGGACATGTCGGTCCCGAACCAGACCGGCCGCTCCGAGCACGGCACCTCGCCCAGTTTCGAGCCGGAAATGCCCTGTTCCTCGCTCGGCCGCGGTGATTCCTGCAGCGCCATCGTCAGAGGCCTTTGAACAGCCGGTCGAACTGCATGGTGGCGGCGGCGTGCAGCGCACGGGAGCGGGTGAGTACGTCGGTTTCCGCCGTCCGCAGTGCTTCCGCCGCCCAAGCGTGCAGCGGATCGCGGTCGAAACGGCTGCCCAGGAGGAGCATGAGCGCCAGCCAGAGCGAAGGGAGGATGCCGTTGCGGGCGGCGACCTCGCAGCCGCGGCGGGCGGAGGCGCGGAGCTGCTCCTCGCTAAGCGCCGCGCGGCGTCGGGGGTGGACCCGGCGCAGGAGGTCGTCGACCGTCTCCGCGCCGGCGAAGGTCTCGAACGGAATGCGCCGCGCGCGCGCCAGAGCGAGCACGCCATCGATCCCGTCCGGCCCGTTCACCTGCCGCAGGTACAGCGAGGCGCGCCGCCAGAGCAGCGCCGCGTTCGCCGATGGATCGGCATCGCGGCGCAGGATCTCGCCCGCCCACGGAATCAGAGGGTCGTCATCCAGCTCCGCGCCGAGGACAAAGGCGAGGTGCGCGAAATCGTAAAGGTCGTTGCGGCGCTCGAAGCCGAGCGCTGCCGCCCGCTCCAGCGCCGCGGCCGCGGCGCGCCGAACGGCCGCACGATCGAGGACCCGTCCGGCCAGGCGGAACTTCCGTGACAGCAGCGGCGCGATCTCGGCGGCGAAGTTCTCGCGGCTGCCCCGTTGGAGGGCCACGAGCTGTTCCGGCCGGATGCGAAGCATCGACTTCCCCCCTACCCCGGCCGTCCGAACAGAAACCCCTGCACTTCCTCGCACCCGGCCTCCGCCAGGAACCGCGCCTGGGCCTCGGTCTCGACGCCCTCGGCGGTCACGCGGAGGCCGAGGCCGTGGGCCATGGCGATGATGGCGGAGACGATGGCGCGGTCGCTGGGGCTCGCGTCCAGCTCGTGCACGAAGGCCTGGTCGATCTTCACGCTGTCGATGGGGAAGCTGCGCAGGTAGTTGAGGGAGGAGTGGCCGGTGCCGAAGTCGTCGATGGCGATGCGCACGCCCATCTCGCGCAGGCCGCGCAGCGTGGTCAGGGTCCGCTCCGTGTTGAGCATGGCCGTGCTCTCCGTGATCTCGATCTCCAGCAGGCGGGGATCGAGGCCGGACTCCTCGATCGCGGCGGCGATCATCCGGCGCAGGTCGGAATGCTGGAACTCGCGCGGGGAGAGGTTCACCGCCATCCGCACGCCCGGGGTCTGCACGGCCCGGCGACATGCTTCCCGCACCACCCACTCCCCCATCGGCACGATGAGCCGCGTCTCTTCCGCGATGGGGATGAACGTGGCCGGCGAGACCAGCCCGTGGCCCGGACGGTTCCAGCGCAGCAGCGCCTCCATCCCCACCACCTGCCGCGTATCGAGCCGCAGCTGCGGCTGGTAATGCAGCACCAGCTCCTCCCGCTCCAGCGCGCGGCGCAGCGCGTTCTCCACCGAGAGGCGCTCCAGCGCGCGGCTGTTCATGGAGGCGGTGCAGAGCTGGTAGGAGTTGCGGCCCGCGTCCTTGGCCCGGTACATCGCGTTGTCCGCGTTCTTGAGCAGCGCCTCGGCCGAGTCGCCGTCATTCGGGTAGAGCGCGATGCCGATGGAGGTGGTGACGAAGAGCTCATGCCCTTCGATGCGCGCCGGCTGGCCGACCGCGTCCAGCAGCTTCTGCGCGATCTTCGCCGCGTGGTCGGGCGAGCGGAGGTCGCTGATGAGCACCGTGAACTCGTCGCCGCCCATGCGGGCGATGGTGTCCTCCTCCCGCAGCACGGAAAGCAGCCGGCCGGCGACGACTTTCAGCAGCTCGTCGCCCAGCGAATGGCCGAGGGTGTCGTTCACGAACTTGAAGCTGTCCAGGTCGAGGAACATCACGGCCAGCGAGCCCTCCAGCCGCTTCGCATGGGCCAGCGCGACGGTCAGCCGGTCGCGGAACAGCGCGCGGTTCGGCAGCCCGGTGAGCGCATCGTGGTAAGCCTGATACTCGATCTGCTCCTCGGCCGAGCGCCGCTCGGTGATGTCGCGCGAGACGGAGACGATCTCCGCCACGCGCTGCGTCTGCGGATCAACGATGGCGCGGCTGGTCGTCTCGAACCAGACCGCCGTGCCGTCCTGCCGCCGCGCGCGATAGCAGAACGTCGCGGGCAGCTGCGCGGTCACCTCGCGCACCGCGTCGTGATCGCGCTCCAGGATGAAGTCGTAGATCGAGCGGCCGATCATCTCCGCCGGGTGGTAGCCCAGGTGGCGGCGCACGGCGTCGGAGGCGTAGAGGAGCGTGCCGCGGTAGGTCGTGCGGGTGATCATGTCGGTCGAGTTCTCGGCCATCAACCGATAGCGCGACTCGCTCTCCCGCAGCGCCTCCTCGGCCAGCTTGCGGTCGGTGATGTCGATGACCGTCCCCTCGAAGATCTCCCCGCCCTCGCCTCCCGCCACGTGCACCGATTCGAGCAGCCACACGTCCCGGCCGTTCCTGCCGCGCAGGCGGAGCTCGAGGTTGGCCACCGAGCGGCGCTCGCGCACCAGCTGCGCGAAGCGGTCGCGCTGCTCCGGGTCGACGTAGAGGTCGCGCGCGTTCTGCCGCATCAAATCCTCACGCGTCTGGTAGCCGAGCATGTGCGCCAGCGCGTCGTTGCAGTCGAGGATCCGCCCGTCCGGCGTGCTGTTGTAGACGCCGGCCAGATTGCGCTCGAAGAGCAGGCGGTGGCGCAGCTCGCTGGCGCGCAACGCGCGCACGGTGCGCACCCGCTCCAGCGCACTGATGAAGATCTCGCCCACGATGCGCAACAGCGCGATCGCATCCTCCGGCCAGGCGTTCTCCGCCTTCGTGTAGTTGATGCCGAGGAAGCCGGTGAGCGTGCGGTTGACGATGAGCGGCACGGCCAGGCCGGACCTCGTGCCGAACGCCTCCTGCAGACGCCGCTCCCCGACGGCCTCGGGCGGGATGTCGTCCAGCGAGCGCATGACGATGTTCGCGCCGGAGCTGAGCGTACCCAGGGTCCAGGGGAAGTCGGCGGTGGGGACTTCCACCAGGAGCTGCTTGCGCGGCTCGACGTCTTCGCCGTGCCACTCGTGGGTCATGTTGCCGTACATCCAGTCGTCGCTGAGGAGCACCACGTGCGCCCGGTCGGCGCCGGTGAACTCGCCGATGGCGGCCAGCGCTTCTTCGATGCCGGCGTCGACCTCCTCCGGCGCCACGTTGATGAAGTGCGTGGAGATGCCGGAGACGAGGCGCTCGAAGTCGGCGCGCCGGCGGAGCGACTCCTGCGCCTCGCGCCGCTCCCCGGCGTCGACGGCCGCCGCGGCCAGGTCGGCGATGGAGCTGGCGAACGCCTCCTCCTCCACCGTCCACCAACGCTGTGCGCCGATGTGCTCGTGGCAGACCACGCCGCGCATCTGCCCCATGCGGCGGATCGGCGCGTCCAGCATCGAGGTGATGCCGAGCGGGACCAGGTAGCCGTCGCGGAAATCGGCCGTGCGCGGATCGCGGCAGGCGTCGTGGGCGGCGATGGTGCGCTCCTGCTCCAGCGCCGCGAAATAGGCAGGATGGTCCGCCGCCGCCAATTCGATGCCCGCGCAGTGCTCGCCGGTGGAGCGCTGGAACAGCTCCACGCAGTGGATGCCCCGCCGGTCGGGCGTATAGAACCAGATGCTGACGCGGTCGACCTCGAGCGTCGCGGCGGCGGCCTGGGTGAGCTCGCGCAGCGCTTCGGCCAGATTGCCGCCGCTGACCGACTGGCGCATGGCCAGCTCGATCAGTACCTGATTGTGGCGGCGCAGCCGCTGCTCTGGATCGCGGACGGGGTCGATGGACAACGTCCGGAGATTCTAGACCTTCTCCACGCCATATACATTTACGTCCACCCCTCGTGCGTAATGCCGCAGCGCCGGCTCCTGGGGCCGCCTGACACCGGCGCTCCATACCAGCGTCTCCTCCAGTTCCAGCACCTCGGCGCGCTGGAGCGGATAAGGCTGATGGTGGACGCGCGCCTTATAGAGGTTTTTCCCTTCGTCCGCGGCATAGAGGATGTAGCGCTCGATGAGGAAGTGCTCCAGGCTGTTCGGCCGCGCGGCCTGCACCGGGCCTTCGACGGGGCGATAACGGATGCGCGCATTGGCCGGCATGGCGCCGCGGCTGTCGTCGCGACGGGTCTGAAATTCGACGGCAGGCAGCGCCTCGTCCGACGCTTTGAAATCGATCGAGGCATTGAAGTACGGCAGGTGATACGCGGCGCGCGCCGCGGTCACGGCGAGCACGCTGGAGGCGTCCAGGCTGAAGAACCAGACGCCGGGGTCTTTGCCGTTGCGGTGCACGTACGTGCGGACGTTCACCTCGTGAAACGTGGAGAGGCCGGGCATGGCGGGGATGCCGACCGGCCGCACGCCGCTGAGGGTGAAGGGGATGAGGCCGACGTAGGCGATGCCGTCGTACGTGTCGAGATCGAGCCCGGGCGGGAGGAGGGCCTGGAGCTCCATGGCCGGCACTTCCCAATGGAGGAAAAGAAGGTGGTGCCAGCTCTGGTGCATGAGCGGTGACGCCTCGGGGGCGAGCGTGGGAGAGATGCGGTCGATCGGGTCGGGCGTCTGCACGGCGGCATCCTACAATGCACTCATGAAACGCGCGCTGCTCCTTCTCGCTGCCGCCTCTCTCATCGCCTCCTGCTCCTCCGCGAACAAGAACAAGAACGCGAGCCTGGTCAAACCGCAGCTGGCCCTCGAACAGCTCGTCGGCCCCTCCGAGCTCGGCTATCCGGCGGGAAGGATCGACGTCCAGTTCGCGCTGCACGTGGGGAACCGCTCGGCCGAGCCGCTCACCGTGCGGCGGGTGGAGATCGGCACGATCAGCACCGGCGCGTACGTGCTGCGCCGCGAGAGCTTCGTCTTCGACAAACAGATCCCGGCCGGCAGCGTCGACGCGGTGACGTTCTGGGCCCACGGCTACGCGCGGGGCGGCGGCCCGAACGGCTTCGGCGCGACCGAGCCGGTCACGGTGCGCGCCATCGTCTACTTCAACACGCCGGCCGGCCCCTTCCAGCAGGTGCTGGTGAAGGATCTCGGGCAGTGGGACCGGCCGCGCGGGTGAAGTGTCATCCTGGGGCGGGCAGACGCCGAATGGATCCGCACCTTCTGGCGCGGCGCGAGGTCGGTACGGATCCTTCGTCCTCCGCGGGACTCAGGATCACTCATTCGAACAAATCGTACTCCGGCACCGGCGCCTCGCCGGGAGGCGGCGTCCAGCGCCAGGACTCGAACACGTAGAGCTCGAACAGCAGGAGGAAGACCTCCCGCGACATCTCCCAGCGGGCCTTGAGGCCGGGGGCGACGCCGCGCTTCGATTCCTTGGTGATGTGGCCGAGGTTGTGGATCACGGTGTGGAGCTGGCGGAAGCCGGCGCGGGAGCAGAAGCAGTTGAGCGCCGCCTCGATCTTGAACCGCTCCTGGTACTGCGGCGGCACCACGTCCCACACCTCGCGGGTCATGACCCGGATGCCGGAGAGGACGGGGCCGAACTGCATCTTGAGGTGGAACCAGTCCAGGACCGGGCCGCGGTGGCGGACGCCGATGTTCATCTCGCAGTCGCCGCGCAGGACGGGCAGGACGAGGGTGTCGACGTGCTCATCGGTGACGATCATGTCGCCGTCGGCGAAGAAGAGGAGGTGGTGGGAGGCATTCTCGACGCCGACCTTCATGGCGAAGCCCTTGCCCCGGTTCTCGCGCAGAGCGATGACCTTCACGTCGAAGGAACGCGCGATCTCCACGGTCCGGTCGGTGGAGCCGTCGCTGACCACGATGACCTCGTCGATGAGCCTGTGCCCGGTGAGGACCTCCAGGACGTGACCAATCGTCCGTTCCTCGTTGTAGGCAGCGATGACCGCGGTCGTCCCCAATCCGTTCACCTCGAAGTCAAAGGACAGTGCAACCGGCAGACCATAGCATATTGGCGGGCGGCCGGCGGGTAGGGACGATCAGCGATCGGCGATCAGGAGTACCCACCCAGCGACGGACCGTCCTCTCAGCTGGTCACTCCTGATCGCTGATCGCTGATCGCCGCCAGCCGGGCAATAACCTTGCACAGCGCCCCTCGCATGAAGCGCTCTTCTTTCTATTACGCCATGCTCCTCACCGGAGCCTGTTTCGCGCTGGCGGCGATCACGCTCACCATCTCCGGCTGCAGCACGCTGGCCAGGGCGGTGAACATCGAGAATCCGCGGTACTCCATCCGCAATCTCCGGCCGCGCGTCGACATCGCCCTCCCCCTCTCCGCCTCCTCCATCGACTTCGACTTCACCCTCGGCGTCGAGAATCCCAATTCCGTCGGCCTCAAGCTCTCCGCCGTCGATTTCGACTTCCTGGTCAACGGCAACCAGCTCCTCCGCTCGAACACCATCCAGAACGTGAGCATCCCCGCCCGCGGCTTCGGCGAGGTGAACCTGCGCAGCCGCGTCGACTACCAGGCCATCCGCAACATCTGGCGCGAGATGGCGGACGTGATCCAGGGCAACCGCGCGCGCTACGAGCTGCGCGGCAACGCGTATTACGACACGCCGGTCGGCCGCCTGACCTTCCCGGTGACCGTCTACTCCAGCGGCTCCAATTCGGGCCGATGAGCGAGCTGGTGGTCGAGGTGTGCAGCCGCGATGAGGCGGGCGCGATCCTCTCCGCGGCCGGCTCGGGCGTCACCTTCCTGATCTCCATCGGCGAGACGCAGGACGTCCTCCCCGCCGGCTACGACAACGTGGCGGCAAAGATCCGCCTCACCTTCGCCGACGCGTACGACGGCACCGGCGCGAAGGAGCACGACGTGCAGCGCATCATCGACGCCGCCCGCACCCTGGCCGCCCGCCCCGGCCGCGTCCTCATCCACTGCGCGGCGGGCATCAGCCGCTCCTCCGCCGCCGCCTTCATCATCCACACCGTCCTGCTCGGCGCCGGCCGGGAGGACGAGGCGCTGGCCCGCGTGCTCGAGCAGCGCCCGATCGCCAAGCCGAACCGGCGGATGCTGGAGATCGCCGACCGCCTGCTGGAGAGAGGCGGAGCGGTGACGGCGGCGCTGGACAGGATGTAGTTGTCGGTTGCCTCTACGGCATCCGATAAACGAACGCATTGATGTGCATCCCGGCGCCCACCGACGCGAACAGCGCGATGTCGCCCGTGCGCAGCTCGTGCCCTTCCAGCTTCCCCTTCACGATCAGGTCGAGCAGGGTCGGCACCGTGGCCACCGAGCTGTTGCCGAGCCAGGAGATGGTCATGGGCAGGACGCCTTCCGGCGGCTCGGCGCCTTCCAGGGCATAGAGCGCGGCGCAGATCGCCTCGTCCATCTTGCCGTTCGCCTGGTGGAGGAGGATCTTCTTCACCTCGCGCAGCGCGATGCCCGCCGCATCGAGACACTGCTTCATCGCGCCGGCCACCGTCTGCAGGGCGTACTTGTACAGCTTGCGGCCCTCCATCTTCAGGAACAGCGACTCGAGGAAGACCTCCTCGTTGTACGACGGCCCCATGAACAGCATGCCGGAGTGATCGAGCGTGTCCGAGCGCGCCGCGCGGGCCAGGATGCCCGCGCCCTCCTCCTCGCGCGCCTCCACGATCGCGGCCGCCGCGCCATCCGCGTAGATCATGCTGTCCCGGTCGTGCGGATCGGAGATGCGGGAGAGCGTGTCGGCGCCGATGACCATCACCCGCCGCGCGTCGCCGGCCCGGATCATCGAGTCGGCGGTGATCACCCCCTGGATCCAGCCGGGGCAGCCGAAGATGAGGTCGTAGGCCACGGTGGCCGGATTACGGATCTGCAGCCGCGCCTTCACCCGCGCGGCGAGCGCCGGCACCAGGTCCGAGCGCCGGCTCCCCGCGCGGACGTCGCCGAAGTTGTGCGCCACGAGGATGGCATCGAGCGACTCCCGGTCCGCGCCGGAGGAGGCGACGGCGTCGGCCGCCGCCTCGTAGGCGATGTCGGAAGTGACCAGCTCGTCCGGCGCGTACCGCCGCTCCTTGATGCCGGTGATCGCCTCGAACTGGGCCACGATCTCCGGGTTCGTCTTCCCCAGCCGAGCGCCGTCCGCGGTGCGGAAGTCGTGGCTCAGGAACGCCTCGTTGGGAACACGAACGGGCGGAATGTAACTGCCGGTCGCGGCGATGACGGTGCGCATGAAGCGCGGAATCCTACTACGTCATCCCCGCACGTTGCGCGTCACCGTGATCGTCTCCGCCACGTACCGCCCGCCGTTGTTCGCGCCGCGGATGGAGACCTGGTCGCCGCGCTCGAGGTCCGTCACGTTGAACGACTGGTTGTTGTACACGACGCGCGTGTTGTTGTCGTAGTAGACGGACTGCCCGTTCTGCGTGGTGCGCAGGTTGTTCACCGTATTCACGTTGAGGTTGATCATCTGGTTGGCCGTGTCGACGGAGTTCACGGTGCCGACCACGTCCGACGCCTGCTGCGCGGAAGGGCTGCCCAGAATGATGTTGCCGAGGTCGCCCAGGCTGCTCGAGCCGCAGGCGGCCAACAGGGTCAGGGCGATCAGAAGAAAAGATGCTTTGCGCATGGTGTATACCTCCGCCCGCATGAAGAGCAAGGTTCAGACCGCCCGCTGGCTCGTCCCCACCGTGGCAGGCGTGCTCTACTTTTCGGAAGGCTTCCCCTACGGCCTCGTCACCGAGCTCTTCCCCGCCTACCTCCGCTTCCACGGCGTCTCCCTGGAGCAGATCGGCCTCCTGAACACCGTCGCGTTCGCCTGGACGGCGAAGTTTCTCTGGTCGCCCCTGGTCGATACCTTCGGCACCTACCGGCGCTGGATCAGCGCGGCCCTGGTCGGGCTGATGATGAGCGCCGCTTTGCTGGCCATCGCCCCGGATGTGATCGGGCCGCGCTTCTGGATCCTGGCCACGCTCCTCGCACTCGCCGCGGCCACCCAGGACATCGCCGTCGATGCGTTCACCATCCGCCTCGTGCCGCGGACGATGCTCGGCACCATCAACGCCATCCGCGTCACGGCCTACCGCGGCGCGTACATCATCGGAGGAGGCGGCCTCCTGATCCTGGCCGGCCGCTTCGGCTGGCGCACCGCGTTCCTCGCCGGCGCCGCCGTCATGGCGCTCATCTTTCTGCTGACCCTGCGCCTCTCCGACGACCGCGGCGACCGGAGCGTGAAGCACGACCTGCTGGGCGGCCTGCGGCGCTGGTTCACCCGCCCCCGCGCCGTGGCCATCCTGGCCGTGGTCTTCCTCTACCGCCTCGGCGAATTCGCCGTGGCGGCGATGATCAAGCCGTACTGGGTCGACCGCGGCTACACGGCCGAGGAGATCGGGACCATCACCACCATCGTCGGCGTGCTGGTGAGCATCGCCGGCGCATTCGCCGGCGGCTGGGTGGTCTCCCGCTTCGGCGTCTGGCACGCCCTGCTCTGGCTAGGCATCGCCCAGACGGCGTCCAACCTCGGCTACGCGACCGTGGCCTCCCTCGGCGCCGGCCGCTGGGGCATCTGGGCCGCCGCCGTGGCGGAGAACTTCGGCTACGGACTGGGAACCGCCTCTTTCCTGGCCTTCCTGATGTACGTGTGCGACCGCGAGCACGCCGCGACGGAGTTCGCGCTCTTGACCGCCGCGTACGGCCTCACCCGCACCGCCATCGGCAGCGCCAGCGGCTTCCTCGCCCACTCCCTCGGCTACGCGCCTTACTTCTGGATCACGGTCTTCCTCGGGATTCCGGCCCTGCTCTTGCTCCCTGGATTACGTGTCATCCTGAGCCGCGCAGACGGCGAAGGATCCGTACCTTCATGAACCACCGCTTCCACACCCCCCAACCGCTGGCCATCGGCGAGACCATCGACATCACCGGCGAGGAGCTGCACCACGCCGCGCGCGTGGTGCGCGTGCGCGAGGGCGAGGAGGTCGAGCTCTTCGACGGCCGCGGCGCCGCCGCTCTCGGGGTTGTTCGCGTCATCCACCGCGACCACGTCACGGTGGAACTGCTCCGCAACATCGAGGCTCGCGAGGCGCCGGTGGCCATCCGCCTGGCGCTGGCCATCATCAACCTGGAAAAGTTCGAGCTGGTGCTGCAGAAGGCGACGGAGCTCGGCGTGCGCACGCTCATCCCCCTCATCACCGAGCGCATCGAGCTGCGGCCGGAGCGCTACCGCGGCAAGAGCGAGCGGTGGAACAAGATCCTGTTCGAGGCGGTGAAGCAGAGCGGCCGCGCCGTGATCCCCAACCTGGAAGAGCCGGTCGAATTCGCGGAGGTGGTGAAGCGCGACGAGCCGAAGCTCCTCTTCGATGCCGACTGTGTGCCGCGCCCCGCACCCGAGGCGCTGGGCGAGGTGACGCTGCTCATCGGCCCGGAAGGCGGCTGGACGGACGCCGAGCTCGCGCTCGCGCGGCAGCACAACTGCTGGCTGGAGAAGCTCGGTCCGCGCCGGCTGCGCGCGGAGACGGCGGCCATCGCTGCCATGACCCTTGCACAGCATCGCTTCGGCGACCTGAGATGATAGATTTACGCGCTCGAATCCCGCCGTGGAGGTAATTCCCCTTGCCCGACACTCTGACCATCACCGACAACCGCACCGGCCAGTCCTACGACGTCCCCATCTCGGAGGGGACGATCCGGGCCACCGACCTGCGCAAGATCAAAGTCGGCGACGATGACTTCGGCCTCATGACCTACGACCCGGCGTTCATGAACACCGCGTCGTGCCGCAGCAGCATCACGTACATCGATGGCGACCGGGGCATCCTGGAGTACCGCGGCTATCCCATCGAGCAGCTGGCCGAGAAGAGCACTTATCTGGAGACCGCCTACCTGCTGCTCCACGGCGAGCTGCCGACGCAGGAGCAGCTGGCCGACTGGACGCACCACATCACCTACCACACCATCATCAACGAGAACCTGCGCAAGCTCCTCGACGCGTTCCGCTACGACGCGCATCCCATGGGCAAGCTGATCTCCACCGTCGCCGCCCTCGGCACGTTCTATCCGGAGGCGAAGGACATCTTCGACCCCGAGCTCCGCCAGAAGCAGATCTACCGCCTCATCGCCAAGATGATCACCATCTCGGCCTTCGGCTACCGGCACATGGTCGGGATGCCCTACGCCTATCCCGACAACGACCTCTCCTATCCCGGCAACTTCCTGAACATGATGTTCAAGACGACCGAGACGAAGTACCAGCCGAACCCGACGCTGGAGCGCGCGCTGGACGTGCTGTTCATCCTGCACGCCGACCACGAGCAGAACTGCTCGACCAGCGCCATGCGCTCCATCGGCAGCTCGCAGGTCGATCCGTACTCGGCCATCGCCGGCGCCGCGGCCGCGCTCTACGGCCCGCTGCACGGCGGCGCGAACGAGGCCGTGATCCGCATGCTCACCGAGATCGGCTCGATCGGCCACGTGCCGGAGTTCATCAAGAAGGTGAAGGGCGGCGAAGGGGTCCGCCTGATGGGCTTCGGCCACCGCGTCTACAAGAATTACGACCCCCGCGCCAAGATCATCAAGCAGGTGGCGGACGAGGTGTTCGAGGTGACGGGCAGGAACCCGCTGCTGGACATCGCCCTCGAGCTGGAGCGCATCGCGCTGGAGGACGAGTACTTCGTCAAGCGCAAGCTCTACCCGAACGTCGACTTCTACTCCGGCCTGATCTACCAGGCGATGAAGTTCCCCATGGACATGTTCCCCGTCCTGTTCGCCATCGGCCGCGCTTCCGGCTGGCTGGCCCAGTGGCAGGAGATGCTGCTCGACCCCGACCAGAAGATCGCCCGCCCGCGGCAGATTTACACGGGGGATACGCGGCGGGACTTCGTGCCGATCGATCAGCGCGGGTAGGAAGGCGAGGCCTCAGGCGTCCTGTTCGTCGGTGTCGATGTAGAAAACGATGCTCTTCTGCCTCAGCTCCTCGTCGGGAGCGAGCGGCACCACTTTTTCCGCCGTTATGTCGCACTCTCGCGCCGACAGAACTCCGGCTTCTGCGATGAACGTCGGCGACTGCAGCAGGGAATCGGCCGCCCGCTCGACAGCGGACTCAGGATCTGGTGCCTCTACACGTCTCCAGGCGTAGGCGCCGCCAATACGCGCGTTCTGGTCCGGGTCGGTCAGCGACAGACCCTTCACGTGCAAAAAGACGGCATAGAGGCTCAACCCGCGACTTACTCCATCGATCCATCTGTAAGGGGCGGACACTGATCACACGATTTCTCCTTACCGGTTGATGGATCGATCTCCTTTTCTTCCGTGCGACTCCTGGTTTGTCGGGACCGTTTCAGGCTGTCGATCACGGCAGCCCGTTGCGCCACCGGCAAGTGGCGCCATTCTGCCGGAAGTCGCGCAGCACCTTGTTGTCCAGGCCGATGCGTGCTGGCGTTTGAAGTCCCCACCGGCACGACCCATTCGACGCTGCGCGCGTTTCAGATGTTCCAGCGCCTTGACGGCCTGGGGCACCGGATGAACAGGTTCCTCAGCCATCAAAGAGCGATTGGCGGCGATCAGTAGGACGATGACCAGCAGGCGTCACATGTGCAGCGTGATCCGGCGGCTAAGTTTACGTCGTCTGCCGGCGAAAGACCCCCGCCCACCACTCCGACTTTGTGCGCTCCGCTTCGAGGCGGAGCCCATGCCCGTTTGCCGCGGCGACCACATCGTCGCGGCGCGTGGTGAGCACGCCGCTCACGATGAGCGCGCCGGACATCCGCTTCGCTACGTCTCCAAGGATGGGGATAATCACCTCGGGGATGATGTTCATGGTGATGACCTCGAATTTACCCGCTCGCAGCGCGTCGGTGGTACCGATGAAGATGGGCATCCGCTCTTCGTCGATCTGATTGCGCTGCCGGTTGTCGCGCAAGGCGCCGTAGGCGTCCGGGTCGTTGTCGAAGGCGATCGCCTTTTCGGCGCCGAGCTTGAGCATGGCCAGGGCGAGGATGCCGCTGCCCGCGCCCACGTCCAATCCCCGCTTGATCTGCATCGTCTCCAGGAATTCGATGCAGAGCGAGGTCGTCTCGTGCGAGCCGGTGCCGAAGGCCTGCTCCTGCGGGACCACCAACGCCAAGCAGCTTCCCTCTGGAATCAGCTCAGCATCCGGCGCCACGACGAACCGCTCCCCGATAAAGAGCGGCTTGAGCGACTGCTGATACACATCGAGCCAGTTCAGTCGCTCCCGCTCCGTCGCCTCCACATCCAACCCTTCGAGCACGCTCATCGCCGCATCCCGCTCCTCGGACGAATCAAAGTACGCGGTGATGATCCCGCTCTCGGACGTGCTCCCTGTCGACGCGGTGAGGAACAGCCGGGCGAGGACGTCGTCCTCTTCGTCCGGATCGCACGCGATCTCGAGCAGGTAGTCGCGCATCCTCACGCCGGAAAGTGCGCGCGGTAGTCGTCCATCGAGGCCGCGACGACTGCCGCGGCGTGCTCGAAGCCGTACGCGCCGCGGAGCTCGATGCGCGGCGCCTCGCCGGGCACGAGCTTGTAGGTGCTGAAGTAGTGCGCCAGCCGCTCGATGAGCACCTCGGGGACGTCTTCGATCGACGTCGCATTGCCCCACATGTAGTCGCCCTGCAGCACGGCCACGATCTTGTCGTCCGCTTCGCCGCGGTCGAGGATCTGCAGCCCGCCGATGACGCGCGCCGCGATGAGGATCTCCGACTTCGCGATCGGCCGCTCGCTCAATACGCAGAGGTCGAGCGGATCGCCGTCCCCCCGCTCCGCCCCCGGCGTGAGCCGCGCCACGCCCTCGGCGCAATACGTCTGGGGGATGAAGCCGTACAGCGCCGGCGGCTGCGAGGAGGTCCGCTGCGGCCGGTCGACGCGCAGGTAGCCGGTCGCTTTGTCCACCTCGTACTTGATCAGGTCGAACGGGGTGATCTCGATGTAGGCGTTCACGATGCGCGGCGCGTCGTCGCCGGCCGAAACGCCGTGCCACGGGTGCGGGCGCCAGCGCGAGAAGTCCATCAGGGGGCGGAGTATGACATGCGCGAAACCACGCGGGAGGCGCAAACGTAGCAATCGCATGTTCACCCTCGCCGCGCTGCTCTTCGCCGCCAACCTGGTCGATGTCGGCGGCCGCAAGCTGCACCTCGAATGCACCGGCGGCGGCTCCCCGACTGTGATCTTCGAATCCGGCCTGGGCGAGGGCTACTACGTCTGGTCGCGCGTGCAGCCGGAGGTGGCGAAGACGCATCGCGCCTGCTCCTACGACCGCGCCGGCCTCGGCTTCAGCGACCCATCTCCCACGGCTCGCTCCATAGCCTCCCTCATCGACGACCTCCACCTGCTCCTCTCGAAGTCCGGCGAGCAGCCCCCCTACGTCCTCGTCGGCCACTCCCTGGGTGGCCTTCTCGTCCGCCGCTACGCCGCCCGCTTCCCCGACGAGGTCACCGCCCTCGTCCTCGTCGACTCCGCCCACGAAGAGGGCGAGTCGATCACGCCCCCGGAGCTCGCCGCCGTCCAGGCCGCGCGCCGTGCGCAACGCGCCGAACAGCTCCGCTCGTGGCACGCCAGCGGAAAGTTCGAGGAGATGGGCTTCCCCTCCACCGTCACCGGCGACCTGCTCACCCAGCTCCGCCGCCGCAGCGCGACCGCCGCCTGGTGGGACGCCCGCTTCGCCGAAAACACGCTCCCCGACATGCGCACCCCCACCCCCATCACCGTCCCGACCATCGTCATCACCGCCACCCGCTGGCCCCTGCCGAACGGCTTCCCCGCCCCCGCCTGGACGCGCTACACCGCCGCGCGCCTGGACCTGCAGAAGGAGCTCGCCGCCCGCTCCCCGCACGGAACGCAGATCGTCGTGGACAGCGGGCACGAGGTGCCGACGGAACATCCGGAGGTGGTGATCGGGGCGGTGGGGCGGGTGGGGCAGTGATCAGGACGACGCTTGCCTGAGTCGATCGCGGAGATTCAGCAACCCCTCCCGATCGGAACCGCCATGGAGCAACGGCGACGCAAGCTCGTGAACGATGCCGAGCAACTGATCGAGCTCGTCCTCCGACAGATCGGGCGCGGGCTCATACGAGTCGGACATGATCAGCAGATTGCCCCACTCCTGCAGATCCGCGCCGCTCACCAGTGCCAAATCAATGGCATGTCCGACATCTTCCAGACCGAACCGAATCGGCTCGTCGAAGACCAGATCACCGCCGAGCCGAAAATCCTCGCCATCTCGTTCGAAGCGCCAGGAAGGGCCCAGCAACACCCGCACTTCGTCCAGCGAGGTCTCCAGCCGGAGATAGCGGCGAAGCACGGCCTTCAGCTCGTTGCCCGTCGAATTCATGGCTTCGGGGCGATGGGCGCGGTGGGAGGCAGTGACGCGCCCCCCTAATTCGAGAACAGATCCTTCATCTTCTCCAGCAGCCCCCGCCCTTCCGGCGGCGTCTCGCCGTCCAGGGCGGCGAGCTGCTCGAGGAGCGCGCGCTGCTCCTCGGAGAGCGAGGTGGGGATGCGCACGGTGACATGCACGTAGTGGTCGCCGCGGCCGGAGCCGTCGAGGAACTGCACGCCTTTGCCGCGCAGGCGGAACACCTGGTTGGGCTGCGTGCCGGGGGGAACGCGCAACGACTCGTCGCCGTCGACCGTCAAGGTGCGCACCTCGGCGCCGAGGGCGGCCTGGGTGAACGTGACGGCCTGCTCTGAGTGGATGTCGTAGTCGCGGCGGGTGAACTTCGGGTGCTCCTGCACGGAGAGGAACACATAGAGGTCGCCGGACGGTCCGCCGTTGTAGCCCGCCTCCCCCTCCCCCGCCACCCGCAGCCGCGAGCCGTCGTCCACCCCGGCCGGGATCTTGACCGAGATCTGCTTCTCCTCCTGGGTCCGCCCCGCCCCGTTGCACGTCGCGCACGGATCCTTGATCACCTTCCCCGCGCCGCCGCACTGCGGGCAGGTCCGCGCCACGGCCAGGAAGCCCTGCGAGAAGCGGATCTGGCCGCGGCCGCCGCAGCCGCCGCATGTGACGGGCTGCGTCCCCGGCTTCGCGCCGGCGCCGTTGCACGTCTTGCACTGCACCACGCGCGGCACGTCCAGCGTCACGTCCTTGCCGAACACCGCGTCCATGAACTCCAGCTGCAGGTCGTAGCGGATGTCATTGCCGCGGGCCGGACGCGTGGCCCTTCCGCGGCGGGAGGTGCCGAAGAAATCGCCGAAGCCGAAGAGGTCGCCCAGGATGTCGCCGAAGTCGGCGAACTGGTTGGGGTCGAAGCCGCCGGCGCCGGCCTGATGGCCGTAGCGGTCATAGCGAGCCCGCTTCTCCTCGTCGGAAAGCACGCCATAAGCCTCGGCCGCCTCCTTGAACTTCTCCTCCGCCTCCGCGTCGCCGGGGTTCTTGTCGGGGTGGTACTTGACGGCGAGCTTGCGGTACGCCTTCTTGATGTCGTCCACGGTCGCCGTCTTCACGACGCCGAGCACTTCGTAGTAATCACGTTTTTCTGTTGTAGCCATCATTATTCAGCGGGAGTCTCTGTCGTCTTGGGGGCGGTTGATTTGAGGGGGTTGTAGAGCATGACGCTGGTCAGCGTGCGCGAGGCCCCCTGCAGTTCGAAAATCGCGTCGTTGAGGGACTGCTTTTCTTCCGTGACCACCGCGTCCTTGGCCTTGGCGATGATGCGCGCCACGCGGTCGCGGTCCTCTTCGCTCAACAGCTTGCCGAACTCGCGGAAGACCTTGTCGTTGGTGTAGATCATCCCTTCCAGCTTGTTCTGCACCACCCGGATCTCGCGGCGCGCCGCGTCGATGCGGGCGTGCTCGCTGGCCTCGTTGACCAGGCGGTCGATCTCATCCTTCGAGAGGCCGCCGGCGGGATTGATCTGCACGCCGGTCGACTGCCCGGTGGCCTGATCGCGCGCCGTGACGTTCACGATGCCGTTGGAATCGATGGAGAAGGTGACCTCGATCTGCGGCACGCCGCGCGGGGCGGGAGGGATGCCCACCAGGTCGAACTTGCCGAGCGACTTGTTCTCGCGGGAGAACTCGCGCTCGCCCTGCAGCACGTGCACCTGCACCTTGCTCTGGTTGTCCGCCACGGTGGTGAAGATGAGCGAGTTCTTGGTAGGGATGGTGGAGTTGCGCTCGATGATCTTGGTGAAGAGGCCGCCGTGCGTCTCCAGGCCGAGGGAGAGGGGGGTGACGTCGAGGAGGATCATGTCCTTGATGTCGCCGCGGAGGATGCCGCCCTGGATGGCGGCGCCGATGGCCACTACCTCGTCCGGATTGATGTTGCGGTTCGGTTCCTTGCCGAACACCTTCTGCACGGCTTCCACGACTTTGGGCATGCGGGTCTGCCCGCCGACCAGAACGACTTCGTCGATTTTTCCAGGAGCCAGCCCGGCCGCTTTCAAGGCGT
>DASYMJ010000041.1:0-8163 GCA_036009105.1 Thermoanaerobaculia bacterium | reverse complement strand
GTCAGTTGTCGGTTGTCAGTAGATTCAAACCTACCGACAACCGACAACTGACCACCACTGACAACTGTTTCTTCACCATCCCGTCGGCCGCTTCGTCGCCTCGATCGGTTCTTCTCTCAAAAACAGGGTCAGCAGCTGGTAGACGAGCATGCCGAAGAGGAGGGTGAAGATCGTCTTCACCAGCAGCCCCTGCTCGAACATCTCGATCTTCTGCTTGAGCAGGATATTGACGAGGATGAAGATCACCAGCTCGTTCACGATCACCGCGCCGCCCAGGCAGGCGGCGAAGGCGAGCGTGCCGCGGAGCGAGAGGCGCGAGTTCACGTACGCCACGGCATAGGCGCACACCGTGAGCGAGAACGCGTGCAGGCCGAACATCGCGCCGGAGAAGGCGTCCTGGACCAGGCCGGCCGTGACGCCGGCCACGATCGCCCCCAGGATGTTGCCCCCCATCGAGTAATAGACGACGAGGATCACGTACGGGTTGAAGAACGCCAGGGCGTTCGGGAAGAAGCTGTCGAGCAGGGAGTGGAGGGTGAGCGCGAGCAGCAGGCCGACCAGAAAGCGGAGCCATCTCAAGGCGTGTACCTCACGACCTGTTCGGGGATCTTGCGGGTGTGGATGACGATGACCTCCTCGATGGAGCCGAAGTCGACCGCCGGCTTGACCCAGATCGACTTGGAGAGCGACTGCCCGCGGTCGACGCGCGTCACGGTGCCGACCGGGATGCCTTTCGGAAAGATGCCGTCGATGCCGGCGGTGAGGACGGCGTCGCCCGGCTGGACGTCGGCCAGCGACGGCACCTCGTACATCTGCGCGCCGCCCCCGCCGTCGCCGCGGACGACGCCCTGCCGGCGGGTCCGCTCCACCAGCGCGCCGACGGCCGCGCTGCTGTCGGAGATGAGCTGCACCTTGGCCATGTCGTTCGTGGTCAGGACCACGCGGCCGATCAGGCCGTTCGCGTTGACCACCGCGTCGTTGACGTCCACGCCGTCCGCCGAGCCGCGATCGATGACGATCGATTTGAAGCGGCTGCTGGTGTCCAGCATGATGGCGTGGGCCAGGGAGGTCTTCATGGAGAACTGCTCGGAGTAGCCGAGCAGGCTGCGCAGGCGCTGCAGGTCGGTCTGGGACTGGCTGAGCTTGAGGTTCTCGGCCGTGAGGTCGGCCACCTTGCGGTGGAGGGCCAGGTTCTCGTTCACCGCCCGCCGCATGTCGAGATAGCCGTGGTACATGTCCGAGGCGGCCTGGCCGATCCAGTTCACGGTGCGGGGGACGGGAGAGAAGATGGTCATGACCGTCCGCTCGAAGAGCGTGCGGGTCTCGCCGATGTATCGCGTCCGGGTGCTCATGCTCATCAGCACGAAGAGCAGGCAGAGGACCACGATGAACAGAAGCGTCGGTCTGCGGGGAATGACGTCAGAGGGTGCTGCCATGTTTTACCGCCTATGGCTGAGCAGGTTTTGGGCCATGTAGTTGCTGGTTACTGGTTGCTGGTTACTAGTAGAGGAACCCCTACCAGCAACCAGTAACCAGCAACCAGCAACTATTCGATGGAGATCTTCCGCAGCAGATTGAAGTCCGTCAGCATCTGTCCGGTGCCGAGGGCCACGCAGGCGAGGGGATCTTCGGCCAGGGTGACGGGCAGGCCGGTCTCCTCGCGCAGCCGCTTGTCGAGGTTCTTCAGCATGGAGCCGCCGCCGGCGATGATGATGCCCTTGTCCATGATGTCCGCCGAGAGCTCGGGCGGGGTGCGCTCCAGCGCGACGCGCACCGCCTCGACGATGGTGGCCACCGTCTCGGAGAGCGCCTCGCGGATCTCCTCGTCCGAGACGACCAGCGTCTTGGGGACGCCTTCCACGAGATCGCGGCCCTTGATCTCCATGGTCATCTCTTCATCGAGCGGGAAGGCCGAGCCGATCTCCATCTTCACCTGCTCGGCGGTGCGCTCGCCGATGAGCAGGTTGTACTTGCGCTTGATGTACTGAATGATCGCGTCGTCCATCTCGTTGCCGGCCACCCGGACCGAGCGCGAGTAGACGATGCCGGCCAGGGAGATCACGGCCACGTCCGTGGTGCCGCCGCCGATGTCGACGATCATGTTGCCGGTGGGGTCGGTGATGGGGAGGCCGGCGCCGATGGCGGCGGCCATGGCCTGCTCGATGAGGTAGACCTCCGTGGCGCCGGCGCGCAGGGCGGAGTCCTTCACCGCGCGCTTCTCCACCTGGGTGATCTCGCTCGGCACGGAGATGACGATGCGCGGCTTCACCAGGAAGCGCCTGCCGTGCGCCTTCTCGATGAAGTACTTGATCATCTTCTCGGTCACCTCGAAGTCGGCGATGACGCCGTCCTTCATGGGGCGGATGGCAACGATGTTGCCGGGGGTGCGGCCCAGCATCTCCTTCGCCTCTTTGCCGACCGCTTCGACGTTGTTGTTGATCTTGTTGACCGCGACGATGGAGGGCTCGCGGACGACGATGCCTTTGTTCTTGGCGTAAACCAGCGTGTTCGCTGTCCCCAGATCGATCGCGAGATCGTTCGAGAACATCGAGAGGAGCGACTTGACTGCCATTCGGTGGTGATTCCTTTACGTGGATTCGAGGCGGCGCGGTGCAGGCGGTGCAAAAGGCTTACCGGTCTTAGCGGCAGCGGGCCGGTCGCTACTCCTCTACCAGCACCGTCTGCGATTGTACCGTTTGCAGGCCGGAGGGGCTGACCGCCTTCACGACGACGACGTTGCGGCCGATGCGCTTGAAGCTGACGATCTTCTTGAAGTGGCCGTTCGACTCCACGTCCACCTCTTCATCATTGATGAATACGGTCGATCCCGGGTCGGTCATCCCTTCGATGATGTAGAACTCGCTCCCCACCGAGAACGGCGCCTTGAGCTGCAGCTTCGGCGGCGGGGTGGTATCGCCCGGGATGGCCGCCGGCCCCCGCCCGCTGCCGGAGACGCGGAAGCGGCGGAAGGGCGAGAACGGCCCGACCTCGCCGTCCGGCCCGATGGAGGCCACGCGCCAGTAGAACGCCCCTTCCGAGGAGACGCGCGCCTTGGCGGAGGCCTTCTGCCGCTTCGCATTGATCTCCAGGGTGGTGAAGAGCCGCGAGCGCGAGACCTGCAGCTGATAGCCACCCGTCCCGATCCCCCCCTGCGTCTGCCAGGAGAACTCCACCTGCGCGCCGGGCGAGAGCTGGAACACGGCGTTGTCCGGCGGCGTCTGCAAGGCGGGCGGCAGCGCGAGCTTCTTCACCGCGGAGAGCGAGCCCTGCTCGGTGGCGCTGATCTTCTCCCCGCTGCCCAGCCGGACCGCCTCCCCCCCGCCCGCCGCCGGCTGCACGGTGGCGGAGCCCTTCATGCTGACCACGGAGGTCGCGTTGTTCGTTTTGTCGACCCCGACCTGCGTGGTCGACTCCGAGTCGACCACGATCTGGCTGCCCGGCGTCCGCACCGTGGAGGCATCGTCGGACGTGGCGACCTCGACCGAGCCGACTTTCATCTGCACGGCGTTGGTCTTCTTGCTGGTGGTCGAGCTGATGGTGGCGTAGATCTCCAGCAGCGCGTTCGAGCCGATCGTGTAGAGCGAGCCGTTGGAGAAGATGAGCTCGGCCGAGGAGTCGTCGCCGGTCTTCACCCAGTCGCCATTGAAGAGAGGGGTGCGCGCATCGGCCCGCTTCCAGTCGCCGGTCGACTTCTGGAACTGCACGTCACCCTCGACGGTGAGGAACTGCGCGTCATTCTCTCTCGCGTCGCCGCCGCTCAGCGCGGTCCGGCTGATGGTCTGCGACTCGACCGCCGCTCCCTGCGCTTCCACGAACCTTCCCGCCGTAAAGTGCGCGCCGGCGTCGTCGAGCTTCTTGGAGGCGCGGTCGAACTCGGCGCGGTGGACGTTCAGCTGGGAGGAGGCGGCGAGACTGTTGAGGGCCTGGCGGGCGTCGCTGATGGCGGACTCTGCGGTGTAGCGGGGCGTCCCTTTGTTCTTCGCGTAGAACCACCAGGCGCCGCCGCCGAGGAGCAGGATCAGGACGATCAGGCCGATCTGCTTGAGGCGGTCGATGGAGATCAGATACCAGTCGATATCGATCCCGACCGCCTTCTTCTTTTTCTTGTCGGCCATCGCGCGCGCAAGGCTCTTATAGCACAGCCTTTCCTAGGGTTTGCAACGGGTGGAAGGAACCATTACACTGCCGCGTTTTCCGAACCGCCCGCGCCCGCGGGCCATTCTCCCGAAAGGTAGTTCTCTCATGCTGAAATCGATGCGCGAAAGCTTCCACCACCTCAAGTGGATCCTCCTTGCCGTCGTGGCGGCCTTCATCATCGGCTTCGTCTACGTCGACATGGGCCTCGGTGGTGCCACGACGTCCAAGGCGGAGGACCGGAGCTATGCCGCGCGAGTCAACGGCGACACCATCCCGAACCGCGACTACCAGCGCGCGCTGTTCTACACGGAACAGAACTACCGCCAGATGTACGGCAGCCAGTTCTCGCCCGAAATGATGCAGGCCATGGGGCTGGACAAGCAGGTCCTCGACTCCCTGGTCGATCAGCGCCTCCTGCTCCAGGAAGCGCAGCGCCTGCACCTGAATGCCACGCCGGACGAGATCCGGAAGCGCATCATGGAGATCCCCGACCTGAAGAACCCCGACGGATCGTTCGTCGGCGCCGAGCTGTACGGCCGCTGGGTGGTGGCCATGCACTACGACAACCCGGCTGATTTCGAAGACTCCATGGCGCGCGAGATCACGCTGTCCAAGATCGAGAGCGCGCTGAACAACTCCATCGTCGTTTCGCCGAAGTCGGCCGAGCAGGAGTATCGCCGCACCACGGAGAACGCGAAGCTGCGCTACATCGTCTACGCCGCGGCGCGCGACGCCGCGACGGTGCAGATCGCGCCGGCGGACGTCGACGCGTACTACAAGGCGCACCAGGCCGAGTACACGCACGGCGACCAGCGCGACCTCCGCTACCTGGTGGCGGACGTGGCGCGCCTCCGCTCCCAGATCGTCCCCAACGAGGCCGACCTGCGCAAGCGCTACGAGGCTTCGAAGGCAGACTACAAGCAGCCCGAAGGGGCGCACATCCTCCATATCCTGATCAAGGTCGAGCCGAACGCGACCCCTGAGCAGGACGCCGCCGCCAAGGCGAAGGCCGAGGACCTCGTCCGCCAGCTGCGCGGCGGTGCGGACTTTGCGACGCTGGCCCGTAACAACTCGGGCGACCCCTCTTCCGCCGGCCAGGGCGGCGACATGGGCTTCGTCAACCGGGGGGACACGGTGGAGCCGTTCGACAACGCGGCGTTCACCGTCCCCCTGAACACGATCAGCGATCCGATCCGCACCAAGGAGTACGGCTACCACATCATCAAGGTGGTGGAGCGCCGTCCCGGAGGCTACCGCACCTTCGATGAGGTGCGGGCCCAGCTCGCCGCGCAGGCCGCCGACCAGCAGGCCAAGGACCAGGCTCGCGACGAGATCGCGCGCATCTCCACCCGCCTCAAGGACAAGAAGCCGAAGACCGTGGACGAGTTCGCGTCGTACGCGAACGACAAGGTCAGCTCGAACTCCACGCAGTTCTTCCAGAAGGGCGACATGATTCCCGGCCTCGGCAACAACGCGCCGCTGGCCACCTGGGCCTTCGGCGCGAAGCAGGGGAACGTGAGCGACGTGATCGGCACCTCGCGCGGCCCGGCCATCGCCTACCTGGCCGGCGTGCGCCCCTCCGGCATCACGGCCCTGGCCGAGATCCGGGTGAAGGTGGAGAGCGACGCGCGCATGGCCAAGGCCCGCGAGCTGGCCAGGACGACGGTCGCCAATGCCATGGCCGGCGCGCCGACGCTCGATGCGGTGGCCGCGAAGCTCGGCCTCCAGCCGACGGAGACCACCATCACCCGGCAGGGCGCGGTCAGCGGCCTGTCCGGCGACATCGGCCCGCTCATCGACGCCGCGCTCGCCGCTCCGGTGAACACCGTGCAGGGACCGGTCATCACCGGCGACTCGGCCGTGGTGTTCCAGGTGCTCGAGCAGCGCAAGTTCAACCCGGCGGAGTTCGCCGACAAGCGCCAGCAGTACGTCGACATGCTGCGCACCCAGGAAGCCCGCACCCTCCGCCAGTCGCTGCTGGCCCGCCTGCGCAAGGACGCCGACGTGACGATCAACCAGTCCGTGCTGCAGTCGCAGCAGGCGCGGAACGAGCAGCCGGCGGGATAGTAAAAGCAGTTACTGGTTGCTGGTTGTTGGTCTGAGGAGCCGTCCGGATTCACGGCGTCTCATCTACGAGCAACCAGCAACCAGCAACCAGCAACTCTCATGGACATCTCTCCCAAATGGACCGAGCCCGCCATCCGCGTGCTCATGATGCCGCGGGATACGAACGCGCACGGCACCATCTTCGGAGGCGTGATCCTCAGCTACATCGACCAGGCCGGCGCCATCGAGGCGCGGCGGCAGGGGCTGCAGTTCATGGTCACGGTGTCGATGGACAAGGTCGTGTTCCACGAGCCGGTGTTCGTGGGCGATCTGGTCAGCTTCTGGACCGAGACGCTGCGCATCGGCACCACCTCCATCACCACGAAGGTGACGGTGGAAGCCATCCGCGGCGGCAATCCGGAGCGCAAGGTCATCGTGACCGAGGCGCATGTGGTGTACGTGAACATCGGCGAGGACCGGAAGCCGAAGGCGATCGAGCGCCACGCGAACGCGTACACGTAAGATTCACGCAGGGCCGGCTCTCCAGCCGGCCCGAATCCCGGGATACCGGATCGGCCGCCATTGGGCCGGCTGGAGAGCCGGCCCTACATTTACTTCTGGCGCGCCTTGCGCATCTTCTCCAGCCGCTCCTTCATCGCCGTCTCCGCGCCGGCGTCCTTCGGCTCGTAGAAGCGGCGGCCGGCGAGCGCTTCGGGGAGGCACTCCATCGCGGCGGTCTGCTCCTCGAAGTCGTGCGCGTACTGGTAGTCGCGGCCGTATCCGAGATCCTTCATCAGGCCGGTCGGGGCATTGCGGATGTGCAGCGGAACCGGCGGATTGTCGCCCTGCCGCACCTCCCGCACCGCTTCGCCGTAGCCGATGTACGCCGCGTTCGACTTCGGCGCCGCGGCCAGATACGCCACCAGCTGGGCGAGCGCGACGCCTCCTTCCGGCATGCCGATGAAGTGCACCGTCTGCTGCACCGCCACCGCGAACACCAGCGCCTGCGGATCGGCGTTCCCGATGTCCTCGGAGGCGGCCCGCACCAGCCGCCGCGCGATGTACATCGGGTCTTCGCCCCCTTCCAGCATGCGCACCAGCCAATAGACGGCGGCGTCCGCGTCGCCGTTGCGGATCGACTTGTGAAGCGCGGAGATGATGTTGTAGTGCTGCTCGCCCGTCTTGTCGTACATCAGCGAGCGGCGCTGCAGGATGTTCTTCACCGCGTCGAGCGTGATCGGGCTGTCGTTCCGCGTCGCCGTCTCCACCACCAGCTGCAGCGAGTTGAGCGCCTGCCGCGCGTCCCCGCCGCTCGTCGCGGCCATGAAGTCGAGCGCCTCGGGCGTCAGCTCGATGCCGAGCTTCTGCACGCTCGGATCGTTCGCGGCGCGGCTCAGGATCTCCAGCACCTGGGCCCGCTCCAGCTGGGGGATGACCACGACCTTGGTGCGCGAGAGGAGCGCCGAGTTCACCTCGAAGGAAGGGTTCTCCGTGGTGGCGCCGATGAGGATGATGTCCCCCGCCTCGACGTAGGGCAGAAACGCATCCTGCTGGGCCTTGTTGAAGCGATGGATCTCATCGATGAAGACGATCGTCTTCGCCCCCCGCGCGGCGCGCTGCTTGCGCGCCTCCTCCATCAGCGTCTTGATCTCCTTGATGCCGGTGGAGGTGGCGGAGAAGGTGACGAAGCGCGCCTTCGTCGTTGCGGCGATGATGCGGGCCAGCGTCGTCTTCCCCGACCCGGGCGGCCCCCAGAAGATCATGGAAGGGATGCGGTCGTTCTCGATGGCATTGCGCAGGAACCGCCCCGGCCCGAGGAGGTCCTCCAAGCCGACCACCTCCCCCAGCGCCTTCGGCCGCAGCCTCTCGGGCAGCGGCGCATCGCGCGGCAGCACGGGCGGAAAGGAGGCGTCGTCGAAGAGGGAGCCGGTCATAGGGAACGATGAACGATGAAGGATGAACGATGAACGGAGTTAGCGC
>DASYMJ010000040.1:0-23795 GCA_036009105.1 Thermoanaerobaculia bacterium | reverse complement strand
CCAAGGGGCCGTTCAGCGGCACCCAGATCATCGCCGACGACCTGGGGCCGGACATCGTCATGCCCGCCGAGGGGGAGGAAGAGAATCGCCCGGCGCCGTCCAACCGCCGCGACTCGCGCAAGCAGGCCGCGCCGGTCTCCGGCCGGGTGCTGGAGTTCAAGCGCCCCACCGGCAAGGTCGCCCTCACGGAAGGCGTCACGGTCAAGGAACTGGCCGACAAGCTCGGCATCAAGGCCAATGACCTGATGCGTCACCTGATGATGAAGAAGGGCATCATGGCCTCGGTCAACCAGCCGCTCGGCGCCGAGCTGGCGCTGGAGATCGCCAGCGACCTGGGCCTGGAAGCGGAAGTCGTCTCCTTCGAGGAGGCGGTCGAGCTCGAGGCCATCGAGAAGGTCACCACCGGCGGCACCGTGCCGCGCGGCCCGGTCATCACCGTCATGGGCCACGTCGACCACGGCAAGACCTCCCTGCTCGACGCCATCCGCGAGACCAACGTGGCGGGCGGCGAGGCGGGCGGCATCACCCAGCACATCGGCGCGTACCACGTCGAGAAGCGCGGCCGGAAGATCGTCTTCCTCGACACGCCGGGCCACGAGGCCTTCACCATGATGCGCGCCCGCGGCGCGAAGGTGACGGACATCGTCGTCCTGGTCGTCGCCGCCGACGACGGCGTCATGCCCCAGACCCGGGAAGCCATCGATCACGCCCGCGCCGCGAAGGTGCCGATGATCGTGGCCATCAACAAGATCGACAAACCGAACGCGAACGTCGACCGCGTCCGCCGCGAGCTCGCCGAGAACGGCGTGCAGGTGGAGCAGTGGGGCGGCGAGGTCGTCTCGGTCGAAGTCTCGGCCACCAAGAAGCAGGGCATCGACGAGCTGCTGGACATGATCCTGCTCACCGCCGATCTGCTCGACCTGAAGGCGAACCCGGAGATGCCGGCCAAGGGCATCGTGCTGGAGGCACAGAAGGAAGTCGGCCGCGGCGTGGTGGCCACCGTCCTGGTGCAGGACGGCACGCTCCGCATCACCGACCCGTTCTTCTCCGGCTCCACCTCCGGGCGCGTGCGGGCCATGATGGACGAGCGCGGCGACCGCATCCTGACCGCCGGACCGGCCACGCCCGTCCAGGTCACCGGCTTCGACGACGTGCCGAACGCCGGCGACATGCTGCAGGTGGTGGACGAGCAGACCCAGGCCCGCATGATCGGCCAGATGCGCCAGGACAAGGCCCGCGAGACGAGCGCGTCGAAGACGACCTCGCGCATCTCGCTCGACCAGCTCTTCCAGCGCATGCAGTCCGGCACGGTCAAGGAGCTGAATCTCATCATCAAGGCGGACGTGCAGGGCTCCGTGGAAGTCCTCGGCGACACGATGCGCAAGCTGTCGACGAGCGAGGTCAAGGTCAACGTGATCCACGCCTCGGTCGGCGCCATCTCCACCAACGACGTGCTCCTCGCCACGGCGTCCGATGCGATCGTGGTCGGCTTCAACGTCCGCCCCGAGCGCAACGCGGCCGACCTGGCGGAGAAGGAAGGCGTCGACATCCGCCTCTACACCGTCATCTACAACCTGGTGGACGAGATGAGGGCGGCCATGACCGGCCTGCTCGATCCGAAGTTCCAGGAAGTCTTCCAGGGGCGGGCCGAGGTGCGCAATACGTTCAAGGTGCCGAAGGCGGGCGTGGTGGCCGGCTGCATGGTCATCGACGGGGTGATCCCCCGCACGGCGAACATCCGCCTGCTGCGCGACAACCGGGTCATCCTGGAAGGGAAGATCGCCTCGCTGCGCCACTTCAAGAACGACGTGGCGGAAGTGCGGCAGGGCTTCGAGTGCGGCATCGGCATCGAGAAGTTCCAGGACATGAAGGTCGGCGACATCATCGAGGCCTTCAAGACCGAGCAGCTGGCCGCAGCGCTGACTCAGTAGCGTGCTCGTCGCGGTCATCCTCTTCGAGCTGCACATCGAGTTCGCCCAGTCCCTCAAGGACAAGCGGATGGTGGTCCGGAGCCTCAAGCAGAGGCTCCGGGACCGCTTCCACTGCTCGTGCAACGAGGTGGCCCTGCAGGATCTGCATCAGCGGGCGCGGCTGGCCATCTCCTTCGTGGCCCTCGACCAGGCGACGGCAGACTCCTTGCTCGAGAAGATCGGCAACTTCATCGAGTCGAACACCGACGCGACGCTCGCCGGCTGGACCAGCGAGAAACTCGACTTCGACGAGACAGCGGATTTATGAGAAAGACGCGCAGAACTGCCAAGGTAGGGGAGACCATCCGCGACGCGCTGGTGGAGGTCTTCCGCCACGACGTGCAGGAGCCGCCCCTCGGCTTCAGCTCCTTCACCGAGGTGGAGGTCAGCCCCGACCTGCACTACGCCCGCGTGTACGTGAGCGGCCTGAAGGAGGACGAGACGCGCGCGCTGGTGGAGAAGCTCCAGGAGGCCCGCGGCCGCGTGCGCCACGCTCTCGGCCGGCGCATCCACCTGCGCTACACGCCGGAGCTCGACTTCCGCTACGACGAGACGACCATGCGCGCGCTGCGCGTGGAGACGTTGTTGCGGGAAGTACTGCCGGCCGAGACCGCGGCTCCCGCGCTGGAAGACGAGGAAAACGATGAACGATGAAGGACGAACGATGAACAAGGTCGAAGGCCTGCCTGCCTTTGTTCATCGTTCATCCGTCATCGTTCATCGTTCCACAAACACCTTCTCCCGGTAGTGCCGCAGCTCGTCGATCGACTGCTCGATGTCCGCCATCGCGCGGTGCACTTCCGGCTTCTCCGGCGGCTTGAACTTGTCGCCGTACCACTCGCGCACCAGGACCTTGATCGAGCTGACGTCGATGATGCGGTAGTGCAGGAAGCGGAGGAACTGCGGCATGTGCTTCGCCAGGAAGCGCTTGTCGTGGCCCACCGAGTTCCCGCATAGCGGCGCGCTGCCGGCATAGCAGTACTTCTTCACGAAGGCCAGCGTCTCGCGCTCCGCCTCCCGCGTGCTCACCCCTTCATTCCGCACCCGGTCCAGCAGCCCGCTCTTGGCATGGGTGCGGCGGTTCCACGCGTCCATCCCCTTGAGCCGCGCCTCGCTCTGGCGGATGGCCAGCTCCGGGCCGACCGCGATGATGTCGAGGTCATAGTCGGTGATGATGGTGGCGATCTCGAGGAGGACGTCCTTCTCCGGATCGAGCCCGGTCATCTCGCAGTCCACCCAGACCAGGTACTTTTTGCTTCGCTTCGCGCGCGCGGCCATGGCGGGCGCATTCTAACTTCCTCGGTCCGCGTATGGGGATCAGGGAGGCCCCTCTCTTGTTCCTGCGCTCGCTGATCGCGTCGTTCCTGCTCCTCGCTGCTCCTCTCGCCGCGCAGTCCGACGCGGCCTTCACGGCCTGGGCGCGAACCCACGCGGTCCCCATCGGCTCGTTTCGCGCTCTCGACCGCCGCGTGGCCGAGGCTCGGTTGATCGGTGTGGGGGAGAGCGTTCACGAGGTCCAGCCGTTTCTCGCCTTTCGACTGCAGTTGCTGCAGGACCTGGTGCGACGGCATCGCGTCACGGCGCTGGTGCTCGAGTCGGGACTGCCGGAGGCGATGGCGCTGGAGGACTACCTCCGCGGCCGCACGGCCACGGTCGACTTCGATGCCGCGCTGCCCGGCGGCTACGGCTCGCTGGCCGAGATCCGCCGCACGATGCAGTGGCTCCGGGAGTGGAATCTCGGTCCGGGCCGCGGCCATCCGGTGGCCGTCTACGGCGCCGATCTTCCGGGGCGGGCGGGAAGCATGGTGCCGGCATTGGACCGCCTGCAGGAGCTGGATCCGGGCGTCACCGGCGAGATCGACGCCATCCGGCCGCTGGCAGTCCGGCTGAGCGGCGGCTATTGGCGTGCGGCATCCCAAAAGTACGACGCGCTTTCCGCCGATGAGAAGGCGGCCCTCACGCGCGGCGTCAAGCTGCTGGTGGAACACGTCCAGGGCGGTGAATGGGCGCGGCGTGTAGCCCTGGTCATCCAGCAGAACGAGACGATGCTCCGCCTCGGCGCGTTCGCGCCGGACGCGCCGCGCGATCAGGCGATGGCGGACAACACGCTCTGGGTCCTGGGCCGGCTGCGGGCGGGGGAGCGGGCGGTGTACTGGGCCCACAACGCTCACGTGCAGAAGGTGCTGATCACCGGCTCGTCGCTGCCGCCGGGCAGATTCCCCGGAGCAGGAACGCGCTTTGCCGCGGCGCTCGGCAGGCGGTACTGCGCCATCGCCACCGCGTACGGCGGCCCGTCGATGGACGACAAGACCGCCGCCACCCCGGGGAGCGTCGACGCGGCGCTGGAGAGCGTCGGGACAGGCCCCTTCCTCCTGCCGCTCCGCCGTTCCGCGGCCGTTGCGTCATGGCTGGCCGAGGAACGGCCGATGCGGTTCCAGGCCGGCTACCTCACCCTGCCGCTCGGCGCCGCCTTCGACGCCGTGGCGTACTTTGATCGAGCCACGCCGGCCTCCCGCTGAACATGTTCAACTTCCTCTTGACAATCCGCCCTTTCGGCTCCATATATTGAACATGTTCAAGATCGTGATTCCCGGCGGCTCCGGCATCCTCGGCACCCACCTCGCCCGCGCCTTCCACGACAGAGGAGACGAAGTCGTGGTCCTGACCCGCGATCCGGAAAAGCAGCCCTGGCGCACCGTGCAGTGGAACGGCAAGACCCTCGGCCCGTGGCGCTCCGAGGTCGACGGCGCGGATGTCGTGATCAACCTCGCCGGCCGCAGCGTGAACTGCCGCTACGGCGCGGCGAACCGGCGCGAGATCCTCGAGTCGCGCGTCGACTCCACCACCGTCCTGGGCCAGGCCATCTCCCTGGCCCGCAAGGCGCCGCGCGTCTGGCTGCAGGCGAGCACGGCCACCATCTACGCCCACCGCTTCGACAAGCCGAACGACGAGCGCACCGGCATCCTCGGCGGCTCCGAGGCCTATGCGCCGCGCAGCTGGCGCTTCAGCATCGAGGTGGCGCGCGCCTGGGAGTGGGCCTGCGACACCGCGGCCACGCCCTCCACCCGCAAGGTGAAGATGCGCACCGCGGTGGTGATGAGCCCCTCGCCGGACAGCGCCTTCCGCGCCTACCTCGGCCTGGCCCGCTGGGGCCTCGGCGGTGCGCAGGGCGGCGGGAAGCAGTGGATGTCCTGGATCCATCACCGCGATTTTGTCCGCGCCGTGGCCTGGCTCATCGATCATGACGAGCTGGAGGGCGCGGTCAACCTCTCCGCGCCGAACCCGGTCCCCAACGCCGACTTCATGCGCGGATTGCGCGAAGCGTGGGGCATCGGTCTGGGTCTGCCTTCCGCGAAGTGGATGCTCGAGGCCGCGGCGTTCTTCCACCGCACCGAGACCGAGTTGCTGCTCAAGAGCCGCCGCGTCGTCCCCACGCGGCTCCTCCGCAGCGGCTTCAACTTCGAATACGCGACGTGGCCGGATGCGGCGCGCAGCCTCATCACCGAGTGGCGCGGCGACCACGCGGAGCACGCCGCCGCGCTGTCATACTGAAGGCGTGACCCGACGGGAAAAACCGGCCACGGCGAAGGCGGAGGAGACGCGGGAGCGCATCGTCGATGCCGCCCTGCGCCTCTTCCGGGAGAAGGGGTTCGACGAGACGACCATGCGCGACATCGCCGCCGCGGCGGGCGTCGCCACCGGGGCCACCTACTACTACTTCCGCTCCAAGGAAGAGCTGGTGATGGCCTTCTACCTGCGCACGGCGGAAGTCGCGCGCGGGATCTCCATCCCGATGATGGAGAAGTCGACCGACCTGAAGAAGCGCATCCGCGCCGTGATCGATGTGAACCTCGACCAGTTCGCCAATCATCGCCGCCTGCTCGTCGGCCTGGTGCGCATCGGCATGGACCCGGAGCATCCGCTCTCGCCCTTCGGCAAGGAGACGGAACCGATCCGGGAGGAAGGCATCGGTTTCTTCCGCACCGCGATCGAGGGCTCCGGCACGAAGGTGCCGAAGGACCTGCAGCACGATCTCCCGCGCCTGCTGTGGATGTTTCAGCTCGGCGTGATGCTCTTCTACGTCTACGACCACTCACCCGGCCAGCGCCGCACGCGGCGCCTGGTGGACGGCTCGCTGGAGCTGATCGTGCGCCTGATCCAGCTCTCCGGCCTGCCGCTCATGGGACCGCTGCGCAAGCGGGTGACGGCGTTGATCCGGGACGTGGCGATCAGCGATTAGCGATCAGCGGATCGAGGTGGCGCCGTGCTCGTCGTTCCTGATCGCCGGCCGCTCATCGCCGATCGCTGATAAATTACGCGCCGCATGCATTCATCCCGTTCCGAACCGAGAGTCGACGGCCTGCTGCTGGTCGACAAGAAGACCGGCATCACCAGCCATGACGCGGTGGAGCGGTTCCGCCGCCGCTCCCGCATCAAGAAAGTCGGCCACACCGGCACGCTCGACCCGCTGGCCACGGGCCTGCTCGTCCTCTGCGTCGGCAAGGCCACCCGCCTGCAGGCTTACCTGATGGGGATGGAGAAGACGTACGAGGGCACCATCCAGTTCGGCTGGGCCACCGACTCCTATGACGCCGTCGGCGAGCCGGCCGGCGATCCGGTCGAGCAGAACGTGGAGCACATCGATTTCCAGCCGCTCGTGGCCCGCTTCCTCGGCGAGCTCGAACAGATGCCGCCCCAGTTCTCCGCCAAAAAGGTCGGCGGCGTGCGCGCCTACGAGCTCGCGCGCAAGGGGGAGACCGCGGCGCTGACGCCGAAGAAAGTCACCGTCTACGAATTCGAGATCCTCGCCGTCCAGGGCTCGACCGTGCAGTTCCGCGTCCGCTCCTCGGCCGGCACCTACGTCCGCTCCCTCGCCCACGACCTCGGTGCGGCGGCCGGCGTGCCGGCGCACCTCAAGGAGCTGCGCCGCACGCGCATCGGCCACTTCCGGATCGAGGACGCCATCGGCTTCGACCGGATGTCCGAGGCGCCGGTGGAGGAGATCCTCGCGGCGCCTCAGTTCCAGTCGCTGTCGGAGGTGGAGCTGCCGCTGGAGAAGGTGCGCATCGATTGGGCAGCGCAGGGGAAGCTGATGCGCGGCCAGTCGGTGATCCTCACCCCCGCCGCCGTCGTCAAAGCCGGCGACCTGCTCGCCCTCGGCAACCCGCACGATCAGTTGATCGCCATCGGCGAGGTGGCCAACGTGCTGCGGGAGGGGGGGCCGGCGGAGATCAAGCCGAAGGTGGTGCTGGCCGGATGAGGAAGTTACTGGTTACCGGTTGCTGGTTGCTCGTCGTCCTGTCGTTTGCGGCGCTCGCTGCCCCTCTACCAGCAACCAGTAACCAGCAACCAGCAACTCTCCCCCCATGGTCCGAGGGGATGCTGGACATCCATCAGATCAGCACCGGGCGCGGGAACGCCGCGCTCTGCGTGTTCCCGGACGGCACCACCATGCTCCTCGATGCCGGCGCCGCGGCGGACGGCCAGCCGCTGGCCGACACCGATCCGCGTCCGAACGCCTCGAAGCGGAGCGGCCAGTGGATCGCCGACTACATCGCGAAGATGGGGGTGTCGACGCTCGACTACGCCGTCATCACGCACTTTCATGTGGACCACATGGGCGGCCTCCGCGACGTCGCCGCGCAGGTGCCGATCGCCACGCTCATCGACCGCGGCCATGCGTACCTGAAGCCCGACGACGCGCCGTTCAGGAGCTACGAGGCGTTCGCCAGGGAGCATGGCAGCGAGGCGCTGCGCGTGGGGCGCAACGACCAGATCGTGCTGCGGCGGGCGGCGGCAAAGTATCCGACCTTCGAAGTGCGCAACGTGGCCGCGAACGGCGTGGTGTGGACCGGCAGCGGCGAGACGACGGTCAGCATCTTCCCCGAGCAGTTCGCGCCGGAGGACAAGCCGAGCGAGAACATGTGCAGCATCGGGCTGCGCATCCGCTACGGAAGTTCGACTGGTTCAGCGGCGGCGACATGCCGGGTGTCCCCGACGCCGGCGCGCCGGACTGGCAGTCGGTGGAGACCGCGGTGGCGAAGGCCATCGGCACCACCGACGTGCACGTGGCGAATCACCACGGCTCGATCGATCCGGAGAGCGCGTTCTTCCTGGCCACGCTGCGCTCGCCGGTGATCGTCTTGCCGTCCTGGTCGGCCACGCATCCCTCGCAGGACGCGCTCAAGCGGATGATGACCCAGCGCCTCTATCCCGGTCCGCACGACATCTTCGCCACGCTGGTGCGCGAGCCGGCGAAGATCAGCATCGGCAGCCGCGCGGGGCAGCTGAAGGCCGATCATGGCCACATCGTGATCCGCGTCGCGCCGGGCGGGGAGTCGTATCAGGTCTTCGTGCTGGACGACGCGACGCCGGAGCGGGCCGTGCTCGCGACGCACGGGCCGTACGCCGCGAAGTGACCTCGTGCGGTGGGCTGGATTGATTTTGCCCCCTGCCGCTGTTATGGTGTCGCGATTTACCAGACTCCGTGTACCGACCTACCGTTAACCAGCTTAGGAGACAGTGTTTTGACGACCAGTAAGCAGCAGAAAACCGATCTAATTTCCGAGTATCGCACGCATGACGGCGATACCGGTTCGCCAGAAGTGCAGATCGCACTCCTCTCGAACCGCATAACCTATCTCACCGAGCACTTCAAGACACACGCGAAGGATCATCACAGCCGTCGCGGTCTCCTCAAGCTGGTCGGCCGGCGCCGCCGCCTTCTGGACTACCTGAAGAAGATCGACAACGAGCGCTACCGTACCGTGATCGACAAGCTCGGCATCCGCAAGTAAGCCACCAATCCGGGGCCGCCTCCATGGGGGCGGCCCTTCGTTTCTGCGGGCTCGAAGCCTGCACGCTCTTCCTTCCCGGCCGGAGCCCATCATTCGGCCCCAAAAGCGGAAACAAATCACATGACCCGAGGGCGATGAGTGGCCCCGCGGTCCACGAAGGAAACCAATGACGTTCAAGAAAGAAATGGAGATCGGCGGGAAAACCCTGTCGCTCGAGACGGGTGCGGTCGCGCGCCAGGCCAATGGCGCCTGCGTCATCCGCTACGGCGACACGGTCGTGCTCGCCACCGCCTGCTACAAGGATGGAGTCGTCCTCGGCGACTTCATGCCCCTCACCGTCGACTACAAGGAGTACACCTACGCCGGCGGCCGCATCCCGGGCGGCTTCTTCAAACGCGAAGGACGCCCCACCGAGAAAGAAATCCTCACCTCCCGCCTGATCGACCGCCCCCTGCGCCCCTCCTTCACCAAGGGCTACCGCCAGGAAACGCAGATCATCGCCCTGGTCCTCTCCGCCGACGGCGAGAACGATCCGGACGTGCTCGCGATCAACGCCGCCTCCACGGCGCTCGTCATCTCCGAGATCCCCTTCCCCAAGGCCATCGGCGCGGTGCGCGTCGGCTACCTCGACGGCCAGCTGGTGATCAACCCGACCAACTCCCAGCGCGACCTGTGCGACCTCGACCTGGTCGTGGCCGGCACCGACGACGCGATCGTGATGGTCGAAGCGGGTGCCCGCGAAGTCGATGAGAGCGTCGTCCTCGACGCCTTCGACGCCGCGCACGCCGAGATCAAGCGCATCTGTGCCCTGCAGAACGAGCTGCGCGCCGCCGCCGGCAAGCCGAAGCTCGAAGTGAACTACACGCCGAAGTACACCGAGGAGCTCTTCGGTGAGCTGATGACGAACTTCGGCGCCCAGCTGCGCGACGCGCTGCTGGTCAAGGGCAAGGCCGAGCGCCGCGAGGCGATGCGCGCCGTGCGCACGGCCATCCTGGCCACCATCCCCGTCGAAGAGACGGAAAAGATCGCCGCCGCGACGGCCGCCTTCGTGGAGATGGAAGCGCACATCTTCCGCAAGATCGTCCTCGACGAGGGCAAGCGCGTCGACGGCCGCTCGTTCGCCGAGATCCGCCCCATCACCATCGACCTCGGCGTGCTTCCCCGCACCCACGGCTCGGCCATCTTCACCCGCGGCGAGACGCAGGCCCTGGTCACCGTGACCCTCGGCACGCCCCAGGAAGCGCAGAAGATCGAGGACTTCGAGGGCGAGACGTTCCAGCGCTTCATGCTCCACTACAACTTCCCGCCGTTCTCGGTCGGTGAAGTGAAGTTCCTGCGCGGCCCGGCCCGGCGCGAGATCGGCCACGGCAACCTGGCCCGCCGCGCGCTCGCTCCGCTGCTGCCGCCGGAAGAAGAGTTCGCGTACACCATCCGCATCGTGAGCGACATCCTCGAGTCCAACGGTTCCTCCTCGATGGCCTCCGTCTGCGGCGGCTCGCTGGCCATGATGCAGGGCGGCGTGCCGATGCGCTCCGCGGTGGCCGGCGTGGCCATGGGCCTCGTCACCGGCGAGAACGGCAAGACGGCCGTCCTCTCGGACATCGCCGGCATGGAAGACCACGAAGGCGACATGGACTTCAAGGTCGCCGGCACGCGCACCGGCATCACCGCGCTGCAGATGGACATCAAGGTGAGCGGCCTCTCCCGCGACGTGATGCGCCAGGCGCTGGCCCAGGCCAAAGACGGCCGGATGCACATCCTCGGCAAGATGGAAGCAGCCATCCCCGAGGCTCGCAAGGAGCTCAGCGAATACGCGCCGCGGCTTTACACCATCCAGATTCCGAAGGACCGCATCCGCGACGTCATCGGCTCGGGCGGCAAGACCATCCGCTGGATCGTGGAGGAGACCGGCACCAAGATCGATGTGGCGGACGACGGCAAGGTCACCGTCGCCTCGACCGACGAGAAGTCAGCCGAGCGCGCGCTGGAGATCATCCGCGGCCTGACCGCTTCGGCGGAAGTCGGCAAGAACTACAAGGGCACCGTCAAGCGCATCGAGCCGTACGGAGCGTTCGTCGAGATCCTCCCCGGTCAGGACGGACTGTTGCACATCTCCGAGATGGCCCACACCCGGGTCGGCCAGGTCACGGACATCTTCCAGCTCGGCGACGAGACGGAAGTGCAGGTGGTCGGCATCGAGCCGGACACCGGCAAGATCCGCCTTTCCCGCAAGCCGCTGCTTCCCCCTCCGACGGAGGAGGAGCTCGCTGCCTCCCGCGCGTCGCGTGACGACCGCGGCGACCGTGGTGGTGGCGATCGCGGCGGCGACCGTGGTGGACCTCGCGGTCCGCGCAGCGATCATCGCGACCATCGCGGCGGTGGCGGCGAGCATCGCGGCGGCGGCGGTTTCGGCCGCGGTGGCGGTGGCGGCGATCGCGGCCCGCGCCGCGACGACCGCGGTCCCCGTCCTCCGCGCCGTGAAGGCGGTCCGCGCGAAGGCGGTCCTCGGGAGGGTGGCCCTCGGGAAGGTGGTCCGCGTGAAGGTGGTCCTCGGGAAGGCGCTCCGCCGCGCGAGCCGCGCGAGGGTGGTGGTACCGAAGGCGGCGGCGAGAACAACTCCTGAACGAAGTGGTGAGTCTCTGTTGAACGCCGGCGGCAACGGCGGCGTTCGCGTTTTACCGCGCCTCGAAGTTGACCCCCACCGCGTTCTCGCCCACGTGCACGTTCACCTGGATCGGCGCGGCGAAGAGGCCGCCGCCCGCGAACACGGCTTCCGCCTCTTCGTCCGTCTGATAGGGCCAAAGCTCATACCAGCCGGGCGGAATGTTCGTCAGCACCGCCTCGCCCTCCGCGTTCGTCTGCAGCGGCATCACCGACGGCGGCAGGAGCTCGCCGTCCACCCGCAGCAGCAGCATGACGTTGGGCAGCGGCAACCCCGCGGTGGTGCGGGCCACGATGCGCAGCGAGGACGTGCCGCGCGGCACCACCACGCGCCGCGAGCGGCCGGCGTCGCGCACCACCGCGAACGAGCCGCCCCGCGGCTTCACATACAGCGTGGCCGGTGCGTCTTTCGGAAAGGTGATGAGCGCCGTGCCATCCTCGTCCGCCATCGTGTTCGCCAGCCGCTTGCCGTTCGCCGCCACGATCACCTGCGCACCGCCGGCCGGCTTGCCGTCGCCGTCGATCACCTGCAGCGTCGTCACCTCGCCCGGCGGCAAGCGCAACTCGACCTCGCGAAAACGGTCGCTCTCCGCCAGCGTGATGTGCAGCGGCTGGGCGTCGAGATACCGCGGCGCCTCCGCTTCCAGGGTGATGGTGCCGGCGGGGACGGCGGGCAGCTCGAAGCGGCCGTCCGCGCCGACCGTCGTCCGGACGTTTCGCGTCACCTCCCCCTCTTTCGTGGCCAGCCACACCGTCGCGCCCGGAACTGCCGCACCGCTCACCGCATCGATGACGCGTCCGCTGAGCCGGCGGTCGGGGAGCTGGAAGTCGCGCTGTCGCGACACGCGCACGGTCAGCGACTCCACCCACGGCGTGGGCAGCGCGGAGGAGCGGACCGCGGCTTCGAGCGAGCCGTGCTGCCAGAGCAGCGCGTCATACGAGCCGTCGTTGCCGATCGCGAACCGCGCCCGCCACTGAAACTCGCTGTCGGTCAGCTCCACCGAGCCGCCCACCAGCGGAAGCTCGGCGAGCGTGACGCGCCCCCTGATGCGCACCGGTTCGATGCGCACCTCCACCCGCCGCCTCGCGTCCCGCCCGCCGATGACCACCTTTGTCGCCAGCTGCTCGCCGGGCGCCGTACCACGCAGAAGCAACTGGTACACGCCGTCGTCCAGGCGATCGAACCGGACGCGCTGCCGGACGACGGGACGGAGATCGACGCGCTGCCATCGATCGGACGAATCGCGCACCAGGAGGACGGCATCGGCCGGACTGGCCGTGCCGCGGACCGAAACGTCGAGCGTGGCGGCGAGCAGCGCGGCGAGCAGCATGGGGAGAGCATCGCCCTCCCATGGACCGCGCGCCTAGTGTCATTACTTGTCGAAAAAAATCGCACTGGCGGCCCGGCCGCGGCGGACCGATTTCTCCTCCGGCGTCCCCGCGCAGAAAAGGAGAATGATCATGAAAAAACTGCTGCTTCTCGCCATCGTGCTTCTCGCGCTCGCCGCGCCGAGCGCTTTCGCCTGTTCGGGCTGTGTGGGCTACGCCTGCGACGGCAACTGGTCGGCCTGGTGCCGCGAGCACTTCGACTATTGCGAGGAAGGCGGCGGCTGCGGCGCCGCACCCCAGGCCGCCGCGGTCACGCCCTTCACCGCCAGCTGGAAGGTCGCTTCCATCCAGCGCCTCGAGCCGAAGGCGCGCACCGCTTCCGTCACGCCGAAGCTGGCCTCCCTCGCCGTCAGGAAGGCCGTTCGCTAACCATTCACGCGCGGGGACGCGTGCTCACCCCATCGTTCGCGGCCGATCGCCGCGCCGCATCGAGCACCTGCTGTTGGGCCAAGCCATCCTCGAACGTCGCCGCCGGCTTCAGCGCGTCGCGGTCGCCGTCATCGAGCGCCGCCTTCAGCGCCTGCCCCAGGAGCAGGGTGCCGGTGCCGAACGCGCCGCCGGGGGAGTTGCCGGGGCGGTCCGCCATGTCGTTGCCGGCGATGCGCGCGAACGACTCGCCGCGTTTCGCGAAGAGCAGCTCCTCTCCCACCAGGCGGAACGCGCCGCGCTCGCCGTGGATGGTGATGGTGGTCGGCTCGTCGGCGCCGCCCGCCACCGCGCTGATGGTCATCGCCGCCGCGGCGCCCCCGCGCAGGCGCAAGCTCAGCGACGCGAAGTCGTCGGACGTCACCTTGCGCATGCCGCCGTCGAACGGGCGCTCGGCGATGACGGTGGCCAGCATCGCCTGCACGCTCTCCACCTCATCGACGAGATAGCGCGTTGCGTCGATGAGATGCGAGCCGACGGCGCCGAGGACGCCGCCGCCGCGCTGGGCATCGCTCCACCAGTTCCAGCCGCGGGTGCGGTCGCCGCGGCCGGGGCTGGAGTAGCGCACCTCGACGTAGCGGACGCCATCCAGCTCGCCGATCCGTTCGCGCGCGGCGCGGAAAGAGGGGAGGAAGCGCAGCTCGTGATCGATGAGCGCCAGCTGCTCCGGATGTTCGCGCGCCGCCGCGAGCATCGCTTCCGCTTCCCCGGCATCGAGCGCGGTCGGCTTCTCGCACAGCACGTGCTTGCCCGCCGCGAGCGCCGCGATGGCCATCTCCCGATGCTCTGACGGCGGCGTGGTGATGGTGATCAGGTCGACCTCCGGCGAGTTGACGAGCGCGCGCCAGTCATCGCGCGAGCCGGCCACGGCCACCACTTCCAGCCCCGCCTCCCGGAACGCCGGCGCCTGCACCCGTGCGCCCCAGCCGGCCCCGACAATTCCAATCCGTACCATAAATTGTTCCTTTTCAGATAATTAGTTGTTGGCAGCCCGTTTGCGGTAGTTCCTGCTCAAATGCGACACAAAACCGATCTCATCGTACCGATCCGCGACCGGCGGCGAGGCCGGCGCATTCTCACGCTCCGCAACTTCGGCATCGCCCTCGGCGTGGCCGTGCTCCTCTTCGTCGTCCTCACCGTGGCGTCCGAATTCCGGCACCCGAAGGAGGGCGAGTACGGCCGCCTCGTGGCCGGCGAGGTGCCGAAGACGGAGCTCCAGCCGCAGACGCGCGAGATCGTATCCGAGGCGCCGGTGCCCGACGAGACCGCGGCCGACCCGATGCTGATCACGAGCCAGGCGCGCGCCCAATACCTCGGCGTGGACAAAACGCGGGGGCCCGCTCCAGCCGGCCCGGACGGGCTGAAGCCCGTCCCCACATCCCCGGCCCAGCCGGTCGCCCCCATCCTCCGCCGCGAGCACGGCAAGGTGGCGATCGTCGGCGACTCGACCGGCGTCACCATGGTCACGCAGACCGCCGGCCAGGAGCACAAGCTGACCGGCGGCTACTTCCGCGAGCAGTAGAATGCGCGGCCCATGACCGAGATCTCTTTCGGCACCGACGGCTGGCGCGCCGTCATCGCCGATGCCTTCACCTTCGACAACGTCCGCCGGGTCTCCAACGCCATCGCCGTCGCGGCCCGCACGCTCGAGCCGCCCGCGGACATCGACCGCGATGCGCTCGTCGTCGGCTTCGACCGCCGCTTCCTTTCGCGCGAGTTCGCGGAAGTGGTGGCCGAGACGCTGCGCGCTTCCGGCTTTCGCGTCGTGCTGTCCAATGCGCCGACGCCGTCGCAGACGATCTCCTTCACGGCCTTCCATCGCAAGCTCCTCGGCGGCGTCGTGGTCACGGCGAGCCACAACCCGGCGAAGTACAACGGCCTGAAGTTCAAGGCTTGGTACGGCGGCTCCGCGCTGCCCGAGACGTATCAGACGATCGCCGCCAGCCTCGGCTCACAGACGATGGGAGAGGGTGGCTCCGTTACCTCCGAGGACCTGCTGGCGGATTACGTTGCCGCTTTGCGCTCCCAGCTCGACATTGCGGCGACGTCGACAGTCCGCATCCTCCACGATCCCATTCACGGCGTTGCCTCCGGCATCCCGGCGCGCATCCTCGGCATCGATGTCGCCACCATCCGCGGCGAGCACAATCCGAACTTCGGCGGCGTGAACCCGGAGCCGATTCCGGAGAACCTGGCCGCCTCGCGCGAGGCGATGCGCGCCGGCCAGTACGACCTGGCCATCTGCAACGACGGCGACGCCGACCGCCTCGGCATCCTGGACGAGCGCGGCGAGTTCGTCTCCCCGCACAAGATCATCGCCCTTCTCGCCCTCTACCTCGTGCGCGAGAAAAAGCTCGGCGGCGAGATCGTGAAGACGTTCTCCACCAGCCGCCTGGTGGAGAAGGTCGCCCGCGCCCTCGGCGCCACCCTGCACGAGACGGCCATCGGCTTCAAGTACGTGGCCGACCTGATGCTCACCCGCAACATCCTCATCGGCGGCGAGGAGAGCGGCGGCATCGGCTTCGGCCACTTTCTCCCCGAGCGCGACGGCATCCTCTCCGGCCTCATCGTCGCGGAGTGCGTTGCTCACTACAGGCGCCCGCTCTCGCGGGTCGTGGCGGAGATGGAGCGCGAGTTCGGCGCGCTCTACTACGACCGCCGCGACCTGCAGCGCCCCGTCGACCGCTGCGCGCGCCTGATCGAGCGCGTGCGCGCCGGCCTGCTCGACACCGCGTTCGGCCCGGCCTTCACCAGCCGCGAGGAGACCGACGGCGTCAAGATGAACTTCGCCGACGGCTCCTGGCTCCTCTTCCGCCGCAGCGGCACCGAGCCGATCATCCGCATCTACTGCGAGAGCCCGGACGAGCAGCAGGTGCAGGCCATGCTCGCCCGCGCGACAGCCGAGCTGGATTCCTAAACGCGCAACCTGCCCAACGCCAGCGCACAGAGGACCGCGCCCAGGACGATGAGCGCCCAGGTGGAGGTGGCAGGGATGGCGTTGGGATCGGTCGGCGCGAAGATGAAGAGATCGCTCGCCGCGAACATATCGGCCATCAGGTAGGTGCGTCCGCCCGTGCTGAACGGCGTGAGCGACAACTCGGCGCCTCCGTTCGGCGGCCCATACGTCTGCTCGATGAACGGACGGATGTCGTGCTGCACCAGCGTCTGTCCATCAATGGTGAAGATCGACCCGGCCGGCGCCGTGAAGTTGTCCGAGCGATAGCCGGCCAGGACGAGGTAGCCCGCTTCGTAGGAGAGGCGGGTCGTGAACATGTTCGGAATCGAAATGCTGGAAGTTCTTTGATAGGTACCGCCGCTCGCGGCGAAGAGCGATGTGATGGCCGTGGTATGCATGCTGTCAAGATGAGAAGCCGTGATGAAGTCCGTTCCATTCGTGGCCAGAAAGGCAAACCGCTCATCGCCTGACGTAACGGTCTGCAACGGTGCACCGCCGCTGAGAAAGACCGATGTCTGGTAGAAGCGCAGCTCGTGTTGATTGCTCGTGCTGACAACGATCCTGCCGTTCGCTTCGGCGGCCGCGTCCACGAGGAAAGGAAGCGTTGCCGTGAGCACGGGGGCTGCCGGATTCGTCATGTCGTAGATGAGGGTGTTCACCAGCGTCGGGTTCTCGGTGAGGAGATAGGTTTTGCCGCCGTTGTCGAAAACAAGAGTCACGCCGTACGTTCCGGTCAACTGTTTGAGCAGATGTCCCGAAGTATCGACGATGCCGACCTGGCCGAAGCTGACCGCGATGTAGCCGCGCCGATCGAAGCCGACGCTGTCCAGGTTTGGGCTGTTGATCTCCCACCCCGAGTTGGGGTCTCCCGGATCGATCGTTGCGTCCGGCGTGATCGGCTGGCCGTTCGCGGCTGCCGCTCTGGAAGGAAACGTCGCCATGCGGTAGATCTTGGCGATTCCACCCGGCGAAATCACGATGATGTCCAGGCCGGACGACGCATACGACGGTGCCGACGCCCCATACCGCCCCACCACCCCGCCGATCGGCTCCGGGAATGGCGGCTGCGGCATCGGCTGGGCCGCCGCGACGGCCGCGCAAAAGAACAACAGCAACAGCACTGCTTTTCTCATCGATCAGCCCTCCCATGATCTGTCGTCGTACCGCGTGTTAGCATGCGCCCGAGCGGCGACCCACTTCCTCGGGCGTCGACCCGGGCGGCTTCACGCCCTCTTCAATCCACACGAGCGGAGAGCGTCACGTTGATACCTGAGCAGTCGGAACAGACCCGCACCCAGTTTACCCGAGAGAGCATCATCGAGGACTATCGCATCGCCTATCGCAGCCGCCAGGCGAGCATCCTCGGGCGCAAGGAAGTGCTCACCGGAAAAGCGAAGTTCGGCATCTTCGGCGACGGCAAGGAAGTGCCGCAGCTGGCCTGGGCTCGGGCCTTCCGCAAAGGCGACTGGCGCTCCGGCTACTACCGCGACCAGACGCTGATGATGGCCCTCGGCATCGCCACCCTGGACGAGTTCTTCGCCCAGCTCTACGCCGACACCGACATCACCCACGACCCCTGGTCCGGCGGCCGCTCCATGAACGCCCACTTCGCCACCCGCCTGCTCGACGGGGAGGGCAACTGGCGCCCCCAGACCGACCGCTACAACTCATCGGCCGACGTGTCGCCGACCGGCTCCCAGATGCCGCGCCTGGTCGGCCTGGCCCAGGCCTCCAAGCTCTATCGCGAGCTCGAAGAGCTGCACTCCATGACCCAATTCTCGCGCGGCGGCGACGAGCTCGCGTGGGGCACCATCGGCAACGCCAGCTGCGCGGAAGGGATGTTCTGGGAGTCGATCAACGCCGCCGGCGTCCTCGGCATCCCCATGGTCGTCTCCATCTGGGACGACGGCTACGGCATCTCCGTCCCCAACGAGCACCAGATCACCAAGGGCGATCTCTCCGAGCTGCTCAAGGGCTTCCAGCGCGACGCGAAATCGAAGCAGGGCTTCGACATCTACACGGTCAAGGCGTGGGACTATCCCGCGCTCTGCGAGACCTATATCGCCGCGGCGAGTATCGTGCGCATGGAGCACGTGCCGGCCATCCTCCACGTCACCGAAGTCACCCAGCCGCAGGGGCATTCGACCTCCGGCAGCCACGAGCGCTACAAGACGAAGGAGCGCCTGGAGTGGGAGGTGGAGTTCGACGGCATCCGCAAGATGCGGGAGTGGATGATCGGCCAGGGCATCGCCTCCGCCGATGAGCTGGACCGCTTCGAGGATGAGGACCGCCGCGCCGTCCGCGAGGCGCAGCGCCGGGCGTGGGACGCCTACCGCGCGCCGATCGACGCCGCGGTGAAGGTGGCGCTGCCGTATCTCGACCAGCTCGGCGCCGCGGAGCTGAAGAACGAGCTGCAGCGGATGCAGACCCCCTTCTACCGTGATGTGGTCCGCCTCCTGACCACCGCCGTGATTCAGGCCGGCGCGCAGGCGCCGCAGGAGATCAAGGGCTGGCTGGGCGAGCTCACGCGCGAGAACGACGAGCGCTACGACGATCACCTCTACGGCAAGGACGCGCCGCGGGTGCCGGAGGTGCGGGCGGAGTACGCGGAGGACGCGCAGACGCTGAACGGATTCGAGATCATCAACCACTGCTTCGACCACGCCATGCGCCGCATGCCGAACCTGGTCATCTTCGGCGAAGACGTCGGCCGCCTCGGCGACGTGAACCAGGGCTGTGCCGGCCTGCAGGAAAAATACGGCCTGCTGCGGGTGATGGACACCGGCATCCGCGAAGCCACGATCGTCGGCCAGGCCATCGGCATGGCCCTGCGCGGACTGCGCCCCATCGCCGAGATCCAGTACCTCGACTACATCCTCTACGGCCTGCAGCTGCTGAGCGACGATCTGGCCACGCTGCGCTGGCGCACTCGCGGCGGCCAGAAGGCGCCGGCCATCATCCGTACCCGCGGCCATCGCCTGGAAGGCATCTGGCACTCCGGTTCCCCCATGGCGGGCATCATCAATCTCGTGCGCGGCATGCACCTCTGCGTTCCGCGCAACATGACCCAGGCCGCAGGCATGTACAACCTCCTCCTCCGAGCCGACGACCCGGCCATCGTGGTCGAGGTGCTGAACGCCTACCGGGTGAAGGAAAAGCTCCCCTCGAACATCGGTGAGCTGACCGTGCCTCTGGGCGTCCCCGAAGTGCTGCGCGAGGGGAAGGACGTGACGCTGGTCAGCTATGGGGCCACGCTGCGCATCGTGCTGGAGACCGCGGAGCTGCTGGCGACGGTGGGCATCGACGCGGAAGTGATCGACGTGCAGACGCTGCTGCCGTTCGACCTGCGCGGCGTGATCGTGCAGTCGCTGAAGAAGACGAACCGCATCGCCTTCATCGACGAGGACGTGCCGGGCGGCGCGAGCGCATACATGCTGCAGCAGGTGATCGAGCGGGACGGCGGCTACGACTGGCTCGACGCCGAGCCGCGCACCATCGCGGCGAAGGAGCACCGCCCCGCCTACGGCTCGGACGGCGACTACTTCTCCAAGCCCAGCCGGGAGACGATCTTCGCCCGCGTCTACGAGTTGCTGACCGAGGCGAACCCGGGCAAGTATCCGCGGCTGTTCTGAGCCCTCACCGATCTGGAGAGATGGATCCGGCGTAGACGTTGAAGCGCCCGTCGCGGACGAACCCGAGGAGCGTGAGGCCGAGCTCGTGCGCGAGCTCCACGGCGAGGGAAGTCGGTGCGCCGACGGCGATGAGCGCGGGGATGCCGGCCACGGCGGCCTTCTGCACGATCTCGAAGCCGGCGCGCCCGCTGACCACCAGCAGCTTGTCGTCGAGGCGCGCGCCCTCGCGCCACAGCGCGCCGATCGCCTTGTCGACCGCATTGTGCCGGCCGACGTCCTCCCGCGCCACGACCAGCGCGCCCTCGGCGGTGAAGAGGCCGGCGCCGTGGATGCCGCCCGTGGCGGCGAAGGCCGTCTGCTGTTCGCGCAGCCGCTCCGGCAACGCGGCGATCTCCGCGGTGATGCGCACGGGCGTCACGCCCGAGGCATGCACCCGCACCAGCTCGATGGACGCCTTGCCGCACACGCCGCACGAAGAGCTTGCGTAGAAGTGCCGCTGGAAGCGCTGCCAGTCGATGGAAACGCCTTCGCGCAACGCGACGCGCACCACGTTCGGCGAGCCCCAGTGGCGCAGTCCGTCGATCGAGGAAAACGAAGTGAGCACGCCCTCGGTGAAGAGGAACCCGGCCGCCAGATCGAAGTCATCGCCCGGCGTCCGCATGGTCACCGCGAGCGGCCGCTCCCCGAGGCGAATCTCCAACGGCTCCTCCACGGCAAGCGCATCGGACTCGTCGCCGCCGGGGACGCGGAGGACGGGAACGCGAACGGTCGGCTCCATCGCGCTGACGATATCAGCACAGAGGGGCCGTAGTGCGCCGGTGAGGAGCGCCCGTGGATCAATATACACTTCCCCTCATGCTCGCCGAACTGCTGCTCAAGTGGCCTCTCATCCGCCAGCTCCGCACCGGCTCCGACGGCACCGGGGTCGAGTCGATGAGCGATCGAACCAAGGCGCTGAAGCCGAAGAACAAGGCGGCCGAAGTGGCGAAGTCGATCTGCCCGTACTGCGGCGTGGGATGTGGTCAACTCATTTACCACCGCGAGGGGAAGATCGTCAGCATCGAGGGCGATCCGCGGTCGCCCATCTCGCGGGGGCATCTCTGCCCCAAGGGCTCGGCGAGCTTCGAGCTGGTGACGCATCCCGGCAGGGCCACGAAGGTGAAGTACCGCGCGCCGCGCTCCAAAGAATGGCAGGAGCTCGACCTCGATACGGCGACGGCCATGGTCGCGCAGCGGATGTGGGAGACGCGTGAACGGACGTTCGACCAGAGCGCGAACCACACCACCGGCATGGCCCACCTCGGCGGCGCCACGCTGGACAACGAAGAGAACTACCTGATCAAGAAGCTGTTCGCGGCCGGGCTGGGGATGGTCTGCATCTCCAACCAGGCCCGAATCTGACACAGCTCCACGGTGCCCGGTCTGGGCACCTCATTCGGGCGCGGCGGCGCAACCACCGCCCAACAGGATCTGCAGAACTCCGACGCCATCCTCATCATGGGCTCGTCGATGGCGGAGAACCATCCGGTCGGCTTCCAGTGGGTCATCGAGGCGCGGGAGAAGAACGGCGCGAAAGTCATCCACGTCGATCCGCGCTTCAACCGCACCTCCGCCATGTCCGACTACTGGCTCCCCCTCCGCGCCGGCAGCGACATCGTCTTCCTCGGCGCGATGATCAACTACGTCCTGACCAACGACCGCTGGTTCCGCGAGTACGTGATCCATTACACGAACGCGCCGGTGATCCTGCGCGAGGACTTCCAGGATGCGGACGAGCTGGGCGGCTTCTTCTCCGGCTGGGACGGCAAGCAATACGATCCGGAGAGCTGGCTGTACGAGGGGGCGCAGAAGGAGGGGGCGACCGGCCATCACCAGGATAAGGGCGGCCACGCCAAGGACCGGGGCGGCGAGTCGCAGGAACTGCACGAGCCGATCCTCGACAAGACGCTGCAGCACGAGCGCTGCGTCTTCCAGGTCCTCAAGCGCCACTTCGCGCGCTACACGCCGGAGCTGGTGGAGGACTCATGCGGCATCCCCAGGGAGCGCTTCCTCGAGGTGGCGGACATCTTCACCAGCGCTTCCGGGCCGGAGAAGACGGCGGCCATCTGCTACGCCGTCGGCTGGACGCAGCACTCCTCGGGCGTGCAGACCATCCGCTGCGCGGCCATCCTGCAATTGCTCCTCGGCAACATCGGCCGGCCCGGCGGCGGCATCATGGCCCTGCGCGGCCACGCCTCGATCCAGGGCTCGACCGACATCCCCACGCTCTACGACATCCTCCCCGGCTACCTGCCGATGCCGCATCAGGGGGAGGACAACTCGCTCGCGGCCTACATCAGGAAGAACCGGTCGCCCAAGGGGTGGTGGTACAACCTCGACAAGTACATCGTCTCCCTGCTGAAGGCCTACTACGGCGATGCGGCCACGCGGGCGAATGACTTCGGCTTCGGCTGGCTCCCCCGCCTGACCGGCGATCACTCCCACTTCGGCTACTGGCTGGACATGGCCGACGGGAAGATGGAAGGGCTGATCGTGATGGGACAGAACCCCGCGGTCGGCGCGCCGAACTCCGGCCTGGAGCGGAAGGCGCTCGGCAGGTTGAAGTGGCTCGTGGTGCGGGACATGGTGGAGATCGAGACCGCCACGTTCTGGCTCGACTCGCCGGAGATCGCGAACGGCGAGCTGCGGACGGAAGACATCGAGACGGAGGTCTTCTTCTTCCCCGCCGCGTCGTACGCGGAGAAGGAAGGGACGTTCACCAACACGCAGCGCCTGCTGCAGTGGCGGGAGAAGGCGGTCGAGCCGCCGGGCGACGCGCGCAGCGAGCTGCACTTCATGGTCGACCTGGGGCGGCGGATGAAGGCCATGGCCACCGCCGCGCCGCGCGATGCCGCCCTGCGCGCCCTCACCTGGGACTACGCGGATGAGGACGGCGAGGAGATATTGAAGGAGATTCACGGGTGGAAGAACGATGAACGAGGAAGGATGAACGATGAACAAGAGCGGATGGGCGGGGTTCATCGTTCATCCTTCATCGTTCATCGTTTGCCTCTCAAGCACTTCGGCGAGTTGAAGAACGACGGCTCGACGAGCTGCGGCTGCTGGATCTACTCCGGCGTCTTCGACGGCGAGAACAAGGCGCACAAGCGCGAGCCGCACGGCAAGTACGATCACGGCTGGGGCTACGCCTGGCCGCTCGACCGGCGCATCCTCTACAACCGCGCTTCCGCCAAGCCGGACGGCACGCCGTGGAGCGAGCGGAAGAAGCTCGTCTGGTGGGACGCCTCTCAAAAAGAATGGGTCGGCGATGACGTGGCCGACTTTACGAAAGGGAAGGCGCCGGACTACAAAGGAGACGCGGAAAAAGGGGGCGACGAAGCGCTCCCCGGCGATGCCCCCTTCATCATGCATCCGGAAGGGCTGGGCCGTTTGTACGTGCCGTCGGGGCTGAAAGACGGGCCGCTCCCGGTGCACTACGAGCCGCTGGAGTCGAACCTGTGCAACCCGCTGCACGCGCAGCAGACGAACCCGGTGGCGGCGAAGATGGAGCGGCCGGACAACCGCTACGCCCAAACGCCCGACCCGCGCTTTCCGTACATTCTCACCACGTATCGACTCACCGAGCATCACACCGCAGGCGGCATGTCCCGAACCCTCAGTCATCTCGCGGAGCTCCAACCGGAGCTGTTCGCCGAGATCTCGCCGGAGCTGGCGGCGGAGATCGGCGTTGCCAATGGCGAGATGATCGTCGTCTCCACGGCGCGCGCGTCGATCGAGGCGCGGGCCCTGGTCACCGCGCGGATGCCGGCACTCCACGTGCAGGGGAGGCGAGTGCATCAGGTCGGTTTGCCGTACCATTGGGGGCCGCGCGGGCTCGTGACCGGTGACGTGGTCAACGATCTCCTCGCCATCAGCGAAGAGCCGAATGTCCGGATCTTCGAGTCGAAAGCCCTGACCTGCAGCG
>DASYMJ010000039.1:0-4901 GCA_036009105.1 Thermoanaerobaculia bacterium | reverse complement strand
ATCTCCTGCCTGCCGCCCGCTGCCCGCCGCCCGCTTCAACGTAGCGGCTCCACGCCGAGGTAGGAGCCGGCCATGTTCGCGGTGGCCCACACCTCGCCGGACTCCGCCTGGTAGGAGCGGTCGAACATGTCTTCCGCCCTGGCGCGGTCGCCCTTGAGGTTGTAGTAGGCGCCGACTTCGGCGAGCCACGGCGCGTCCTTCGGCTCCATGGTCAGGGCCTGATCGAAGGCGGCCTTCGCCTTGTCCCACTCGCCGGCGTCGTAGTAGACGCGGCCGATGCGGATGTAGTCGCCGGCGTCCTTCTTCTTGCCGCCGGTGACGGTGTCGAAGATGGCCTGCCCTTCCTTCTTCATGCCGCCGAGGTAGTAGACCCGGCCCACGCCGATGTTTTCCCAGCTGCCTTTGCCGGCCTGGGTGCGGGCCAGCTCGAGCAGCGCCCTGGCCGCTTCCTGCTTCGGCTTGCCGCGATAGACGTTCGTGTCCGCCTTGCCGCGCGCGAACGCGCCGATGGCGATGCCGAGACAGAAGACGATGAGGAGCGTCATGACAGTGCGCTTAGTCATCCGCGCATTGTACAAACGATGAAGGAGGAAGGATGAACGATGAACAAAGACCGCGCACCTGGTTCATCGCTCGTTCATCGTTCATCCTTCCTCGTTCATCGTTCATTGAACGTGTCGCAGTCCGCGATGCGTCCCGAGTCGAAGCCGCGGCGGAACCAGGCCGCCCGGTCGCGGGAGGAGCCGTGGGTCCACTTCTCGGGATTCACGCCCCGGCCGGACATCCGCTGGATGCGGTCGTCGCCCACCGCCGCCGCCGCGTTGAGCCCTTCCTCGACCTCGCCGCTCTCCAGGATCTGGCGCTGCTCGGTCGAATGGCCCCATACGCCGGCCAGGCAGTCGGCCTGCAACTCCAGCCGCACCGAATACTCGTTCTGGCGCGACGGATCGCGCTCCATCGCCTCCCGCACCCGCGGCTCGATGCCCATCACCTTCTGCACGTGATGCCCGATCTCATGAGCAATCACGTAAGCCTCGGCGAAATCGCCGGGGGCCTGGAAGCGCGAGCGAAGTTCCTGGAAGAAGGCGAGGTCGAGATAGACCTTCTCGTCCAGCGGGCAGTAGAACGGCCCGGAGGCCGCCTGGGCGAAGCCGCACGCCGCGTCGGTGGAGTCGCGGAACAGGACCATGGTCGCCTTGTGGTACTGCGTATTGGTCTGCTCCGGCAGGAGGCGGGTCCAGGTGGCCTGCGCGTCGTCCAGCACGAACGACATGAACAGCACCTCTTTTTTCTCCTCCGGCGACTCGTTCGCGGGCGGCGCCTCGACGCCGGGCTGGGTCTGCACGGCCGGCGTGCCGCCTCCCCCGCTGCTGAAGAAGTTGCGGCCGAAGATGAGGCTGAGGATGAGCAGCACGACGGCGCCGCCGATGCCCATCGGCGCGCCGCCGAATCCGCCCCCGCCGCCCGAGCCGCGGCGATCTTCAATGTCCGAGCTGACTCCGCCTGGTGTCCATCGCATGAGCACGGTGAAAAGCACAAGCGGGGCCAACAAGCTCAAATGGAATCCCGGTTTCGCATTCGCGCGCCGCGGAGTCCAACCGCGCGAAAGGAAACAACCGATGCGAAAGCGAATCAGTTCTCTCCTCGTCTTCGCGCTGCTCCTCGCCTGCCAGAAAACCGAGATGCCGAACGTGGCGCCGAAGCAGGCCGGCGGCCGGCTGGCCATGCCCCAGCCGTCGTCCGCCGTTCCCGTTCCCGTTCCCGTTCCCGTTCCCGCTCCCCCTCCCCCGCCCGCCAACGCGCAGGCGACCTTCTACGACAGCGTGCAGGGCGGCGTGGCCGGCGGGGTGCAGGGCGGCGTGGCCGGCGGGGTGGTGGGCGGCGTGGCCGGCGGCGTGATGGGCGGTGTCGAGAAGGACGCCCAGTTCCATACCGAAGAGTACGGGCGCTTCACGGAGAACCCGTTCCTGCGCGCCGTCGACAACCCGCTCTCCACCTTCTCCATCGACGTCGACCGCGCCTCGTACGCGAACGTGCGCCGCTTCCTCAACGGCGGCACCGCGCCGCCGCGCGATGCGGTGCGCATCGAGGAGATGATCAACTACTTCCGCTACGACTATCCCGATCCGCGCGGCGGCGAGCCGTTCTCCATCACCACCGAGCTCGCCGCCTGCCCCTGGAACGCGAAGCACCAGCTGCTCCTGGTGGGCCTGCAGGGCCGCCGCATCAAGACGGCCGACCTGCCGCCGAGCAATCTCGTGTTCCTCATCGACGTCTCCGGCTCGATGGACGAGCCGGACAAGCTCCCCCTCGTGAAGCGTTCCCTGCAGGCGCTCACCGAGCAGCTGCGGCCGGACGATCGCGTGGCCATCGTCGTCTACGCCGGCGCGGCGGGCCTCGTCCTCCCCTCCACGCCCGGCTCCGACAAGGCGGAGATCGCGCGGGCCCTCGATGACCTGCAGGCCGGCGGCTCCACCGCGGGCGGCGAAGGCATCCGCCTGGCCTACGACATCGCGAAGGAGAACTTCCGGAAGAGCGGCAACAACCGGGTGATCCTCGCCACCGACGGCGACTTCAACGTCGGCGTGTCGAGCGACGGCGAGCTGGAGCAGCTCATCGAGCAGAAACGCCGCGACGGCATCTTCCTCACCGTCCTCGGGTTCGGCACCGGCAACCTCAAGGACTCCAAGATGGAGCTGCTGGCCGACAAGGGCAACGGCAATTACGCGTACATCGACTCCATCGGCGAAGCGCGCAAGACGCTGGTGCACGAGATGGGCGGCACGCTGCTGACCATCGCCAAAGACGTGAAGATCCAGATCGAGCTGAACCCGACGCACGTCGGCGCCTACCGCCTCATCGGCTACGAGAACCGCCTGCTGCGCAAGGAGGACTTCAACGATGACACCAAGGACGCGGGCGAGCTCGGCGCCGGCCATTCGGTGACGGCGCTGTACGAGATCGTCCCTCCAGGCGTCGACGTGCCGCAGTCCTCGGTCGACCCGCTGAAGTACCAGAAGCCGCCCGCCGTGATCGCATCATCGTCCGAACTGGCCACGGTCAAGCTGCGCTACAAGGATCCGGACGGCGAGGAGAGCCGGCTGCTGACGGAAGTGGTGGCCGATGCGCCGGCCGCGTCGATGTCGGACAACCTGCGCATGGCCGCCGCGGTGGCGGAGCTCGGCATGCTCCTGCGCAACTCGGAGCACAAGGGCGAGGCGTCGTACGACGAGGCGCTGCAGCTCGCGCGCTCGGTGCGCGGCGAGGACGCGGAAGGCTATCGCGCGGACTTCATGGCGCTGGTGGCCAAGGCGCGGAGCATCGGCGGGTAGAAGCAGTTGCAACTACGTTTCCTTGTCGTTCCGATAGATGTCCGCCCACTTCCAGCCGTCGTTGTGCAGCATGCCCAACAGGGCGCGGCGCGTCTCCTCCTCGTTGGCAACGGCGGCCCGGAACTGCGCGTCATCGACAGTGGCGATGTTCCGGTCGCGCAGGATGTCGAGCTTGGGCGGGTCGGGCGCCTGGTCGGCGGGCTCGATGAACTCCTCGGCGATGATGGCCGCCGACTGGCGCATGGCATCGCGCAGCGGCTCGATGCACATCGCCGCGGGACGCAGCTCCTTCGCCATCCCCCCGCCGAGCAGGAGCAGCGTCTCGTGCAGCGCGGCGAGGCGCGTGGTGGCCGCGCCGCCGGCCGCCTTGTTGTGGAAGTAGTGCAGGATGGGGTAGGCCAGATGCTGCTGGGTGAGCATCTCCATCATCTGCGCCAGCTCCACCAGATGCGGCTCCAGGCCGACCAGCTTCTCGCCGTCCCAGGAGCGGGCGATGATGCGGGAGGGGGTGCCGCCGAGGCTGGAGATGTAGGCGCCGAACGTGCGCTTCATCACCAGCGCGGAGACGACTTCCAGCAGATAGGTGATCGCCACCGTCACGGTGCCCAGTCCCGAGCCGGCGGCGAGCACCGTCGCGCCGCGCCAGAGCGGCCCGTTGGGCACCCATTCGGTATTGCCGACCGTCACCATCGCCGCGGCGACGTAATAGGCGCGTTGTTCCACCGTTGCCGGCCGGCGCGTCTGCGCATTGAGGATGGAGTCGCGGGCGGAGCAGAAGATGAGCGTCCAGCCGCTCCAGACCAGGGTGACCCACACCACCACGCCGAAGGCGAGGAGGCCGGGCCCGATGTGGGAGAGCATCTTGTGCGAGCGCACGACCTTGTGCAACGCGAGGCAGCCCTGCCAGATCCAATGGGTGAGGCGCCCGGTGAGCGGCCCCGCGCCGCTCACGCCGAGGGTGGTGGAGACGAGGTCGATCGCGGTGAGAACGAGCACTGTTGCGCCGAGGGCAAAGAGCAGGAAGTGCATGTATTCACAGGCTGCGCCTGGAGAAGAGTTGTCGTTTGTCAGTTATGAGTTATTGGTAGGCCGTTCTCTGCCGACGACTGTCAACGGACAACCGTCCACTACTCGTCGAACTCCAGCAACGCGTCGAGCTCCTCCGGCGTGAATTGCTTGACCAGCGCCGGGTCGTCCGTCTGCACGAGATCCTCCGCCAGGCGCGCCTTCCGCTCGATGAGCTGCTCGATCTTCTCCTCCACCGTGCCGCGCGTGATCAGCTTGATGACCTGCACGCCCTTGTTCTGGCCGAGGCGGTGCACGCGGTCCGTGGCCTGGTCTTCCCGGGCCTGGTTCCACCAGCGGTCGTAGTGGATGACGACCGAGGCGCTGGTCAGATCGATGCCCAGGCCGGCGGCGCGGAGGCTGGCCGTGAAGACGCGGCAGTCGCCGTCGTCGCGGAAGCGGCGCGTCTCGGCGCCGCGGTCGCGCGTGGCCCCTTTGATGGAGGCGAAGCCGATGCGGCGCTCCTCCAGATGCTGCTCGATCAGCTCCAGCATGGGAAGGTTC
>DASYMJ010000038.1:0-18647 GCA_036009105.1 Thermoanaerobaculia bacterium | reverse complement strand
CGCGGTCGCGGCGAGGAGAATGCAGACGAGAGCTCTAACAAGGCGTATCACGGCCTGAGACCAGCTTTCTGACGAGTGGTTGGAGACGCGCGGCGGGGAACGTCATGCTCCGCCGCGTCGAATGGCCGGGGGCATCGTCGGACTCCCGGATGTCGATGACGAGGGTCACGGGCTGCTGATCGAGCAGCGGCTCGACCTTGTCGCTGTTCGGGCGGATGCCATCGGCGTCGCACTTGGTCAGGAGCTCCAGCGCGATGAGCTTCACGTCGCGCTCGCCCGGCGCGATGGTGGGGGACGCCGCCTTGTCGTCGAGACGCAGCTCCTTGTCCTCGATCGGCAGCGCGCCGAACAGCAGGCGCTGACCGACCACGGTCGCGCTCTTCGGACCGCTGTTCACGAGGTGGGCGGTGATGGCCTGCCCGTTCGCGTCGACCGACTGGATCGAAGTCCGGGAGGGGCGGAAAAAGTTGACGGCCGGACGGGCGAACAGGATCAGCGCGAGCAGCACGGCGGCGACGGCGACTTTGACTTCCGTCGAGACGTAGAACCACCAGGGCTTCGGCGGCGGCTCGCGGATCTTGGCGACGAGGCGCGCGGCCAGCTGCTCGGGAGTGAGCGTCTTGTCGAGCCAGACGATCCCCTCGATCTGCGGCACGATCGTGCCGTCGAGCACGACCGGCAGCATGTATCCCGGCTTTCGTTTGGCCACCCGCTGCACGATGGCCAGCTCTTTGTTCGTCCAGGGGCTGGCCAGATACGCCCGCGAAATGAAGACGACACAGAACGGCGCCTCATTCTTGTAGCGGTGCTCGATCCCCTTTACCAGCTTCTCGCCCCACATCCCCCCTTCCGCGTAGTCGAACGCGTCGACTTCCTCGGGCAGGGCGGCGTGCACGGCGCGGACGTACTCCGCATCGGCCGACGCATACGAGAACACCACGTGGTGCCGGAACCGCCTCGGCAGCGGCGGCAGCGCCGTCACGGTTTTTCCTTCCATGGGGAGTGCCATCACTCAATAGTGCCGGCCACCTCCAAAGCGTTTCATCCGCCTCACACCTTGCGGACGGGACCGCGATAGCGGGCCAGTTGCACGTCCGCGGTGAGCAGAGTGATTCCTTCCACGAGGGCCTGCGCAAGCAGCAGGCGGTCGAACGGATCCTTGTGCAGAGGAGGAAGGGTGTCGACACTGACCGCGTGCTGGCTGGTGATGGACAGCTCGGTGTAGCCGTTGTCGAGAAGGCCGCGCCGCAGCAATCGCGGCTCCACCCGAAAATCCTTTCGGCCAAGCGAGCTCTTGACGGCGATCTCCCAGAGGCTGGCAGCGCTGAAGATCAGCTCATTCTTCGGATTGTTCAGTTGTCTTCGCGCCGCGGCAGAGAGGCGCTCCGGTTGACCCGCGGCCCACAGCAAGAGCCGCGTGTCCAGCAGGAGTTTCACCGGCCCGCTCCGAAGAGAGCCGCGATCTCGCTCTCTCCCATGCGGTCGAAATCGTCGGGCACTTCGATCTCGCCTTTCAGGAATCCGAGCCGCCGCGGCTCGGCCGGAACATCGAGCGCCGCGACTTTCACCAGCGGCTTGCCCGCTTTGGCGATCGCGAACGGCTCTCCCTTCGCAGCACGCTCGACCAGCCGCGAGAGCTGCGTCTTCGCTTCATGCATGTTGACAGCTTTCATATAGACTAAGTTTATCAGACTAAGGTAACCATGACGCTGACCGCCGACGTCCGCCGCGCCTTGGAAGCCGCCGCCGATCCCACCCGCGCGCCGGGCATGCAGGCCTACATGAAATCCGGGATGCCGTACCTCGGCGTCTCCGCCGACGCGATGCGGCGGGTGGCCAAGACCGTGTTCGCGGAGCATCCCCTGGAGAGCGCCGGGCAGTGGCGGGAGGACGTGTTGGCGATCTGGCGCGGGGCGCGGTTTCGGGAGGAGCGGTATGTCGCCGTGGAGCTCACCGGCGACCGGAGGGCGCGGGAGTGGCAGACGCTGGAGGCGTTGCCGATGTATGAGGAGCTGATCGTTACCGGCGCGTGGTGGGATTACGTCGATGTGATCGCCGCGCAGCGCATTGGGGAGCTGCTGAGGCGGGACAAGAAGATGAAAGGCATTCTCCGCAGGTGGGCGCAGGACGCGGACATCTGGAAGCGGCGGGCGGCGATCCTGGCGCAGCTCGAGTTCAAGAAAGAGACGGATGAGGAGCTGCTGTACGACTGCATCGCGCCGTCGATCGGCTCGAAGGAGTTCTTCCTGCGCAAAGGCATCGGCTGGGCGTTGCGGCAGTACGCGCGCACCGATCCGGATGCAGTGCGGCGCTATGTGCGGGAGCACGAGGATCAGCTGTCAGGGCTGACCAGGCGCGAGGCGCTCAAACATCTTTGAGCGCGCGCGCCTCGCGCGTCATGGCCACCAGCACGCGCCGCGCGTCTTCCCGCGAGGTCACCGGCTCCGGGAACTGGATGCGCGCGCCCTTCATCCCCTCGGCCGTCCGGGCGCGGACGACGAAGCCGAGGCGGTCGCAGGAGACCATGGTCGCCTCCTCGGCCGCGAGGCCGGCGAAGTGGCGGGTGATCTCGCGCAGCGCCTCGCCGTGATCGGTATTCATGTGCTCCAGGATGCCGGCCGCGAACGGCGCGAGCGGATCGGGCTCCGCGACGCGGTAGTCCTCCGCGGCGACCCAGCCCATCACGCCGAAGCCGCCCACGAAATAGACATCCGAGACGTCGAGGCGGAAGAAGCCAAAGTCGGAGAAATCGATCCAGTACTTGGAGGAAGGATGGCGTTCGAGGTAAGCCGTGCGGATCGCATCCGTCGCTTCGGCGCGCGTCACGCGGCCGAGCAGCGTGGCGCGCGGCGCGCCGAGGGGATCGGCGCCGCTGCCGCTCTGCATCACCAGCAGGCTGGCCCGCGGATCGGCCAGCACGTTCTGCGTGTGGATGGCCATCCCGCTGATGAGAAAGAGCGGGGAAGCGTCATCGAGCAGCGCATACGGCATGACCGAGGCGAACGGGAAGCCGGCATGCCGCGCCGACTGCGTGGCCAGCGTGCCGACGCGCTCCTCGGAGAGCAGCGTGCGCACGCGCTCGGCATGGGTCGGCTCCAGGCCGGGCGGGGGTGGATTGGAAGACGTTGCGTGCTGGGTCATGGCCGGCGCACAGCATAGCTGCACGCCGGCAAGGATTTCAGCCGAAGACCTTCTCGTCCGCGGTCGGGCCGTACACCGATGGGAGCGGCACATCGAGCTGGCGCAGATAGACGGTGAGCTGCCCGCGGTGGTGGTACCAGTGGTTCAGCATCACCGAGCGGACCATGCCGATGCGCGGCATCTCCAGCAGCGTCTTTCCCTCGCGCGTCATCCGCCAGACCGCGTTGAGACCTTCATCGCCCCAGGCGGCGAGGCGCTCCGCGGCGATCGGCACGCCGCGGTCGAGCGTGGCCAGGATCTCGGCGAGCGGCACCCCTTCCGGCAGCGGCACGTTGGGCACCTCGGTCACCAGCTCGCCCAGCAGCCCGGCAATGGCCTGAGGCAGCATGGCGATGTGAAAGGCGAGCTGCCCGACCGACATCGACTTCGGATGGGGACGCCAGGCGAGCTCCGTCTCCGGCACCCGCTCCAGCACCCGGCGCGTGGTGGCCGCCTCGCCGCGCAGCTCCGCGATCAATGATTCGGCGAGGCCCATCACTGCACCGCCTTCGGATCCATCCAGAGCACTTCCCAGTGATGGCCGTCCAGGTCGTAGAAGCTCCAGCCGTACATGAAGCCGTGGTCGTTCGCGTCCATGGCGTGGCGGCCGCCGGCGTCGATGGCCTTGCGCACCAGCTGGTCGACCTCCGCCTTGCTGGTGCACGACAGCGCGAGCAGAGCCTCGGTCGCCTTCGAGGTGTCGCAAGGCTCGTTCTTCGTGAAGCCGCGGAAGAACGGCTCGCTCAGCAGCATCACGTACGCCTTGTCGCTGACGATCATGCAGGCCGCCTTCTCGTCGGTGAACTGTCTGTTGAAGGTGAAGCCGAGCGCGGAGAAGAACTCCATCGATTTCGGCAGGTCGCGGACGGGCAGGTTGACGAAGAGCTCACGGGACATTGGTTTCTCTCCTTTTACGCGATGGGAAGCAGGGCGCGGAGGCGGCGGTCGCGGTCCTCCTCGAAATTGTTTCCGAAGGTATAGACCCGGCGCCGCGGCAAAACTCATCGGTCGCCGGCAGAAAAATGCAGCGGCAGGCCGAACATCGGGAACAGCGTCTCCACATCGAGGAAGGAGGTCCAGCCGGCGATGCGCGGGCCGTCCAGCTCCAGGACGATGAGCGCCCACGCGCCAGCGGGGCGGTACTGCGCGAACGCGGGCGAGGCGCACGCCGCGACCGGCACCAGGCGCGAGCCGCGGCACGGCGCGCCCGGACCTTCCAGCCAGGCCCGCACCGGCTCGGGCCCCTGCAGCCAGAGCGTGTAGGGCGGCATGGAGAAGGCGACGTCGTCGCGGAGGAGGGAGACGAGGCCGTCGACGTCGTAGCGCTGGAAGGCGTCGACGTAGCGGTCGAGGAGGGCGATCTGCTCGTCATCGAGGGCGTCCGGCGAGGGGGCGCCGTTGCGCGCGGCCATCGTTGCGCGCGCCCGCTGCAGGCTGCTGTTCACCGCCGCAACGCTCGTCTCGATGCACTCCGCAACCTCGGCTGCCGACCAGCCGAGGACGTCGGCCAGGAGGAGCGCGGCCCGCTGGCGGGGCGGGAGGTGCTGCAGGGCCGCGACGAAGGCCAGGCGGATGCTCTGCCGCAACGCGGTCAGCTCGAACGGATCGGCATCGGCGGGAAGCGCGCGCGCATCCGCGATCGGCTCCAGCCAGTGCGTCCGCTCGCGGGTGTCCAGCGTCGCCTGTTCGACCGCGGTGGGCAGCCCCTCCTCGATGGGACGAAAGCGGCGGGAGGCGTCATGGAGGGTGTCGAGGCAGACGTTCGTGGCGATGCGGTAGAGCCAGGTGCGCAGCGACGCGCGGCCTTGGAAGCGGTCCATGCTGCGCCAGGCGCGGACGATCGTCTCCTGCACGGCGTCATCCGCGTCGGCGGCCGAGCCGAGCATCCGGTAGCAGTGGCCGGTCAGGGCGGTGCGATGCGCTTCGAGGGCGGAGACGTCGACGTGCACGGCGGTAGGATAGCGGACCGAGGGAGAGTCAGCATGATCGATTGGAACAAGGCCATCGAAGAGGTCAGCGACGAGCAGTCGTTCCTCCGTTTCCTGCGCCTGCTGCACCAGGAGAGCGTGCCCCGTGCGCCGACGGAGGACGATCCGGGGTGGGAAACAGAGACCGTGCGCGAGTTCCTGGAGGCGATCATCGACTCCGCGAGCGACAGCGATTTCGGCAGAGGGGAGCATTACGGATCGCCGATGCTGCGGCAGGTGGCGATCCTGTTCTTGTGGGGCCGGTGGAAAGTGCGCAAAGACCGCGGCGAGGATCGCGATTGACGGCAAGCCAGTGCGAAGTCCTCATCATCGGCGCGGGCCCGATCGGCATCGAGCTCGCCGTCGGACTGCAGCGCGCCGGCATCCCCTACGCGCATCTCGACGCGGCCCAGATCGGCTCCACCATCGCCTGGTATGCGCCGCAGACGCATTTCTTTTCCTCGCCGGAGCGCATCGCCATCGCCGGCGTGCCGCTGCAGACGCTCGATCAGACCAAGGCCACGCGCGAGGAGTACCTCAACTACCTCCGCGCCGTGGTGCTGCAGTTCGACCTGCGCATCGAGACGTATGAGCCGGTGACCTCCATCGAGCGGCGCGAGGACGGCGCGTTCCTCGTCAAGACCGCCGGCCGCACGCCGGGCGAGCGGATCGCGGGCAAGGTGATCCTCGCCATCGGCGACATGCACCGCCCCCGCCTCCTCGGCGTGCCGGGCGAAGAGCTGCCGCACGTGAGCCACTACTTCGCCGATCCGCATCTCTACTTCCGCCGCCGGGTGCTGATCGTGGGCGGACGCAACTCCGCGGTGGAGGCGGCCATCCGCTGCGTGCGCGTCGGCGCCGCCGAGGTCGCCCTCTCCTATCGCGGCACCGACTTCGACGATGCGCACATCAAGTTCTGGCTGCTGCCCGAGGTGCGGGGCATGGTGCGCGACGGGCGGCTCACGTTCCTGCCGCGGACCACCGTGCGCGAGATCCGTCCGGAGGGGGCCGTGCTCGATCCGGATGGGCGCAGCATCGACGCCGACGTCGTGCTCCTCCTCACCGGCTACGAGCAGGACAAGACGCTGTTCGAGCAGGCCGGCGTCGTGCTGGAGGGGCCGCGGCGCAGGCCGCGCTTCGACGAGCGGACGATGGAGACGAACGTGCCCGGCCTCTACGTCGCGGGCACGGCCGTGGCGGGCACGCAGGCCAGCGGCGTGAAGGCGTTCATCGAGACCAGCCACGTGCACGTGGAGCGCATCCTCGCCGCGCTGACCGGGGCGAGGCCGCCCGCGGACGAGGCGGCGTACGAGATGCCGGAGAGCTGACCCGCTTTACGCTTATGCCACGGCGCTGCCGTCGCCGCTTCCTCCTTCACAGCAGACGCGCAGCCGCGCCGTTCACCGTCCCAGCGCTCGCGCCACGCAATCGACGAGATCGGCCGGCTCGACCGGCTTGGAGATGTACGCGTCGAACACGCTGTCCCGGGAGCCGGGAGGTCCGGCCGGGAACGCGCTGAGGGCGACGATCTTCTGCTTCGGCGTCATCTCCCGGATCTGCCGCGCCAGGGCGTAGCCGTCCATGTGGGGCATGGCGATGTCGGAGATCACCAGATCGGGCGTGCGCTCGGCGAGCGCCTCGATGGCATCGGGGGGCGAGGCGACGTCCGTCACGATGGCGCCGGCCTGGCGGAGGAAGGTGCGGATGACCTGCCGCCCCTCGTTGTCATCGTCCACCAGGAGGATCGTCGCGCCTTCCAGCTTTCTGGCCAGCGGCCGGACCGGCGCCGCCCCGGCGATGATGGTCACCGGCCGGCGCTCGTCGGTGAGCGCGCCGATGGGCAGCCTCACCGTGAAGGTCGCCCCCTGCCCCCGTCCCAGGCTCTCCGCGCTGACCGTCCCGCCATGCGCCTCGGCCAGATAGCGGACGATGGACAGCCCCAGTCCCAGCCCGCCGTGCACGCGCGTGCTCGGATTCTCCGCCTGGCGGAACGCCTCGAACACATGGGGCAGAAAGGAGGCGTCGATCCCCTCGCCCGTGTCGCTCACCGAGATCTGGATGTGGGAGGACGTCCGGCGCGCGCCGAGGGTGATCCTCCCCTCCTTCGGCGTGAACTTCACCGCGTTGGTGAGCAGGTTCCAGATGACCTGCTGCAGGCGCGTGGCGTCGGCCACGATCGTGCCGAGGTGGGGGGCGAAGTCGGTGACGATGGTGATGCGCTTGGCATCGGCGCTGGGCCGCACTGCATCGGCGGAAGCATTCAGCAGGCGCAACAGGTCGAGGGCCTCCACGGTCAGGCGCAGCTTGCCGGAGACGATGCGCGACACGTCGAGCACGTCGTCGATGAGGCGGGCCTGCAGATGCGCGCTGCGGGCGATGGCCGCCACGGCATCGGGGAACGACTCGTCGTTCTCGGGCATGGTCTGGAGCAGGCGCGCCCAGCCGAGGATGGAGGTGAGCGGCGTGCGCAGCTCGTGAGAGAGCGTCATCAGGAACTCGTCCTTGGCCCGGTTCGCTTCCTGCGCCACGCGATACGACTCCTCGGCGCGGCGGCGTTCCTCCTCCGCGTGGAAGCGCGCCTCGCGCTGCTCGAAGAGCGCCTGCTGCATCTCCTCCGCGCGCCGCCGCTCGGTCATGTCGCGGGTGACCTTCGCGTAGCCGCGCAGCTGGCCCCGCTCGTCCCGCACGGCGGTGATGACCACGTTGGCCCAAAAGCGGGTGCCGTCCTTGCGGATGCGCCAGCCCTCGTCTTCCACGCTCCCCTCCCGGCGCGCGATCTCCAGCTCGCGCTCCGGCTTGCCCCCCTCCACGTCCTCCCGCGGGTAAAAGTCGGAGAAATGGCGGCCGATGATCTCTTCCGGCGTGTAGCCCTTGATGCGCTGCGCGCCGGCGTTCCAGGTGCGGATCCGCCCTTCCGGGTCGAGCAGGAAGATCGCGTAGTCTTTGACCGAGGCGACCAGGAGGCGGAACATCTCCTCGCTCTCGCGCAACTGCTGCTCGGCCTCGCGGCGATGGCTCAGATCGCGCGTGACCTTCGCGTAGCCGCGCAGCTCGCCCGTCTCATCCCGCACGGCGGTGATGATGACGTTGGCCCAGAAGCGGCCGCCATCCTTCCGGATGCGCCAGCCCTCGTCCTCCACGCTCCCCTCGCGCCGCGCCACCTCCAGCTCCCGCTCCGGCTTGCCGGCGCGCTTGTCCTCCTCCGGATAGAAGGTGGAGAAGTGCCGGCCGATGATCTCATCCGGCGCATAGCCGTTGATGCGGTGCGCGCCGGTGTTCCAGGTGACCACCAGGCCTTCCGGATCGAGCAGGAAGATCGAGTAGTCCTTCACCGAGTCGACCAGGAGGCGGAACATCTCCTCGCTGGCCCGCACCCGCTCCTCGGCGGCGCGGCGGTCGGTCAGGTCGCGGGTGATCTTGGCGAAGCCGGTGATGCGGCCCCCCTCGTCGCGCAGGGCGGTGATGATGGTGTTGGCCCAGAAGTAGGAGCCGTCCTTCCGGAGCCGCCAGCCCTCGTCCTCCACCCGCCCCTCGCGCTCGGCCGTGGCCAGCTCGTGCTGCGGCTTGTGTGCGGCGAGGTCCTCCGGAATGTAGAAACGGGAGAAATGCGAGCCGACCGCTTCCTCGGCCGTATATCCCATGATCCGGAGCGCGCCGTTGTTCCAGGAGCGGATCTCGCCGGTCGGACCGAGCAGGAAGATGGCGTAATCGGCGACCGACTCGATGAGGACCGCCAGTTCCTCGGCCTTGAGAGCAGTTTCCTTCGGGCTGACCATCTTCTGCGACGGCATAGACTACTCCGACATGGAAGAGCCATTCCAGACCGCGATGACACGTATCGTGCATTGAGCGGCATCGGGTCGAGGGCTCTGATGAAAGACTGCATGGCGCTGGTGGTCGAGGACGAGGAGAGCGTCCGTCACCTGCTGGAGCTGCTGGTGCGCCGGCACTGCAGCGAGGTGCACGTGGCGAGCGACGGCGAAGAGGCGATGCGGATGCTGCGCGAGCGTTCCTATGCGCTGGTGGTGCTCGACCTGATGCTGCCCAGGATGAACGGCCTGGCCGTCTCCGAAGCCATCGCCGCGTTGGCCAGCCCGCCGAAAGTGATCGTCCTCTCCGCGCTCTCCCGCTACTTCGCCGACCGCTTCCCGCCGGACACGGTGGTGCTGCAGAAACCGTTCGACATCGACCGGATCGAGGACGCGCTGACCGCCTTCGGCTTCCCCTGACAGCCGCGCCCTCATCGGCTGGCGCACTCCTGCACGTGCCTGATGAGCTCGGTCACCTCGAAAGGCTTGGCCAGGACGGCGCAGACGTGGTTGAGCCGCCCCTTCGCGGCGGTCTGGGGAAAGGCGGTCATGACGATGGTCTTCTCCACCATTTGCGGCTGGCTGCGGATGAGATGCTCGATCACGCCGAAGCCGTCCACGCGCGGCATCATCAGGTCGAGCACGACCGCGTCGAAGCGTTCCGCCTCGAGCTGGGTGATGGCGTCCTCGCCGTCTGTCGCCTCGAAGGGCTGGAAGCCGGCGCGCCGGAGCACCCGGGCCACCAGCGTGCGGATGACCTCCTGATCGTCCGCGATGAGGATCCGGCGAGCCGTCGGCTCCTGCATGTGCCACTCCCTTCCCTTTTGGCGGACTGAGCCCGCCCCGCCCTCTGCCCTGCACAGAGAGAGCCTGACCGGCCTTATCCGCCGCGGGCGGCAAGAAGTGCCACCGCGGCGGCCACGGCGGTCTCGACCCGCAGCACCCGCTGGCCGAGGGTGACCGGCTGGAACCCGATGGCGGCGAGCGAGCCCAGCTCGGCCTCGATGAAACCCCCTTCCGGGCCGATGGCGAGCGTCACCGGGCCGTCTACTGCCCGTAGAGGAGCGGTGGCGGCGGGATGGGCCACGAGCGCGCGCGAGCCGGCGGCGAGGCGCGGCAACTCCTCCTCCACGAAGGGGCGGAAGAGACGGCGCAGCTCGATGGACGGAAGGCGCGTATCGCCGGCCTGCTCCAGCCCGAGGACACGCTGGGCAAGCAGGTTTTCCTCGGAGAGGCGGGGCGACTTCCAGTAGCTCTTCTCCACCCGCCAGGCGTTGATGAGAAAGATGCGCGCCACGCCCATCGACGCGGCGCCGGCCAGCACCCGGTTGAGCACCTTCGGGCGCGGCAAGGCCAGCAGGAGGGTGATGGGAAGCGGCGCGGGCGGCTCGCGGTCCAGCGTGACCTCGAGCTCCAGCGTCTGGCCATCGAGCCGGATGACGGTGCCGCGGCCGATGCGGCCGTTGGCGACCCCGACCGTCAGCTCATCCCCCACCTGCGCGCGGTGCACGTCCCTCACGTGCCGCAGGCGGCGGCCGGTGAGGATCGCACGGTCGGGCTCAGCGAAATCCTGGGGGAAGAGCAGGATGAGGTTCACGCCTCATTCTACGAAGATCGGCCGGCGGTCCTCCGCGTGCGGACGTTGCGCGGGGAACCGCCGGCCGGGGAACGATGGCGCCGTACGCGACGGCGTACCCGGATGGTGATCGCCGCGCCGACGTTTTCTTCCAAAGCAAAACGCGTGCACGGTTGTTGCGTTTTGGACAATGTACGGTGACGTACATTCTTTTGCATGATTCGCAAATATTTTGGGATACCATGGATCCATGATCGGAGAGAAGATCCGCCACGCCCGCCAGGTGCAACAGTTGTCGTTGGCCCAGGTCGCCGCGAAAGCGAAGATCAGTGCCGCCACGCTTTCCCGCATCGAGACCGAGAAGCAGAACGTCGAGCTCAGTCTCTTCCTCAACCTCGCCAGAATCCTCCACGTCTCCGCCAACGAGCTGCTCGGCGAAGCAGCCGAAGCGGGCGCAGAGGGCGATCCGCTGGTGCGGCAGATCGCCTCGCTCGACTCGACGGAGCGGACGCGCTTCTGGCGTGACCTCAGCACCGCGCGGCGGCAGAACCGCCCCCAGAGCATGCGCAACGTCAATCAGCAGATTGACGAATTGCTCGCCCAGGTCGACTTTCTCCGCGAGGAGATCGTGGCCGTCCGCTCGCGGCTCAAGCGGCGGTAGCGGGGCCGAGGCGGCCGGCAGTTGCACGAACCCCCGGCGTTCCCGCGCCGGCCGGTCGTGCAGAGGCTTGCAAGCCGTGTATCATGCGCCGCCATGAACATCGAAGTCCGAAAGGTGCAGGACGTGACGATCGTCGACTTCAAAGGCCGGCTCGCCGTCGGCGTCGGCGATGAAGTCCTGCCCCACATCATCAACGGAATCCTGGAGGACGGCAGCAAGAAGATCCTCCTCAATCTCTCGGACATGGACTACATCGACAGCAACGGCCTGGGAGAGCTGGTGCAGAGCCTCAAGACCTCCAAGCGCTTCGGCGCCTCCCTCCGCCTCCTCAAGCCGCAGGACCGGGTGGCCCGCACCCTCCGCCTGACCAATCTGCTGCCGATGTTCAGCGTCTACGAGACCGAGGCCGAGGCGCTGCGGGCCTTCGACGCGTAGTCGCATCATCTTTGCACTGCTGGCCGGCATGACCTTGCTGGCTCTCCTGCTCACCCTCTTCGCCACGAAATCCGCCGCCGCCACCGGACCGCTCTCCATGGCCGCGAGCACGCAGAAGAAGATCCTCGTCGTCCGCGTCGGCGGCAGCGAGGCGCGGCGCTATGACATCGCCGTCGGAACGAAGGCGCACCAGACGCCGAACGGCCGCTTCACGGTGCGGCACCTGATCTGGAACCCGAGCTGGGTCCCGCCGAAGGAGAAGTGGGCCAAGGGGAAGCAGCCCACCCCTCCCGGCCACCCCAGGAACCCGATGCGGGGCGTGAAGATCTTCTTTCAGGAGCCCGATTACTACATCCACGGCACCAACGACGAGGAGTCGATCGGCTCGGCCGCCTCGCACGGCTGCATCCGCATGAGCGAGGCCGACGCCACGGAGCTGGCCCGCTACCTCATGGACCAGAGCGGCCTGAAGAAACCCGACTCCTGGTACGACGGGGTGGCGGAGGCGGGCAAGCCGGTCAGCGTGCAACTGCCGACGGGGGTGCCGTTCGCGATCGGGAAGTGAGGGGTAGCCGCCCCACCCTTCCGCCTGCTGCTCCTGGCGCTCCCGGCAACGGCCGCAGAAGAGCGTGTCGCCGCGGGTGTAGTAATTGTCGTAGATCGATTGCTTGCAGGAAGAGCAGACGACGGCGGAAGGCGTCGGCTGCGCGTAGTCAGCCCGGTCGAACTGAAGATCGCTCATGAAAACCCCTCTTCGATGGACTAGAGGAACTCACCGCATCGCTTTCTCCACCTCATCCGCCGATTTCGGCAGTCCGGCCGAAAGCTCCACCAGCCTGCCGTCCGCGCCGACCAGGAACAGGTCCTCGATGCGCACGCCGAGGCGCTCTTCCGGGATGTAGATGCCGGGCTCGATGGTGAAGACCATGCCGGGGGCGAGCGGCGTGGAGGTGTCGCCCGCGTCGTGCACTTCCAGGCCGACATAGTGGCTCAGGCCGTGGATGAAGTACTGGCCGAGCGGCTGGCCGTGCGAGTCCTTGCCGTGAGTGTTGATGTACTCGTACGCGACTTTGTAGAGCGAGTTGGGGGCGGTGCGGGCGATGGTCGAGGTGCCGGCCCGGAAGGCGTCGATGGCGGCGCGCTGCGCGCCGAGGACGATGTCGTAGATCTCGCGCTGGCGGGCGGTGAAGTGGCCATCGACGGGAAGGGTGCGGGTGACGTCGCTCGCGTAGTACGAGTACTCGCCCGCCACGTCGAGCACGGCGAGGTCGCCCTCGCGCATGGTGCCGCTGTTCTCCGCGTAATGGAGCACCGTCGAGTTGAAACCGGAGCCGACGATGGGCGAATAGGCGGGCGCCTCGCAGCCGCGGCGCTCGAACTCGTAGCGCATCACGGCGGCCAGCTCGTTCTCGCTGAGGGCCGGCTTCGCGGCGCGCATCGCCGCCTTGTGCGCCTCGACCGTGGCATCGGTCGCCTTGCGGATCAGCGCGATCTCGCCCGCGTCCTTGATCAGGCGCAACGCGCCGACCAGCGGGGTCGAGTCCTTGAAGGAGACGTAGTTGGGGAACGCGTTCGCCCGGCGCAGCCAGGCGATGGGAGTGGTCGACGGCGTCGAGTCGGAGTCGGAGACGTCGGTGATCACCGTGGCCTGGGGCGAGGGAAGCAGGCGCACCAGCTCATCGCGCAGGTGATCGAGCACGTCGATCCGGTCGAAGCCGGTGAGCTGCCTGGCCTCGGGCGACTCGGCGCCGAGCTTCGGTCCCGTCCAGCGCTCCTGCGACGGGTTGTGCGCCGGGAGGAAGAGGATCTCCGCGTACGGCTTCGGCGCGATGACCAGCGCCGCGCCGGGCTCGCGCCAGCCGGTCAGGTAATAAAAGTCCTCGTCCTGGCGGAAGCCGTTCGTGGCGTTCTGCCCTTCCGCCTCCGTGCTGGCGAAGAGCACGAGCACGCCGGTACCGAGCTGGGCGGCGAGATGCTCGCGGCGGGCCCGGTAATCGGCGTTCGCCTGGCGCTCGAAAGCAGACGCATGCACGCAGCAAAGTAAAAGAAAGGTGACAGAGAGCAGACGGCGCATGCGGCGATGCTAATCGAAAAGTAGGTTTCGCCGTGTCCATGCGCATGAAGACGATCGCCGCCGCTCTCGCCGCCGCGCTGCTGGGCATGCCCGCCGCCTTCGCGGTGGACAAGGAGCCGGTCGAGCATCATCAGAGGAAGCGGCCCAATCCCTTCGACGCCGGCCACGACTGGCTCGGCTTCAACACGGCGGCGCCGGACACCTTCGGCACGGCGGACCGGGTGGTCACCTCGCGCAACGTCGGCGACATGAAGCTGCAGTGGAAGACGAAGCTGCCCGAGGCCGCGGACGGCTCGCCCGTCTACGTGGCGAATGTGGACACGCAGTGGGGCGTCCTCGATCTGGTCATCGTCTCTACCATACGGGGACGGGTCGTGGCGCTCGACGCGCCGGGCGGCGCGATCGTCTGGCAGACCACGCCGCCGGCCGGCCCGCGCTGGACGACCTCCTCCCCCGCCGTCGATCCGGGCAAGAAGTTCGTCTACGCGTACGGGCTGGACGGCTACATCCATCGCTACGAGACGGCGACCGGCAGGGAAGTGACGGGCGGCGGCTGGCCGGAGCTGGTCACGCTCAAGGGCGATGTGGAGAAGGGCTCGTCCGCGCTGTCTCTGGTGACGACGGCCAGCGGGAAGTCGTACCTCTACATGACCATCGCCGCCTATCCCGATCCGGGCGACGAGGGCGACTATCAGGGTCACCTGGTGACGGTCGACCTGGAGACGGGCGGGCAGAAGGTCTTCAACGCGCTCTGCAGCGACAAGGCGATCCACTTCGCGGACAAGCCGGGCACGGACCAGGACTGCAGCGCGCGGCAGGCCGGCATCTGGGCCCGGGCCGGCGCGGTGTACGACGGGGTGACGGACCGGACGTTCATCACCACCGGCAACGGCACGTTCGACGCGGCGGACGGCGGCTTCAACTGGGGCACCTGCATCATCGCGCTCCGTCCGGACGGGTCGACCGAGGGCGGCGTGCCGCTGGACAGCTACACGCCGACCGAGTACCAGCGCATCAACGACCTCGATCTCGACCTCTCCTCCACCACCATCGCCATCCTCCCCGACGTCCCCGGCCTGCCCCACCTCGGCGTGCAGTCGGGGAAGGACTGGCTGTTCCGCCTGGTCGACCTGCGCGACCTGAGCCGCCGCGGCGGCCCCCGCCACCTGGGCGGCGAGCTGCAGGTGGGCCAGGTGCCGCAGGGGGGCGAGATCCTCTCCCGCCCCGCCGTCTGGCTCAGCCCCTTCTCGAACCGGCCGTGGGTCTTCCTCTCCAACTGGCTGGGCATCTCCGCCTTCGCCCTGACCGTGCAGGATGATCAGCCGCGCCTGGAGAAGATGTGGGTGCAGCAAAAGTACGCCTCGACCTCCCCCATCGTGGCCAACCACGTTCTCTACTACGCCGGGCCGCACGAGATCGCGGCGGTGAATCCACGGACGGGAGAGAAGCTGTGGAGCAGCGACCTCATCGGCGGTATCCACTGGCAGAGTCCCATCCTGGTCAACGGGCGGCTGTTCATCGCGGATGAAGACGCAAACGTGACTGCTTTCGCCATCGACGGCCGCCGGTGAACCTTCGGTCAACGCGGTGTTCCAAAGGGGTCAAAACAATTTCCTTGACGCCTCGCCGCTCCCCGGACTAATCTACGCATAACTTTCCGAATAACAATTTAATCGTCTTCTACTTTCGTCCAACAATCCAAACACGAGGGGGCACGGACGGACTCCGTCCATCGACCAGGATGCGCAAGAATTCCATCATCCTTTCTTTACTACTGCTAATTACGACCACGACAGCATTCGCGGCGGCGCGTCCGGAGTTCGACGCGTTCGGCGCGGTGGCCGGCAAGACGAACGCGAGACAGGTCGAGAGCTCGCTCTCGGCGCGCGCCGGGGCGCTTCTCAAGCCCGGCAGCCGCATCCAGACGGAGACCCGCCTCGGCGTGCCGACGTTTCTCTGGAGCAACCCCGGCGTCGGCGGCACGATCGACCTGACCCGGCCGAAAAGCAACGCCACCGACGGTCCGGAAGCGGCCGCGGCGCGCGGCCATCTCCAGCAGTACGCCTCGCTCTACGGCCTGAGCGGCCTGGACGTGGCGTCCGCCGAAGTGACGCAGGTGCACAACACCGGCCGCGGCGGCGTGATCGTCAAGTTCCGCCAGAACGTGGACGGCATCGAGATCTACCGCGAAGAGGCGAACGTCCTCATGACGCGCAACCTCGAAGTGGTCGCCATCGGCGGCTACATCAGCAGCGTCTCCACCCCCGCCGCGGACGGCCAGATGTCGTTCTCGGTGGACGCGAAGAACGCGGCCACCAACGCGCTGCAGGACCTCACCTTCGCCGCGCTGAACGCCTCGCAGCTCTCGCAGGTCGATTCGCGCGACGGCTACGACTACTTCACCCTTCCGGCCACCTCGGGCGTCACCCTGCTCGACCCGGTGCGCATGAAGAAGGTCTACTTCCATGAAGTGGGCGGCCTGGTGCCGGCCTACTACATCGAGGTGGTCGCGCGCACGCCCGGCCACATGTCGGTCGACGGCTTCGGCGACGAAGGCTATGCCTACGTGATCTCGGCGGCCGACGGCCGTCTGCTCTCCCGCCACAACCTCGTCGCCGACGCGAAGTCGGAGGACGTGCAGGCGCAGTCGCACCTCACCCTGGCCCCGGGCGGCTTCACCTACCGCGTTTGGGCGGACCCGGTCACCGGCATTCCGTACGATGAGCCGTCGGGCAACGCGGTGCATCCGAAGATCGTCTCCTCGCCGGACGGCGCGCAGTATCCGTTCCTCCCGCAGAACGACGTGACCCTGCCGAACTATCCGTTCAGCAACAACGACCCGTGGCTCGCCCCGGGCGCCACCGAGACGATCGGCAACAACGTCGACGGCTACCTCGACCTGTTCGCTCCGGACGGCTTCAATCCGGCGGGGACGCCGGCCGAGCCGGCCACGGCCGATTTCCGTGCGCAGGTCACCGCGCCGGGCCAGTTCCTCCACACCCACACCCCCGATGCGGTGCCGACCACGGTCGAGCCGCGCCAGGCGGCGGTGCAGCAGATGTTCTACAACGTGAACTTCCTGCACGACTGGTACTACGACTCGGGCTTCAACGAGGCGGCCGGCAACGCGCAGCTCTCGAACTTCGGCCGCGGCGGTCTGCAGAACGACCGCTTCAAGGCCGAGGGTCAGGACTCGAGCGGCCGCAACAACGCGAACATGCTCACCCCGGCGGACGGCGCCTCGCCCCGCATGCAGATGTTCCTCTTCGACAGCGGCACGGCGCTGTGGGTGGACGTGCTCTCGCCGGCCAACATCGCCGGGAAGCGCTTCGCCGGCACGGGCCAGTTCGGCCCCCAGTCCTTCAATTACACGGCTGACGTGTTCCGTCCGTCCCCGGCCGGCGGCTGCACCGCGGCGTCCTTCACCGGCATCGCCGGCAGGATCGCCCTGGTGGACATCGAGCCGACCGCCGGCGCCGGCTCCTGCGGCATCGGCACGAAGCTCGTCAACGCCTTCAACGCGGGCGCCACGGGCTTCATCCTGGTGTACCTCTCGACCAACCCCAACGCGACGGTCACGGTCACGGGCAGCCTGGCCGGCTTCAACATCCCGTTCCTCTCCATGAGCTTCAACGGCGCGGCCGGCATCAAGACCGAGCTGGCCGCCGCGCACACGGTGAACGTCAACATGCGCCGCGATGCGGACCGTGACGGCACCGTCGACACCCAGGTCATGACCCACGAGTGGGGTCACTACATCAGCAACCGCCTGATCGGCAACAGCGGCGGCCTCATCAGCCAGCAGGCTCACGGCATGGGCGAAGGCTGGGGCGACTTCAGCGCCATGATGGTCACCGTTCGCGCGGACGACACCGCCACGGCGAGCAACGCCAACTGGAACGGCACGTACGCGCTGGCCACGTACGTCACCAGCGGCGGCACGAACAACGGCTACTACTACGGCATCCGCCGCGTCCCGTACTCGACGGACATGACCAAGAACCCGCTCACCCTGCACCACATCGCGGACGGCAATCCTCTGCCGGGCGGCGTGAACATCGCCTTCGGCTCGGACGGCTCGAACAACTCCGAGGTGCACAACACCGGTGAGGTGTGGGCCAACATGCTGTGGGAGTGCTACGCGGCGCTTCTGCGCGACACCCAGGGCCCGAACCCGCGCCTGACCTTCGACGCTGCGCAGCAGCGCATGAAGGACTACATTGTCGCGTCGATGAAGCTCTCGCCGCTCGCGCCGACCTTCCTCGATGCCCGCGACGCGATGCTGGCCGCGGCTTACGCGAACGACTTCTTCGACTACGCCGAGTTCTGGCAGGCCTTCGCCAAGCGCGGCGCCGGCTCCGAGGCGGTCATTCCGGACCGCTTCACGCTGGACAACAACCCGGTGACGGAGAGCTTCACCACTCCGGCCGAGATCGTCTTCAGCGACGCCACCCTCAATGACAGCGTTGCCAACTGCGACGCGGACAGCGTGCTCGACAGCGGCGAGGTGGGCAAGCTCACCATCACCCTCAAGAACGTGGGCAACGGCCCGGTGAGCAACCTCACCGGCACGGTCTCCACCACCACCGCGGGCGTCTCGTTCCCGGCCGGCACCGGCATCAGCTTCCCGACCGCCAACGCCACCGGCACCACCTCGGCCTCGATCAACGTCGCCCTCGCGCCCGGCCTGGCCGGCGCTCAGGCGATGGATTTCGGCCTGACCTTCACCTCCCCGCAGCTCGGCGCGCCGGGCAACGCGACCTTCTCCTTCCGCGGCAACACCAACACCATCGCCGCCTCGTCGGCCACGGAAACGGTCGAGGCGACCACCTCCGCGTGGACCACGACCGCTCCTCAGGTGAGCGTGGTCTCCGGCGGCGTCACCATCATCATCGGCTACCCGCAGTTCTGGGCGCGCAAGGCCGTCACGCCGCTGCAGCACGTG
>DASYMJ010000037.1:0-9004 GCA_036009105.1 Thermoanaerobaculia bacterium | reverse complement strand
CCTCCTCGAAACTGACGCCGTGCTTCTGGCGATTCGTGCGCGCCTTCTGCAGGTCCCACGCGAATACTCTGTCTCTCATCGCAAATGTTCGTGCACCAGCGGCCGGCCTGCCGGCGGCTCCGCTCCGAACTGCACGAACCCTAAGAAGCGCGCGCGGAGCTCCTCCGCGTCGCGCGAGGTGCGGCCGAGTTGGATGCGGGCGATGGGGTCGCCGGCGCGGACCTGGTCGCCGGTGTTGCGGTCGAACATCACGCCGGCGGCGTAGTCGATCTCGTCATCGGCCTTCTTGCGGCCGGCGCCGAGGTCCACCGTGAACATGCCGGCCTGGTAGGTGTCGATGTGGGTGATGTAGCCGGATTGGGGGGCGAGCACTTCGATCGTCGTGGAGGGTTGGGGGAGCAACGAATAGTCGTCGCAGATGGCCGGGTTGCCGCCCTGGGCGGCGATCCATTTGCGGGTTTGTTCCAGGGCGCGGCCGGAGGAGAGGGCCTCGGCGAGGGCGGCGTTGGCGGAGGCCTCGTCGTAGCGGCCGGACATCACCAACAGGCGCTCGGCCTGAGCGCGGGTCACCTCCAGCACGTCGGCCGGGCCGTGGCCCTTGAGGACCTCGATGGTCTCGATGATCTCGTTCGCGTTGCCGGCAGCCACACCGAGCGGCCGGTCCATGTCGGTGATGAGCGCCTCCACCTTCGTGCCGGAGCCTTCGGCGGCGGCGATGAGCGACTGGGCGAGCGCCTTCGAATCCTGGTAGTGGCGCATGAAGGCGCCGCTGCCGGTCTTCACGTCGAGGATGAGCGCGGAGGCGCCCATGGCCAATTTCTTCGACATGATCGAGGCGGTGATCAGCGGCAGCGACTCCACCGTGCCGGTGACGTCGCGCAGCGCGTAGATCTTCTTGTCCGCCGGCGCGATGCCTTCCGTCGAGGTGGAGATCACGCAGCCGGCGTCGGCGACGGCCTGGTCGAACTGCTCGCGGGAGAGGCGCGCGTTGAAGCCGGGGATGGCCTCCAGCTTGTCCAGCGTCCCGCCGGTGTGGCCCAGGCCGCGGCCGGAGAGCATGCCGATCTTGACGCCGCACGCGGCGACCCACGGCGAGAGGACGAGCGAGACCTTGTCCCCCACGCCGCCGGTGGAGTGCTTGTCGGCGATGAAGTCGTACTGGTCCCGCAGATGCCACTGCTCGCCGGAGCGGAGCATGGCCTGGGTCAGCGTGGCCATCTCGGCGGCGGTCATGCCGTTGATGGCGATGGCCATCAGCAGCGCGGACATCTGGTAGTCGGGGATCCCGCCGCGCGTGTAGCGCTCGATGAAGGCTTCGATCTCGCGCGTATCGAGCGGGGCGCCGCGGCGCTTGCGGTTGAGAAGTTCGTAGACGTTCAGCTCGCTCATGGCGCCGTATGCTACCGCGCGCGCCGCCTCCGCTCCTGCACGAAGTCGAAGAACGCGCGGCGGATCGTCCCCTGCCCTTCCATGCGCTGGGCCCGGTCGTACACGATGGTCAGCCGCGGCGCACCGGCGACGAGCAGCGGATCGCTGGCGGATGGATCCCCGAGCGGGAAGCGCAGCAGCAGCGAGCCGTCCGCGGAAAGGCGGATGGCTGAGAAGCCGTGGACCGAGGTGACGACAAAGTCCGAGCCGCTCCAGATCATGCTGGTGGGATAGGGGAAATCCGGCACGCGAGGAGCGAGCGCCGGCACGCCATCCTCGGCGATGCGCGCGACCGTGGCGTCGCTGCCGCTGGCGAAGACGGCGACGGTCGAGCCGCCGCCGCTGGCGACCCGGGCCTGCACGAAGATGGAGGGGAAGCCGGTCGCCGCGACGATGGTGCGGATGGGCGACGCCGGATTGCCGGCGCGATCGAGCAGCACGGTGTGCAGCTCGTACTTCTGGTTGCACTTGAAGCAGAACGGCTCGGTGGCCTGCGTGTAGACCACCACGTAGTGCGTGCCGTTCCAGCTGACTGCGGGGTAGAGCGAGTCGAACGGCAGGTCGGGGAGGGACGGCCGCTGCAAGAGCTCGCCCTGCGCGGTGAGGATGAGGGGGCGGATGCGGGCGGGCTGGACGCTCGTCCGCGTCAGCAGGAGGAAGTCGCGGCCGTCGGTGGCCAGGGCCGAGACGATGGGGACCACCCGCGGCGCGAGGTCGAGCACCTTGCCGTCCCGATCGATGCGCACCACGCCGCTTTGAGAGCCGTTGGTCAGGCCGAAAGCAACGACGTACTGCTGGCCATTCCACGCCAGCTGCGTCTCGAATCCGCTGCCGAGGAGGGTGCCGCCGCCGTCGAGCGGCTGGCCTTCCGGCGTGACGCGGCCGAAGTAGACCTTCCCGTCCTCCAGCCAGGTGAAGGCGAAATTCGTCCCATCGAAAACGCCGCGGGCGTGGAGCTGCGTGCCGAGGCTGTTGGCGACGACTGCCTGCTGTTGCGGAACGCTGCCGGAGATCACGGCGGAACGGATCGTCTCGTCATCCGACCAGGCGACCAGGAAACGGTTGCCGACGGCCACCGCCGCGGGCGTGGTCTCCGCCGCGTCGCTGGCCGCGATCGGGAATGGCTGCGCATCGAGCACCTTTCCTTCGGCGTCCAGGCGCAGCGCATAGAGGTCGAAGCGGTCGCCTTCCGTGACGAACGGCACGAGGTACTCGCTGCCGTTCCAGGCCACGGCCGTACCGCGGCCGGCGCTGAAGAGATCGAGCACGGCCGCGGAGGGCGTCCCTTCCCGCTCCACGAAGCGCGCGTGGACGACCGGGTCGGTCCAGGTGACCAGGTACCGCCGGCCGTTCCACACCATGGCCGGGGCGGAGACGGCGCCGCTGGCCGGAGCTTCGGAGAGGAACGGCTGCACGGCGACCGAGCCGCCCGCCGAGACCGTGGCGGCGCCGATGCGGCGCGCGTCCCACCAGGTGACGAGGAAGCTGTTGCCGTCGCTGGCGACGGCAGGCTGCCCGGTCTGGCCGGACGCGATCAGGAACGCGGAGCCAATGGGATGAAAGGAGCGGTCGACGCGCAGGGCGAAGACGCCGGTGTTGTCCGCCGCGAATTGCGCGCCGACGACGGCCAGGTACTCCTCGCCGTTCCAGGCCAGGGCCAGGCTGCCGAAAAAGCCGAACTGCGGCGCCGGCGCGTACTCCGAGCGGGCGATGAGGCGGTTGTCGCCGGCGTCGCCGGGCTTGACCCGCGTGAAGCGGATGCCGCCCTCGAAGCCGAAGCGCGGCGTCATCAGATGAGCCACGACGTACTCGTCGCCGTTCCAGACCACGGCCGGCGCGATGTCTTCCTCCACGCTCGGCGTGACGTCGAAGTTCTCGCCGGGTGTGCCGTCGGCCGCGATGCGCGCGGCGTAGACCTCGCGCTCGGGCGAGGTCGGCGTGAGGCTGGGCAACTCGACCATGGCCCGGTCGTCGCGCCAGGCGGCGAGCGCGTCGGTGCCGTTGCTGGCAAGCACGGGGAAGTACTGGGAGCCGGTGGCCGGGCGGAGCGCCGGAGCGGCTACGGGAAGGTCGGCAAAGAGGGGGAAAACGACCAGGAGAGAGAGGAGGATCGCCGGGAGAGTTCGCATACCATTCGCGTCTTGTACGTGGCCAAGAAAGCAATCGTCCTGCTCAGCGGCGGGCTCGACAGCGCAACGGTGCTGGCCATCGCGAAGAGCGAGGGAAGGGAGTGTCTCGCCCTCTCCTTCCTGTACGGCCAGCGGCACGAGATCGAGCTGCGCGCGGCGGAGCGGGTGGCCTCGGCGATGGAGATCGAGGAGCATGTGGTCTACCCCCTCGATCTCCGCGTCTTCGGTGCCAGCGCCCTCACCGCGAACATCGACGTGCCGAAGGATGCCGTCGATGCGCCGGGCATCCCGGTCACGTACGTGCCGGCCCGGAACACGGTGTTCCTCGCCATCGCTCTGGCCCTGGCCGAAGCGCGCAAGGCGCAGGAGATCTGGATCGGGGTGAATGCGGTCGACTACAGCGGCTATCCGGATTGCCGGCCGCAGTTCCTCGACGCATTCCAGCAGGTGATCCGGAACGGGACGAAGAGCGGGCTGGAACTCGATGAGCCGCGCCTCGTGGCGCCGCTGCTGCAGCTGACCAAGGCGGACATCATCCGCCGCGGCATGGCGTTGGGGGTGGACTATGGCATCACCCACTCCTGCTATGACCCGGACCACGCGGGCCACGCGTGCGGGCACTGCGACTCGTGCCTGCTGCGCAAACGCGGGTTCGAGGAAGCGGGCGTGAACGATCCGACGGTGTACCGATGATCCGCATCACTGAGATCTTCCACTCCATCCAGGGGGAGTCGTCGCACGTGGGGCGGCCCTGCGTATTCGTGCGCCTCACCGGCTGCAACCTGCGCTGCCGCTGGTGCGACTCGGAGTACACGTTCACCGGCGGCGAGAAGATGTCGCTGGAGGACGTGCTGGCGCGCGTGGCGGCTTACGGCTGCAGGCTGGTGGAGGTGACGGGCGGCGAGCCGCTGGCGCAGGCCGAGTCGCTGGATCTCATCAAGCGGCTGCTCGACGAGGCCTACGAGGTGTTGATCGAGACCTCAGGCTCGATCGACGTCGGGCCGGTGGATCGAAGGGCGAAGCTGATTCTCGACATCAAGTGCCCCGGCTCCGGCGAGGTGGCGAGGAACCGCTGGGGGAACCTCGAGCACCTCACGCCGGGTCACGACGAGGTCAAGTTCGTGCTCGCCGGTCGCGAGGACTACCAGTGGGCGCGCGGCGTGATCGCGGAACGTGGGCTGGAGCGCTTCACCATTTTGTTCTCGCCGGTGTGGGGCGAACTGGAGCTGAAGCTGCTGGCGGAGTGGATGCTGGCCGACCGCGTTCCGGCCCGCCTTCAGACACAATTGCACAAGCACATCTGGGGCTCAGAGGCCCGAGGAGTCTGATTGAAGCCCGTTCTCGACCATATCGGCATTGCCGTGCGCTCCATCGAAGCCGCGAAGATCTACGAGGCGTTGGGACTGACCATCGACCACGTGGAGACCGTGGAGACGCAGGGCGTGAAGACGGCGTTTCTCTCCGTGGGAGACTCCAACCTCGAACTGCTGGAGCCGACCGGGCCGGGGTCGTCGGTGGCGAAGTTCATCGAGAAGCGCGGCGAAGGGATCCACCACATCTGCCTGCGGGTGGACAACCTGGAAGAGCAGCTGGAGCGGCTGCAGGCGCAGGGCTTCCGGCTCATCAACGAGGCGCCGGTGCCGGGCGCGCACGGCTGCCGCGTGGCGTTCCTCCACCCGGCGGCAGGAAACGGCGTGCTGATTGAATTGAGCGAGAAGGCATGATCGAAGGATTCGAGAAGAACGCGCTGGTGCTGGTGAACCTGGTCAACCCGAAGGAGAAGTTCTTCGGCGTGCTGCGGGCGCTCTCGCCGGCCGGCGTGACCATGCAGGCGGTGAACCTCGACTCGTTCGACGACTGGATCCGCCAACTGGCCCGGGCGGACGACGAAGAGCCGACCATCGACGTATTCACGATGTTCGTGCCGCTGTTCCGCGTGGAGCGCATCTTTCTCGACGAGCCGGCCGGCGCGATCAAATCGTATACGCAGAGGTTCGAAGATGTGGTTGGCATCCCCATTCGGCAGCATCTCGGTATCTGATGATGTATCTTCCGCCGCCATGAACAAGCTCACCCGCAGAATCACGGCCCTGCTGGCCGTCGCGCTCCTCACCGCGGCGTTCGCCGGCTGCGGCAAGGAAGACGACTCGGACGAGGCGGATGCCTTCAGCTTCGTCACCTATCCGGGCTCCCGTTACCTGGCCCAGCTCACCGAGCTGACCAAGCAGGCCCACAAAATTTTGAAGCCTGGCCAGGAGCCGCCCCCGGTCGCCATCTACGACACCGACGCCTCGGTCGACGACGTGGCGAACTTCTACGTGAAGTCCTACGGCTACTCCGGCGTCGCGCCGGACGCGACGAACAACCTCAGCGCGGCCAAGCCGCCCGCCTACCGCCGCAGCGGCGACCTCGCCGCGGACAACGCCAACCCGCAGTTCATGGAGCTGTTCGGGAAGCTCGGCGTGAAGCCGGACGTGACGAAGGCGAAGGGGCAGTACCAGGCGGTGGAGATCGCGCCGAAGCCGAACCGCCCCCGCGTGACGATCCAGCGCCCGTACTTTGACGTGACCACTTCGCAGGTGGTGGACCGCACTCTCGTCCTCATGGCGCGCTGATGCCGCGCGCGCTGATCGCCGGCCTGGGCCTGATCGGCGGCTCGATCGGCATCGCGCTGCGGCGGCGGGGGTGGCGCGTCGCTTACCTCGATCCGTTCGTGCAGGACGCGGGCGAGGCGGCGGACCAGCGTGTCGAGGCCATCGTCGATGCGGATCTGGTGATCCTCGCCACGCCGGTCGATGTCGCCCGTGTCATCCTGAGCGAAGGGAAGGATCTCCCGGCTACCACCTCCGTCTGCAGCGTGATGCAGCCCCTCCGCGCCATCGCCACGGGCAACTTCACCGCCGGGCATCCGCTCGCCGGCTCCGAGCAGCGCGGCCTCGCCGCCGCCCGCGCGGACCTCTTCGCGGGCAAACGCTGGTTCGTCGACCGGGAGGACGAGCTGGTGGCCCAGGTCATCGCCGACTGCGGCGCCGTCCGCGAGCTCGTCACGGCCGAGGAGCACGACCGGGCCATGGCGCTGACCAGCCACCTGCCGCAGGTGCTCTCCACGGCGCTGGCCGCGCTCATCGCGGAAGAAGACAAGCGGTTCGTCGGCACGGGCGCGAAGACCTTCCTCCGCCTGGCGGGCAGCGACCCGAGCGTCTGGGCACCGGTGCTGGAAACGAATCGGGGTAACATCCGCGCGCATTTCGAGCGGTTCGTCGAGATCGCGCGCGCCGTCATCGACGACGATCCCGAAGAGGCCTTCCGGCGCGCGAAAAAGCTCTGGGCAGAGCTGTCAGCGGAATGAATCCAACCTGGCTCCTGGTCGGCGCGGTCTACGCGCTCGCTGTGTGGCTGGCGCGCCGCGCCGGCCTGGCCGAGCTCCGCTGGCGCGTCGCCGCCCTCTTCTACCTGCTCGTCCTCATCTTCATGTTCCGCCCCATGACCCAGCAGTTCGTGAACGTGCCGGTGGATTTCATCCAGTCGCTGCCGCCGTGGACGCACGTGACGCGCAATCACAACGTCTGGAACCGCGAGCTGAACGACGTCGTCCTGCAGATCGTCCCCTGGGCCCACCAGGCGCGCCAGGCGTGGCGCAGCGGCGAGCTTCCCCTCTGGAACCATCTCGCCGGCTCCGGCTATCCCCTGCTCGGCAACGGCCAGAGCTCCCCCTTTTCCATCGTGCGCCTCCTCGCGTTGCCGCTCCCTCTCGGCTACGCCATGACCGCCGAGGCCGCGCTGAAGCTGCTCATGGCCATGACGTTCACCTTTCTCTACTGCCGCCGCCGCGGCTACGAGGAGCTGGCCTGCGCGTTCGCCGCGGTGACGTTCGGCTTCTCGACGTTCCTCATCGTCTGGCTGCACTTCCCGCTGGTGACGACCGCCGTCTTCCTCCCCGCGGTCATGCTGCAGATCGACCTGCTGATCGAGCGCCGCACCTTCGGACGCTTCGCCTTCGCCGCCTTGCTCTGGGCGGCGATGCTCTTTGGCGGCCACCCGGAGACGGTGTCGCACATCTTCTTTCTTGCGGTGCTGTACCTGCTCTGGCTCCGGCCACCACTCGAGACTTTCCTCACCCTCGCCGGCGCCATGGTCGTGGCGGCGCTCATCGCCTCGCCGTTCCTGGCCACCTTCGGCGAAGCGGTCACGAAATCGAAGCGCTACCAGGAGCTGAAGGTCTCGCCGAACCTGATCGGCTACTACTCCGACTTTCCGTCGCAGGTGATCCTGCTCCAGCCGTTCTTCTACGGCGAGGTGCCGTTCGAGAAGGCGTGGGGGCCGGAGGGCGCCGAGTCGATCACCGGCTTCGCGGGGGTGATCGGCGTCGCCGCGTGGCTGGGCGTGTTTCTCCGGGCATTGATCCATCGCAAGTGGCGCTCGATCGAGCTCTTCTTCGCCCTGGCCACGCTCCTCATCCTCGGCATCATCCTGGCCTGGCCGGTGGTCGCCGCCGCGTTCCACAAGGTGTTCTTCATGGCCGCGAATGCGCGGCTGCGGCTGCTCCTCTGCTTCGTACTCTCCGTGCAGTCGGCGATGGCGCTCGACCTCGTGCTCAAGCAGCGCGCGAAGGAACTGCTCATCGGCATCGCCGTCGTCGCCGCGACGCTGCTCTGGCTGATGCGGATGGCCTTTCCGAACGACTACAACCACGACACGGCCATGGTGTCGATGCTGCCCAGCCTCCTCGTGCTCCTCATCGCGGCCCTCACCCCGCTCCTGGGCAAGTGGCGCGCGGCCGGCGTGATGCTGCTCCTCGTCGTCACCATCGGCGAGCTGTGGCGCATCGACAGCAGTTGGAACCCGGTGCTGCCGGAGCGGCTGATGTATCCCAGGACGCCGCTCATCGAGAAGCTCACCCGGCTCGAGGCGGCGCAGCCGAAGACGAATCCCATCCGCATCGTCGGCACCGGCCCGGTCTTCTTCCCCAACGCGCCGGCGATCTACGGCTTCGAGGACGTCCGCGCGCACGACCCCATGGCCAACGGCCGCTACCTCGGCCTGCTGCGCGTGGTGACCGGCTACGACCCTTCGGACTACTTCGCCAAGTGGGTGAACCTCGACACGCGCATGCTCGACTTCCTCGGCGTGAAGTACGTCGTCTCCAGCCCGCGGGCGACGGTGAAGGACCCGCAGCGCTTCCCGCTCGTGTACGACGGCAAGGACGGACGCATCTTCGAGAACCGCGATGTCCTGCCGCGCTTCTATCCGACGCCGAACGTGGTGCTGGAGTTCAAGCGCGACCACTTCGTGAAGCGGATGATCCGTCACGAGGACTGGGCGCACACCGCCGTGCTCAACAAGCTGCCGGTGGAGAACGACCAGGAGCGGCTCGACCTCCTCGCGCCGCGCCCCATCGATGCGCCGAAGGCGACGCTGCAGATGACGAGCGTCCGGCCGACGGACTA
>DASYMJ010000036.1:0-31298 GCA_036009105.1 Thermoanaerobaculia bacterium | reverse complement strand
GAACTGGGTGAACTCGCGGAAGCGGCCTTTGTCGGGCTTGTCCGCGCGCCAGACCGAGGCGACCTGGTAGCGGCGGAACGGCCGCGGCAGGTCTTTGTACTGCGCGATGACGCGCGCCAGCGGCACCGTGAGATCGAATCGCAGTCCGAGCGGCTCTTCTTCCGGACTCAGGACGCGGAAGATCGATTGCTGCGTCTCCTGCCCAGCGCTTCCCGAGAGAACGTCGAGGTACTCGAGGGCCGGGGTGTTCAGCGGGACGAAACCGTATAACTCATAGACACGACGGATGATGTCGACCATCTCCTGCCGGGCCAGCATCTGGTCGGGAAGGAGGTCGCGCAGACCGCGGGAGAGGCGAGGTTCGACTGTTTCGGGCATTCGCGGTGAGGAGGCTGGTACCGGGGGCCGGTTTCGAACCGGCGACCCCCAGATCCACAATCTGGTGCTCTAACCAACTGAGCTACCCCGGCACAGGCCGCGAATGATACCCAAGAACGGCGCGAGTGGGAACAGGCTGCCCGCGTCGTGCATTTCGCGGCCGGCCGGTTCAGACGAACACCACGATGGTCGGCAGGAACGTCCGCCCCTGGTCGACGCTGAGGCTGGGGAAGCGGCGCGTGCGGTTGCCGCCGTCCTGCGCGACCACGGTGAAGGTATGGGCCCGGTTGTCGAAGAAGCTCGCCGGCGGCTCGCTGCCATCTGCGCCGGCAACCTCGATTCTGCCTTCATAAACCCTTCCCCGCCGGGCGTGCCACTCGGCGTGGGTCTGGTCGTTGATCACGATCACATCGTGGAATCGGGTTGCCGGCGCCGCCGCGGGGCCTGACATGTAGGCGACACCTTAACGTTACTTATGGAAATCTCACTGTCCAAAAGAGGACATCGGCGCGGCGGGCAGCGAGCGGCGAGCAGGAGGACCTGGCCCGCTCTGAGAGGACTCCAGCAGGCCGGGTTTCTCCTGCTCGCTGCGCGCCGCTCGCTACTCGGGCCGGGCCAGATACTCCAGCATCCGCTGCCGATGAATGCGGATCGAGCGCGGATCGGGCGTGTCGATGATGTTCTCGCTGCGGAAGCGCTGCATGAACGCGGTCACGCGCGGGCGGGTGGTGCCGACCATCTGGGAGAGCTCCTCGTGCGAGATGCGCTCGTCGATGCGGATGTACGGCCCTTCCGGCGTGCCGAGCTTCTGGGCCAGCTCGAAGAGTGTCTTGGCCAGGCGGCGCTCGCTGTCCGAGGTGACCAGGTCCAGGATCGTGGTCTGCCGCTCGGCGATGCGGATGGCCAGATGGCGCAGCAGCGCATCATTGAGCTCCGCCCGCTTCACCTCGGTGATGAAGTCGCGGCGGGGCAGGCGGCGCACCGTGGTCGGTCCGAGCGCGGAGGCGCTCTCCAGCCGCTTCTCCGCGCCGGCGAAGCACGACTCGCCGAACACGTCGCCGGTGGTGTAGATGGCGAGCAGGCAATCGCGTCCGCTCTCCGAGGACAGAAACAGCTTCACCCTTCCGGACTCGACGAAATACATCGCGTCGTCATCATCGCCGGTCGCGTAAATTGTCTGCTGCCCGTCGAGCCGCAGGAGCGGCAACGACTCGCCGCGGAAGACGTCGCGGAGCGATGATGGAGGATCGTTTCGGAAGGACATGTGGCTGTAGCGCGAGGATCGTAGGCGGCACGTGGGGCCGCGTCTGTTCACTATTGGACAGCGCCTGTGCACGCACTCCGCGATGCGCTACTTCGTGAAGAAGGAAGCGCAATTTGGTGCGCAGAAGCGCTGCGCAGTGCCACGCGCGGCGCGCGCGCCGCGGAGGCGCGCGATGTGCTCGATTGTGGTCTCCAAGGCGCGTGCGAGCCGCGATGCGCGCCGTCTCGCGCGTATTGTGCGCAGCGCCGCGCATACACATCGGCAGATGCGCATCTTCAGAATGTAGAGCGCACGATTCGCCGCGTGCGCGGCCTTGGGCTCCAGACTTTTTCTTCTTTCCGCCAGCGTGTGCGGCGAGGTGGACGACTATCGCGTGCGCATTCCCGCATTGCGCGGTATCGAGCCGATCGAATTCGAGCAGCCGGTCACGTTCCTGGTCGGTGAAAACGGCTCCGGAAAATCGACGCTCATCCAAGCCATCGCCGTGGCGGCCGAGCAGACAGAGCACTACACCGCGACGCGCGACTTCATGCGGAGGAGGGAGAGGATGTTGAGGGAGCTGCTCGAATAGTTATTGGCTGTCAGTTATCAGTTGTCAGTAGAACAGTTCTACCGACAACCGACCACTGACAACCGACAACTACCTCATCAGAACATCCGCGAAACGCCCATCCGTCCACGTGCGCTCCACCGCGAACCCCGCCTCGGCCGCCAGCGCGGCGAGCGAGGCCTGGTCGTACTTCCAGGAGTTCTCGGTGTGGATGGTCTCGCCGTCCGCGAAGGACACCTCGTAGTCGCCGATGCGAACCGTCTGCGCGCCGAGGCTGACGAGGTGCATCTCGATGCGGCCCAGCTGTTCGTCGTACGCGACGGCATGAGCGAAGCGGGCAAGATCGAACTCGCCGCCCAGCTCGCGGTTGATGCGCTGCAGCAGGTTGAGATTGAACGCCGCCGTGACGCCGAGCGCATCGTCATAAGCCGGCTCCAGGACCGACTTCGCCTTGCGCAGGTCGACCCCGAGGAAAAGCGCGTCGCCCTCGCGCAGGGCGCCGCGCAGGTCGCGCAGCATGGCCACCGCCTCGGTTGGATCGAGGTTGCCGATGCTCGAGCCGAGGAAGAGGACGATCGTGCGCTCGCGAGTCGCGGGCAGCGCGGCCAGCGCACGCGACGGCTCCCGGAAATCGCCGCGCAATGCGGAGACGCGCAGCCCCGCGTATTCGACCAGCAGCGCCCGGCCGCTCTTCTCCAGCATGCCGGCGTCCACGTCGATCGGCGCATAGTCCAGCGTCTTCTGCCTGGCCAGGAGCGCATCGAACAGCAGGCGCGTCTTCCGGGCGCTGCCGCTGCCGAGCTCGACCAGGCGCACCGGCGAGCCGAAGGCGGCCACGATCTCCGCCGCGTGCTCGGTCAGGATCGCCGTCTCGGAGCGGGTGACGTAGTACTCCGGCAGCTCGCAGATCGCGTCGAACAGCGCCGAGCCGAGGGCGTCGTAGAAGAAGCGCGGCTCGAGGGTCTTGCGCGGCGCCGTCAAGCCGGCGCGCACGCTCGCCCCGAAGTCATCCGCGGCAAAGGGGAGATGCTCCAGCGAAAAGCGCTCAGCGGACGCGGCGGGCATCGGCTGATTGTATGCGTAACGGGAATTTTGCCGTCAGGGGCGGCCTAACCTTCCACACTGTCATCCGTCCCAATCATGACCATGAAACTGCGAATCGTCCTTTCCTCGGCGGCGCTGCTGGCCGCGGCGTGCGTCGCCGGCTACAGCAGCACGCGCAACGGCGCCCTCCGCGTCCGGCGCGGCACGTTCGTCGCCGACGTCGTCCTGACCGGCGAATTGGAGTCGGCCCGCGGCGAGCTCATCGCCGTGCCGGCGCTTCCCCAGTGGCAGACCTCGATCAAATGGCTGGCCGTGGACGGCGTCGAGGCCAAGCAGGGCGACAAAGTGGTCGAGCTCGACAATACGGCGTTCGCCAGCGACCTCGATACCAAGCGCCAGGCCGAGACCCAGGCCGCGCAGGAACTGCAGCAGAAGGAAGGCGAGTGGGCGGCCGACCTGAAGGAAAAGCAGCTCGACGTGGAAAAGAAGAAGTCGGAGCTGGAAAAGGCCAGGCTCGAGGCCGCATTGCCGCGCGAGATCCTCGCCGCCCGCGATTATGAAGACCGGCAGACCAAGCTCCGCCGCGCGGAGGTCGAGTACGCCAAGGCGCAGGACGTCTTCAAGTCGCAGCGCGCCGGCGTCGGCGCGGAGCGGGCGAACCTCGACCTCAAGCTGCTCAAGGCGCATCGCGACATCGACATCGCGCAGCGCGCCATCGACTCCCTGGTGCTGCGCGCCCCGCGCGACGGCATCATCGTCATCAAGGACATCCCATGGGAAGGCCGCAAGCTGCAGGCCGGCGATGCGGTGTGGGTCGGCTTCCCGCTGGCCGTGATCCCGGAGATGTCGTCGCTTCAGGTGGCCGCATCATTGGCCGACGTCGATGACGGCCGCGTGGCGGTGGGCATGCCCGCCGTCGTCACGCTCGACGGCTATCCGAACATGACCTTCCCCGGCCGGGTGGACAGCATCTCCGCCGTGGCCCAGGAGAGCAACCGCCAGTCCTTGCGGCGGGCCTTCAAAGTGGTGGTCAAGCTCTCCCGCATCGACGCCGAGCGGATGCGCCCCGGCCTCTCCGCGCGGGTGACCATCCGCCGCCAGCAGACGCAGAACGCGCTCATCGCGCCGCGCGCCGCGCTCGACCTCTCCGGCGACAAGCCGCGCGCGCTGACGGGCGGCGGCAAGCGCGCCGACATCACCCTCGGCAGCTGCAACGCGCAGGAGTGCGTGGTCACCAATGGTTTGCAGGAAGGGCAGGAGCTGGCCTCTCTGGAGAGCGAGACGAATGGCTAAAGCACTGCTGCGCCCGCGCGTCTTCATCCCCCTTGCCGCGGTCATCCTCTTCTTCTTCGGCGGCTGGACGCTGCGCAACAAGCTCGCCGCCGACCGGCAGGGCGAGTGGGTGCGCGCCACGCGCGGTGACCTGGTGACCGGCATCGACGTGACCGGCACGCTGGCCGCGGTCGACTCCGATTCCTTCGGCCCGCCCCAGCTGAGCAACGTGTGGGACTTCAAGATCTCGATGATGGCGCCGGAAGGCTCCGACGTGAAGCAGGGCATGCCGGTCCTCGGCTTCGACACCTCCGAGCTGCGCCGCCGCCTCGACGAGAAGAGCGCCGGGGCCGAGCAGGCCAAGAAGGAGATCGACAAGAAGCACGCCGATCTCGCCCTGCGCACGGCCGACATCCGCCTGCAGCTTTCCGAGGCGGAGGCGCGGGCCCGGAAGACGTCGCTCAAGCTCGAGTCGCCGCCGGACATCCTCGGCATCAAGGACCGCAAGCAGGCCGAGCTCGACTACAAGCTGGCCAGGCGCGAGACGCAATCGATCCACGAGCGGCTGGCCGCTCTGGAGCGCGCGGCGGCGGCGGAGCTGCGGCTGCTGGAGAGCAAGCAGCAGCAGGCCGCGGCGGACGTGGCCCAGACCGAGGATGCCATCCGCCGGATGACCATCCTGGCCCGCCGCAACGGGACCATCGTCTACGTGACGAACTGGCGCGGCGACAAGAAGAAGACGGGCGACACCTGCTGGCGCGGCGAGCGGGTCATGGAGATCCCCGACCTCTCCCGCATGATGGCCCGCGGCGAGGTCGACGAGGTGGATGCGGGCAAGGTCGCCATCGGCCAGCGCGTGACCTTCCGCCTCGACGCGCATCCCGATGAAGAGCTGCACGGCACCATCACCACCGCCAGCCGCACCGTGCAACAGCAGCAGGTGATGAACAACCGCAACCCGCTCAAGGTGCTGAAGGTGGACATCGCCCTGGACAAGACGGACGCGGCGAAGATGCGGCCCGGGATGCGCTTCGCCGGCACGGTGGAGCTGGAGCGGGTGAAGAGCGCGCTGCTCATCCCGCGCAATGCGGTGTTCGTGTCCGATGAAGGGCCGGTCGCCTATCGCCGCGGCGTCTTCAACGTCGAGAAGGTGAAGCTCCACCTCGGCCACGAGAACGACAAGTCGGTCGAGGTGCTGAGCGGCCTGTCGCCGAGCGATCGGGTGCTCCTCACCAAGAACGGCGAGGACGGCACGAAGGAGAAGTCGTGAAGCGGCGCATCATCATCATCGCCGTGGTGATCGTCGTCATCGCCGTCCTCGCCTTCGCATTCCCCCGCAGGTCCGACGAGATCGCCACCTTCCGGGTGCAGCCGTCGAAGTTCTCGCGCCGGGTCACGGCGGAGGGGAACCTCAAGGCGGTCAATGCGACGCCGCTTGCCGCGCCGCACGATGCGCCCGGCCCGCTGAAGGTCGCGTGGATCGCGGACGAAGGGACGCTGCTGCACAAGGGCGACGTCATCGTCCGCTTCGATCCGACCGACTTCGAGAATCTGTTGCTCGACGGCAACGAGGCGCACAGCACGGCGGCGAACAAGCTGACCAAGGCCACGACCGACGCGGGGACGACGCGCACGAACCTGAAGCGCGATGCGCGGCAGGCCCAGAGCGAGCTCGAGTCGGCGCGCAAGTTCAAGTTCGACGACGCGGAGATCTTCTCCAGGTACCAGCGGATCGAGTCGGAAGTGGACGAGAGCCTCGCCGGCGACAAGAAGCAGCACGCGGAGAACGTCCTCGGCGTGCGCGAGTCGCTGGCGAACGCGGAGCACGACCTGCTCTCCATCGAGGACCGCAAGGCGGGCCTCAAGATCCGCAATGCGCAGCAGGGATTGAAGTCGCTGGAGCTCATCACCCCGTATGACGGCATCCTCGTCCTGCAGCGCGACTGGCGCGGCGAAGTGCCGCGGGTCGGCACCACCGCCTGGCCGGGCATGCCGCTGGGGGAGATTCCCGACCTCGCCGCCATGAAGGCCGAGGTGTTCGTGCTGGAGGCGGATGCGGCGGGGCTGGCGGTGGACAAGAAGGCGACCGTCGCCCTGGAGTCGGCGCCGGGCGTGACGTACAGCGGCAAGGTGACGCAGGTCGACAAGCTGGCCCGCCCCCGAGTGCGCAACGTGCCGGTGCAGTACTTCGGCGTCACCATCTCCCTCGACAAGACCGATCCCAAGCTGATGAAGCCCGGCACGCGGGTGCGCGCCGTGCTGGACGTGGAGGATCGCAACGACGCCTTCGCCATCCCCCGCCAGGCGCTCTTCGAGAAGGAAGGGAAGAAGCTCGTCTACCGCCGCCGCGGCGACAAGTTCGAGCCGGTGGCGGTGGAGATCGCCTCGGCGACGGCCGGCCGGGTGGTCGTGACGAAGGGCATCGTCAAAGGCGATGAGATCGCGCTGGTCGATCCTTCGCTGAACGATGAACGGGGAAGGATGAACGATGAACACGGGGGCAGCCGATGAGCGTTCATCGTTCCGTGGATCTCGAGACGTTCACCACCGCCCTGAACAACCTCGCCCGCCACAAGATGCGCACCTCGCTGACCATGCTCGGCATGATCTTCGGCGTCGGCGCGGTCATCGCCATGCTCTCCATCGGCGCGGGCGGCGAGCAGAAGGCGCTGGAGGCGATCGGCCGCCTCGGCCTTCGCAACGTGATCGTCCGGTCCAGGGAAGTGAAGCCGGAGGAGCGGCAGGAGCTGCGCAAGAAATCGCTCGGCGTCTCGCTGCGGGACGGCGAGGCGGTCATGGAGGCGGTGCCGAACGTGGAGCGCGTGCTGCCGCGGGTGGAAGTGAAGCCTTACAAGATCCTCGCGCCGGGGACGAAGACGAAAGGGAAGGTCTTCGGCATCTCCTCCCGCTATCGCGAAGTGGCGTCGGTGAAGCTGGCCGACGGGCGTTTCTTCGACGCGCGCGACGAGCGCGAGCACGCCCAGGTGGCGGTGATCGGGCAGGAGATCCGCCGCAACCTCTTCGGCTACGGGCCGGCCATCGGCAAGCAGCTCAAGGTCAACGACGTCTGGCTGGAAGTGATCGGCATCATGGCCAGCGACGCGGCCGGCGGGGGGGCGGCCTCGAGCAACGGCATCCCCACCGGCTCCAGCGACCGCGAGATCTGGATGCCCGTCTCCACCGCCATGCGCAAGTTCGATCGCGATCCGCTCGACGCGCCGGTCGACGAGCTGCTGGTCACGGTGAAGCCGGACGTTTCCACGCTCAAGACCGCGGAGCTGATCCGCCCGTTGCTCGACCGCCTGCACGGCGGCGCGGACGACTACGAAGTGGTGGTGCCGGAGGCGCTGCTGGAGCAGAGCCGGCAGACGCAGCGCATCTTCAACATCGTGATGGGCTCCATCGCCGGCATCTCCCTGCTGGTGGGCGGCATCGGCATCATGAACATCATGCTGGCCTCGGTGCTGGAGCGGACGCGCGAGATCGGCGTGCGCCGCGCCATCGGCGCCACCCGCAAGGACATCCGCTCCCAGTTCGTGATCGAGTCGTTCGCCATCTCCCTCATCGGCGGCATCACCGGCATCATCATCGGCATCGTCCTGGCCCGCCTCGTCGCCGCGTACGCCGGTTGGCCGACGGTGATCACCTTCTGGTCGCTGATCCTCTCCACCGGCGTCTCGATCACGGTGGGCCTGGTCTCCGGCATCTATCCGGCCACGCGCGCGGCGGAGCTGAACCCGATCGAAGCGCTGCGCTACGAGTAGGGGTTGGTACCCGTACAGTCTCCCCATTCCACAACCAGGGAGATCGTGATGTCCGACCTGCTGCTGGTGCTGATCTCCGTCATTGCCTCCATCGTGGCGCTGACCCTCCGGCGCCGCCTCTCCCCGCCATGACCTCGGATCCATCCGCTATCAATCGCGGGATCGGTGAGGGAGCTCCAGAGTAGAATTCGCTTCATCCATGACAACCGAGCGGGATCGGTCCGATGAGGAGACCGTGCGCGTGAGCGATGACACCGTTCCGCGCACGCCCTCCGGCGCGGCGAGCGCGAGCCATCACGGGCGCTTCGTCCCCGGCACGGTCGTCGCGGAGCGCTACCGCATCATCGCCATGCTCGGCAAAGGGGGGATGGGCGAGGTCTACCGGGCGGACGATCTCGTCCTCGGGCAGCAGGTCGCGCTCAAGTTCCTCCCCCGCCGCGTCGCCTCCGATCCCACGCGTCTGGAGCGCTTCCTCAACGAGGTGCGCACCGCGCGGCAGATCGCCCATCCGAACGTCTGCCGCGTCTACGACATCGCCGGCATCGGCGGCGAGCACTTCATCTCCATGGAGTACGTGCAGGGGGAGGATCTCGCTTCGCTCCTGCACCGCATCGGGCGCCTCGCGCCGGACAAGGCGACCCAGATCGCGCGGCAGCTCTGCGCCGGCCTCGCCGCGGCGCACGAGCGCGGCGTGCTGCATCGCGACCTCAAGCCGGCGAACATCATGCTGGATGAGCGCGGCGTGGCGCGTATCACCGACTTCGGCCTGTCCGGCATGGCCGAGGATTTTGCGGGAGGCGCGCTCGTCTCGGAAGGGACGCCGGCGTACATGGCCCCGGAGCAGCTGGAGGGGCGGGAAGTCTCGATCCGCAGCGACCTCTATTCGCTGGGGCTCGTCCTCTATGAGCTGTACAACGGCACGCCGCTGTTCCGCGCCGGCTCGCTCGATGAGCTGCTGCGATTGCGCAACACCACGGACGTCGATCGCCTGACGCTCTCCCATGACGTCGATCCGGCCGTGCTGCGCGCCATCCAGCGCTGCCTGGCCACCGATCCGCGCCAGCGGCCCGCCTCGGCGCTGTCCGTGGCCGCCTCGCTGCCGGGCGGCGATCCGCTGGCCGCGGCGCTGGCGGCGGGGGAGACGCCGTCGCCGGCGCTCGTCGCGGCGGCCGGCTCCCCGGAAGGGATGGAGCCGCGCCTCGCGCTCGCCGTGTTCGTGGCGGCGCTCCTCTTCCTCGGCATCAACATGGTCGTGGTCGGGCGGGGCGGCTTCCGGCTGCCGAAGCAGTCGGCGGACGTCGTGGCGGCGCGGGCGAGAGAGCTCGCCGCGGGGGCCGGCTACGCGCGGCCGGCCGACCGCGGCTGGCGCTACGACGTCGACGGCTCGTTCTGGTACCGGGAGAGCCCGGAACTGATGGAGGTGGTGGCGTTCTTCAACAAAGCGCCGCACTGGGCCACCTTTCCGGGACAGCTGCAGGAGGACGAGCCGCCGCCGCTGACGCCGGGGATGATCGGCATGCGCTTCGACGCCGCGGCGAATCTGGTCCGCTTCGCCGCCGTGCCGCCCCGGTTTGCCCAGTCGCCGCCCGGCAGCCCGCCGCCGCCCGACTGGGGCGCTTTCTTCCGCGCCGCGAACATCGACCGCAAGGCGCTGACCCTGGCCCAGCCGCGGACCGTCAATGCCGGCGAGACCGCCGCCTGGACCTTCGGCGCCGGCGCGAGGCGCCAGCGCATCGAGGCGGCGTCGCTCGCCGGCAAGGCGATCTACTTCGAGGTGATGCCGGACGCTCCGCCGGCCCATTGGCCGAAGGGGCGCTCGCAGGTCTTCATCGTGGCCGTCTTTCTGGTGCTCCTGACCGCCATCCTGCTCCTTTCCCGCCGCAACCTTCGCCTCGGGCGAGGGGATCGCCGCGGCGCCAGGCGCATCGCCGGCGTGGTCTTCCTGTCTCTGATGGTTGCCTGGCTCTTCGGCGCGCATCACGTCATGGCAGGCAGCGAGGTCCGGCTGCTGCTCGAAGGGCTGGCCTGGGCCGCGCTCATCGCCGGGCTGGCCTGGAACGGCTACATCGCCTTCGAGCCGATCGTCCGCCGGCGCTGGCCGCACGCCCTGGTCGGCTGGACGCGCCTGCTCGATGGGCGCTTCCGCGATCCGCGCGTGGGGCGCGACGTCCTGATCGGCGTCGCCGCGGCCTGCGTGGGCAATGCGCTCACCCTCGTCCTTCCCACCACCGAGCTGACCATGCTGTGCGGCGACGCCATGACCGCGATGCCGTTCGCGTTCGCCGAGCTCGCCGCCAGTTTCTCGCGCGTGATCGCGGACCTGATCCTGCCGATGATGCTCTTTCTGCTGCTGCGTGCCGTGCTGCGGCGCGATCTGTTCGCCATCATCGCTTTCGTCACGTTGTACACCGTGGTCCTGGGGAGAACCGGCGGCCCGCTCTCCTATGCGGTCTGGGCCTTGTTCAGCGGCATGCTCATCGGCCTGCTCCTCCGCTTCGGAGTGCTCGCCTACGCCGCCTTCAACGCCGCAAACGGGGTGCTCATCGTCCTGCCGATGGTCTGGCCGATGGAGTCGTGGTTCGCCGGCGCCACGCTCCTCGGCGTCGCCGTGATGGTAGGGCTGGCCACGTGGGGCTTCCTCACCTCGCTCGCCGGCCGGCCCCTTTTCCAGGGCGACCTCATCGAGTCGTAGCCGGCTGTTCGTCACCGGGCAACCTGGAAGGCCCGCCTGGTGGTGGCGCCGCGAACGTAACCGCGGCGTCACCCCGCCCTCTCGTATCATGCGCCCCTCGAACGAGGTGATCCGCATGGCCAAGCGCCTGATCCTGCTCCTCCTGCTCGCCAACACCGCCTTCGCCGCGAAGCTCGCCGTGCCGCGGCTGGACTACAAGCACCGCACGCTGCCGAACGGCCTGGAGGTCTACACGCTGCAGGACCGGACCACGCCCACCGTGGCCATCCAGGTCTGGTACCGGGTCGGCTCGAAGAACGATCCGGAAGGGCGCAGCGGCTTCGCCCATCTCTTCGAGCACATCATGTTCAAGAGCACCAGGCACATGGCCTCCGAGATGATGGACCGGCTGACCGAAGACGTGGGCGGCATGAACAACGCCACCACGCGGGACGACGCCACGCAGTACTACGAGGTGGTCCCCTCCAACTACCTGGAGACGCTGCTCTGGGCGGAAGGGGAGCGCCTCGGCTCGCTCACCGTCGACGAGGCGAACTTCAAGAGCGAGCGCGATGTGGTCAAGGAGGAGTTCCGCTTCCGGGTCCTGGCGCCGCCTTACGGCCGCCTCTTCTACGCTCTGGACAAGGACTCGTTCACCACCCATCCCTACAAGCGGCCCGGCATCGGCAGCATCGAGGATCTCGACGCCTCCACCGTCACCGATGTCCAGCAATTCCACACCACGTTCTATCGTCCCGACAACGCGGTGCTCGTGGTGGCCGGCGATTTCGAGCAGCAGCAGCTCGACGGCTGGATCGACAAGTACCTCGCGCCGATCCCCCATCCCTCCACGCCCATCCCCCGCGTGGCCGTGCAGGAGCCGGCCCGCGCCGCGGAGAAGCGCTTCGTGGAGAAGGCGCCGAACGTCCCCCTGCCGGCCGTCGCGCTGACCTGGCTCACGCCTTCCGCCTCGCACGAGGACAGCTACGCGCTGAACATGGCCTCGGCCCTGCTCGGCCTGGGCGACTCCTCCCGCCTGACCCAGTCCCTCGTCTACAAGCAGAAGATTGCGCAGGACGCAAATGTCTTCGCCGACCTGCGCGAAGACCTCGGCGTCTTCGTCGTCCTCATCACCCTGGCCAGCGGCCACTCGGTGGAGGAAGGGGAGAAGGCCGCGCGCGCCGAATTGCAGAAGCTGATCGACGCGCCGGTCTCGGCCGCGGAGATGGAGAAGGCGCGGAATCTCGTCGCGGCCACGGTGCTGCGCCAGCGCGAGACGAACAACGGCCGGGCCGCGGCGATCGGCGAGGCGGTGGTGGTGAGCCACGATGCGGAAGACGTGAACACCGGCCTGGAGAAGGCGCTGGCGGTGACGCCGGCCGAGGTGCAGCGGGTGGTGAAGAAATACATGGGCGATGGGAAAGCGGTCGTCATCGAGTACGTGGCCGAGGGAGGCAGGAAGTGAAGAACGTTCTCGCGGTTGCCGTCGCGTTTTCGCTTGCCGTTCCCGTTCTGGCGCAGGAGCAGGTCACGCCCCCTCCGCCCGCCGCGCCGCGTCAGGTGAACATCCCCACGCCCGCCGAGAAGACGCTCGCGAACGGCCTGCGCGTGATCGTGGTGCAGAAGAAAGGATTGCCGCTCGTTGCCGCGCGCCTGCTCGTCAAGACCGGCTCCGAGGCCGATCCCGCCGATCGCGGCGGCCTGGCGGACATGACCGGCACGCTGCTCATCAAGGGGACGACCACGAAGTCCTCCGAGGAGATCGCGCGCGGGGTCGAGGCGCTGGGCGCGACGATGGAGAGCGGCGCCGGCTGGGATGCCTCGTTCGTCAGCCTGACGTCGCTTTCCACCAGCTTCTCGCAGGCGATGGGGTACCTGGCGGACGTGGTGCGCAATCCGACGTTCAAGAAAGAGGAGCTCGACCGGCAGCGCGATCAGAACCTGGACGCCATCCGGGTGGCGATGCAGCGTCCCAACTCGCTGGCCAACTACGTCGCGGCGCGCGTGCTCTTCGGCACCATGCCGTACGGCCACAACGTCGGCGGCACGCCGGAGTCGCTGCCGCGCATCACCCGCGACGACCTCGTCTCCTTTCACAAGCGCTACTACCGGCCGGACAACGCGCTGCTGGTGATCGCCGGCGACATCGAGCCGCGGGCGGCCTTCGACGTCGTGCAGAAGCAGCTCGGCGGCTGGAAGAAGAGCGGCGGCGCGCTGGCCACCATCACCCTGAAGAACGCCGCCGCCGCGCCGCCGTCGCGGGTGGTGGTGATCGACATGCCGGATGCGGGGCAGGCCGCCGTGGTCGTGGCGCGGCAGGGCATCCGCCGGGTCGATCCTTCCTATAGCGTTGCCGAGGTGGCGAATTCCGTGTTGGGCGGCGGCTACTCGGCGCGCCTGAATCAGGAGATCCGCATCAAGCGCGGCCTCAGCTACGGCGCGCGCAGCGGCTTCGACGTCCGCCGCGAAATCGGCCCGTTCACCGCCTCGGCCCAGACCAAGAACGAGTCGGCCGCCGAGGTGGCGGGCATCATCATCGATGAGATCGGGCGGCTGGGGACGGTGTCGGTGCCGGAGTCGGAGCTGACCCCGCGCAAGGCCGTGCTCATCGGCGGCTTCGGCCGCGCGCTGGAGACGAGCGCCGGCTTGGTCAACGAGATCGCCGATCTCGCCCTCTACGGCGTGAGCCTCTCCGAGATCAAGCGCTACGTGGCCGGCGTGCAGTCGGTGACCGCCGCCGACGTGCAGAAGTTCGCGACGTCGAACCTCGGCTCGAGCCCGAGCGTGATCATCGTGGGCGATGCGAAGAAGTTCCTCGAGCCGCTCAGGCAGCGGTTCAAGGACGTGGAGGTCATCCCCCTCGCGGAGCTCGACCTGAGCTCGCCGGGGCTGCGCAGGAAGAAGTAGCGCCCTCGCGTGGCCGTAGGGCGGGTGAGCGGCTCATTCCACCCACGCCGCCGCCTGGCCCGGCCGCGCGTAGTAGAAGCCCTGCGCGTAGCGGGCGCCGATCTCCACCGCGGCGCGCGAGGTGGCCTCGGTCTCCACCCCTTCCAGGATGATCTCGCACTGGAAGTCGCGGGCGAGGGACTGGATGTTGCGGATGATCTTGCAGCGCGCCGCGTCGCTCTCGAAGCCGGTGCCGAACTCGTGGCTGATCTTCAGGTACGAGGGGCGGATGCGGTCGATCAGGTCGAGATGCGAGTACGAGCTGCCGACGTCGTCCAGGGCCAGCTCCACGCCGGTGGCGCGCAGCTCTTCGAGGGCGGGAAGGGTGGAGCTCGACACCTCCAGCTTCTCCTGCTCGGTGATCTCCAGCACCAGCCGGTCGAGCGGCACCTCGCCCTCCGCGGCGGCGTGGACGAGCGTGCGCGCCAGGCGCGGGCCGTCGGCCAGCGCGCGGGGATGGATGTTGATGAAGATCTTCCCCCGCCGGGCCAGGTCGCCGGCGGCGCGCAGCGTCCGGCGCAGGCAGGCCAAATCGAGGTCGACCGTCCGGCCGCAGAGCCGCGCGTACTCGAAGAGAAAGGTCGGATCGCAGAAAGGGAGCATGGTCTGGTCGAAGCGGGCCAGCGACTCGAAGCCGGCCCGGCGATCGTCGCCCGCCAGATCGACGATCGGCTGGAAGGCGGGAAGCAGGTCGTGGCTCTCCACCAGCTCCTCGATGGTGGGGATGCACCGCACCGCCCCCTCCTCCGCGCAGCCCGCGCCGCAAGTGCGGCGGAACGTCTCGTCCTCGAACGGCCGGAGCAGCACGACCTCCGCGCCGCGGCGGAGCGCCTCCTCCGCCACGGGCGGCGGCACGAGGTCGCCCACTACCACCACGCGGCACTCCGGCGAGCAGCTCCGCACCGCCGCCACCGCATCCAACCCGTCGAACGAGAACGGCGCGATCTGCGCCTCGGTCACCATCGACAGAAGCGGCACGCGCCGTGCGACGAGCGCTCCCAGGACCGCATCGCGGCCGATCAGAACGAGCCCGCCGCCGGCGGCAAGCGTCCTCGCCGAGCTCGCGGCTCGCTCGCGGTCGCCGTCGAGAATCAGGACCGTACCGGTCGTGTTCGCCGCATACTTATTTGTCATTGTGACGGCTTTCTAAGGCGAAGGAGATGCCATAGCATAAGTTGCTTTACATCAGATACTTGACGCAACAAGGTCGAGCTCGCATACGTCCGGGAACCCGGACACTGTCGACCTGAAATGAGGAATCCAAACCACACGAAAACGGTTACACCAGACAGTACCCGCCGTCCCCAAAATCAAGAATGAACAACCCCACCACAGGCGTCGAGATCGGAGAGGACACCCTCACCCGCAGGCGGCGTCAGCAGCAGGAGAACGCGCCCTTCCGGGTGGTCCTGGTCGATGACGACTTCTCCATCCTCCGCCTCGTGCAGAAGGTGCTCGCCTCGACCGGCATCGAAGTGATCGCCTGCCCCACCGGCATGGAGGGTCTCGACGCGCTGGAAAACCGGGAGTGGGATCTCTGCCTGCTGGACCGGCAGCTGCCGGACATGAACGGCATGGACATCTGCCGCCGCATCAAGGCCGAGTCGCGGTTCGATACGCGGCAGGTGATCATCCTCAGCGCCTGCACCTCGACCGAGGACAAGGTGGAGGCGTTCGGCATCGGCGCGGACGACTACATCACCAAGCCGTTCGAGCCGGTGGAACTCGTCGCGCGGGTCCACGCCTCGCGGCGGGTGGTCGAGATGCAGAAGCAGCTCGTGGACATGGCCCGCCAGCTGGAGGAGCTCTCCGCGCGGGACTCGCTCACCGGCATGTTCAACCGCCGCCACTTCGGCATGACGCTCGAACAGGCCTTCAACCACTCCGAGCGCTACCAGCGGCCGCTCTCCGTGGCGCTCATCGACGTCGACTGCTTCAAGACCATCAACGACTCGTTCGGCCATCAGACGGGCGACCAGGTGCTGGCCGAGCTCGCCCGGCGCTTTGCCAAGTCGGTCCGCGCCTCCGACTACGTGGCGCGCTACGGCGGCGAGGAGTTCGTGGTGCTGCTGCCGGAGACCGTGCTCGAGGATGCGGTGCGCTTCGGCGAGAAGCTGCGCACGTCGATCGCCGCCGCGCCGGTGTGCACGGCCGACGGCACGGAGCTGCCGGTCACGGTGAGCGTCGGCACGGCCAGCCTGGCCCACACGCACTTCCGCTCCTCCTCCGAGATGATCGCCGCCGCCGACCAGGCCCTCTATCGCGCCAAGCGCAACGGCCGCAACCGCGTCGAGGCCGAGCGCCGCCGTACCCAGCGTGATGGCAACGCGCCGGGGCGGCTCAGCGCAGCCCGCGCTTCGATGTGAGGTAGACGGCGAAGCTGCCCAGCCAGTGGCCGCCCTCGTAGTGCTCGCCCGTCACCGCGGCTAACCCGCTTTCGCGATGCGCGGCCGCCGCCTTGCGCAGCGCCACGATGCGCGGATCGCCGTCCGGCAGGCCGCCGGCCATCCCTTCCAGCATCCACGCCCGGCTCAGATTCAGGCCGTCGAGATGGGCCAGCTTCGGATCGCTCGGATCGCTGACGACCACCGGCTTCAGCCAGTCGCCGTTGCCGTCTACCGGCAGCTGAGGCAGGAAGCCGCCCAGCCATGCCGCATACTCCACCGGCGGCAGCACGCGCCGCATCGCATCCGCCTCGGCGATGCAAGGCGAGAGGAAGTCCTCGCCCGAAGGCTCATACGCCAGCGGGCAGTTCTTGTCGGCGAGATAGAAGGCGCGGGCTCGCGCCGCGATGTCCCGGTCGCGGGTCGCGTCGAGGATCAATCCGAGGGCGAAGGCGGTCTGGGAGTGCTCGCCGGAGCGGACCGGAGAGGAGAGCTTCGGCAGCCACGTCTTCAGCCGCTCCATCGCGGCCGTCTCCAGCGGCCGCAGGTTGGCGGAGAGCTCGCGCCCCAGCGGATCGTCCCACTCGCGCAGCTCCATCCCCAACTGCAGCAGCCAGGCGAGCCCGTACGGCCGCTCGAAGCTGGCCCGCCCCTCACCGCGCAGGTACGCCGTCTCCTGGGTGATGTTCTCCCTGGTGATGCTCTGCCTCAGCTCGTCGCGCGCCGCCGTCGCGAACGGCGCATCGGGGAAGGTGCGGGCCAGGCGGGCCAGCAGCCAGTGCCCGTGCACGGAGGAGTGCCAGTCGTAGCAGCCGTAGAACGCCGGGGTCAGCTTCCGCGGCGGCGCGACGTCTTTGTCGGAGGCGAGGTTGTGCGCGATCTTGTTCGGATACTCCTTGTGCACGCAGGCCAGCGCGAGGTTGGCGAAGCGCTCCGCGGCTTTCGCGTCAAAGTCGGCCGCGCGCAGCGGGTGGGGGAGGAGGAGCAGGAGAAGCAGCAGGCGGCGCATGCGCGCGAATGTAGCTCACTTCATCTGCATGAGGATGAACACCACCAGCGCGATGGCGATCACGACGATGGCGATGATCGCCCCGATGTTCCCGCGGGAGGAGGTGGTGTGCTCGTAGACCACCTTCTTCGAAACGTGCTCGTCTTCGGGCGGAAGGTCAGACATGCTCGGCAGGCGAAGCAACGGGAGTGCCACTTGCGGCCTCGGCAATGAGCCGCTTCGAGGTCAGCATGAAAATGGGGATGGCCAGGCAGCTGATGGCCGCCGCCACGCCGAACGCGCGGCCGAGGCTCCAGTGCTGGCCGATCGTGCCGATGGAGAACGAGCCGATGGCGATGCCGGTGTCGAACGCGCCGACGATGCTGCCGAACGTCCGGGCCCGCCGCTCCGGGTCGGTGTGGGCGAGGATGAACGTGGCGAAGGCCGGGTACATGCTGCCGAACCCGGCGCCGAAGAGGACCGCCGAGGCGACCAGCTGCGTGCGCGAATGCGCCGTGGCCAGCACGGCGAAGGCGACGGGGATGCAGAGCAGGGCCGGATAGAGGATCGCCTTCGGCCCCAGCCGGTCGCCGAGGTGCGAGGTGAAGATGCGCACCAGGGCGATGGTGGCGGCCGAGGCGGTGAAGAAGAGCGACTCCGGATGGATGTGGCGCTCCAGCGAGAAGAGCGCGACGTAGCTGGTGATGCCGCCGTAGCCGAACGCCGTCACGGCCAGCGAGACGGTGGTCGACATCACCCGGAAGTCCCAGGCGTCGGAGAGATTGGGCGCGCTCGAAGGGCGGGCGGCGTCGCGCACCGGCAGCAGCCAGCCGGCGATGGCCATCAGCAGCGAGAGCACGGCCAGCTCCCCGCACAGGGTCAGCCAGCCGAACTTGAAGACGAACAGGCCGACCGGCGGCGCGAGCGCGAAAGCCGACATGCTGGCCAACCCCCACATGGCGATGCCCTGCGTCCGCCGCGACTCGGGGATGAACTCGCTCATGATGGCCGAGCTGGAGGCGAGGATGCTGGACCAGATCGCGCCGTGCACGGCCGCCACGAGGTAGAGCAGCCGCAGGTCGCGGATCACGCCGTAGAGGATGGAGAAGACGATGAAGACGAGCGAGGCGACGATCAGCGTGCGGCGGCGGCCGAAGTGGTCCGCCACCGTGCCGGTGATCGGCGCCGCGAGCGCGCTCATCAGCGTGTAGAAGAAGAGGAAGAGGCCGGCCTGGGCCGTGTTGCCGCCCAGCTCCAGGATGCGGAACGGCACCGCCGGCAGGAGCTGGAAGGCGGAGAAAAACGTGACGAAGGAGAAGACCCACATCCCGGCGAATCGCGGCGTGAAAAGCGGCTCCGGCGAAGCGGCGGCAGGGGCGGACACGGCGCGGAATTGTAGTGGCTCACGCTCCCGTTGAGCGGTGCGATGAAAGTGAAACGGGCGGCAAAGTACGGTTTCTGCTCCGGCGTGCGCATCGCCGATCTGAAGGTCAAGCGCTTCGCCGCCGGCGGCGGCCGCGGCGCCATCCTCGGCCAGGTCGTGCACAACGAGCGGGTGGTCCAGGAGATGGAAGACCTCGGCGTGCGGACGGTGGAGGAGATCGCTGCCGTGGCCGAGCCGACCATCGTCTTCTCCGCGCACGGCGTGCCGCCGTCCTTTCACCAGACCGCGAAGGCGCAGGGGCTGAAGGTCCTCGACACCACCTGCAAGTTCGTCTACGACATCCACCGCGAGTCGAAAGACGCCCTCGGCTCGGACTATCACCTCGTCTTCATCGGCGACCCCCGCCACCGCGAGGTCATCGGCTATACCAACGACCTCGATCCCGCCCGCTACCACATCGTCTCCAAGATCGAGGAGGCGGAGTCGATCGAGTGGAGCCGCTATCCGAAGATCAAGATCTTCTACCAGACCACCCTCAACGCCGAGGAGTTCGAGGATGTGGTGAAGGTGATCGAGCGCCGCTCGGCCACGGTCGACCGGGCGGACACCATCTGCTACGCCACCAAGGAGAACCAGGACGCGGCGCGCGTGCTCGCCCACGACCCGGAAGTCGACGTGATCGTGGTCATCGGCGGCAAGAAGAGCGCGAACACGAAGCACCTGTGGGAGATCTGCCGGGAGATGAAGCCGGCCTACCTCGTGCAGGGGGGCGAAGACGTCGACCCGGCCTGGTTCAACGGCATGCAGGTGGTCGGCGTGACGGCCGGCTCCTCGACGCCGGACTACGTGATCGACGAGGTCGAGGCGCGCATCGCGGCGATGTAGAGGCCCCTCACCCGGCGCTTCGCCCGCAGGGCGGATGAGGGGCCGTCACCGACTCGGCACGCTGAGCGCAATAGCCTGCGTCCGCAAGGCGTTAGGTACGCCGACGGAATGCGACTGACTCGCACCATTTCGCTGTTCCTTCTTCTCTGCGCCGGCCTCGCTGCCGGCGCGGCGGAGCTCAACTGTCACGGGCCGGCCAACGTGGAGGAGTTCCGCTACACCTGGCGCCTCCGCGGCGGCCTGGGTTGGATCGCCGGCCTGGTCTTCCCCCGCAACGGCGTCGGCAACCTCAAGACGACCTACCCCCACGACGGCAGCGGCGCGAACATCGACAGCTCTCTCCTCATCACCGCCCCGGAAGGGACGAGCGGCGGCTTCTACGCCTACGAGTCGCAGATGGACGAGAAGGGGAAGACGCTGATGACCTACCACGGCTACGCGTGGGGGAAGAAGGCGCGCAAGGAGCGGACGGTGTTCGACTACGTGAAGCGCCTGGCCCGCATCCGCAAGGAAACGCCGGAGAAGGTGGAGGACAAGGTCAAGCCCCTCCCCCCCGAGGAGCTGCGCGACGTGCTGACCGCGATCTACTTCCTCCGCCAGCACGCGGCGGAGATCCGCGGCCCCGTGCAGACCGTCATCTACTCGGACGGCAAGGAGTACCCGGTCATCTTCCGCCCGGCCGGCACCCAGACCTTCACCATCGAGAACCAGAAGACCCAGGCCCTCGGCTTCGAGATCGTCGACGCTCCCGGCGGCAAGAAGTGGCCCGGCGGCGTGAAGCTCTGGATCACCAGCGACGCCCGCCGCATCCCCCTCCGCATCGAGATCTCGCAGAGCCTCGCTTCGATGCAGCTCGACCTGCAGTCGGTCGAGGCGTGCGCGTTCATGCAGGCCGCGCGGTAGACATGGGGCGATTTCTTTACACCGCGTGGTTCCGGGATCTGACCGCGGAACCCGACGACGAGGATCGTGAGTGGCCGGCCTGCTTCATCGTGGAAGCATCCGACGGGGCGCAAGCCCAGGCCTGGGGCGATCAGCTCGCGCAGGCCTTCTCAGCCAGACGGCGTACCGAGCAATACCTCGAATCGCAGATCGAGCCTTCAGCGGATGAAGATGCTTCTCTGCCCATCGTGTCCGTGGGGTGCCTGGCCGATGACAGTGAGATCGGCTGGTAACTACGGCTTCACGTACTTCCCGTACCACGCGAGATACCGCTCGTAGCGATCCTTGACATAGCTCGGCTTGTTGATGCCGTGGTACTGGCCGGGGTAGATGATCAATTCGGTCGGCACGTTGAGGGAGCGCAACGCCTGGTACATCTGCTCCGAGTTGAGGAGCGGCACGTTGAAGTCGCGGTCGCCGGCCAGAAAGAGAGTCGGCGTCTTGATGCGGTTCGCGCCGAGGAATGGGGCGGAGAGGCGGGTGTAGACCTCCGGGTGTTCCCACGGTTTTCCGAGCTCCAGCTCGTACTCCACGATGTACTGGTCCGTCCCGTAGCCGGCCAGGACGTTGGCGATGGACGCGCCGCTCGTCGCCGCCTTGAAGCGCTGGTCCTGGGTGATCACGTAGTTGGTGAGGATGCCGCCGTAGCTCCAGCCGCCGACGCCGAGATGGGCCGGGTCGGCGATGCCGCGCTTGACGGCGTCGTCTACCGCGGCCAGAACGTCCTGCCCGTCCTTGTTGCCCCAGTCGGCCCAGATGGCCCGCGAATACTCCTGCCCCCGGCCGGAGCTGCCGCGCGGATTGCACGCGATCACCACGTAGCCGTTCGCGGCGAGCAGCTGCCACTCGAACGAGAAGCGGTGGCTGAACTGCGAGACCGGCCCGCCGTGGATGCGCAGCACGGCCGGGTACTTCTTCCCCATCTCGAACTCGGGCGGCCGGACCAGGAAGCCGTGCACGCGCGTGCCGTCCTTGCTCGGAAAGTCGGTCTCCTCGTACGGCGCGAGGCGCACCTGCTTAAGGAGCTCCGCGTTGTGACGGGTGATCGCCTTCCCATCGACGCGCGCCACCTCGGCGGGATGCGTGCCGTCGCTGGTCAGGATGGCGATGCGGTTGTCGCTGCCGAGGTCGTAGTCGAGGATCGAGCGGTTGCCGCCGGCGATCGTTTCGGGGTCGCCGCCCGCCGCCGGCAGGCGCTGCAACACGTCCGAGCGATCGTCCTCGGTGACGAAATAGAGGAAGCGGCCGTCGCGCGACCACTGCTGCTTGGTCACGTCGCGGTCCTGCTTCGGATTCAGGATGCGCGGCGTGCCGCCGGCGGCAGGAATCACGGCCAGGTGATGCACGCCGTAGTAGATGAGCGCCGGCGAGGCGCCCTGCAGGTAGGCGATGGACTGGCTGTCCGGCGACCAGGCGGGGCGGCTGTCCCAGTCCGGCGGCGAGTCGGCGCCCTGGTACGTCGTCAGCTGCTTCGCCGTGGCGCCGGCCTTCGGCTCGATCACGAAGAGGTCGTAGTTGTTGCTGCGGTCCGGATCGTCGCCGCGTTTGGAGACGAAGGCGATCGACCTGCCGTCCGGCGACCAGGAGGGGAGGGACTCGTCGAACGCGCCGCTGGTGAGCGGGTCGAGCTTGCGCGTGGCGAGGTCGAAGAGCTGCAGGTGCTGGCGGCGGGTGGTGAGGTAGCCGACGCGGTCCTGCTTGAAGAGATAGCGGTTGACCACGATGGGCGGCTTCGTCTTCTTCGGATCGGCCGGCTGCAGCGGATCGACGTCCTGCACCACCAGCGCGATGCGCTTCGAATCGGGCGACCATTCGAAGTCGGCCACGTCGCCCTTCAGCTCCGTCACCTTCACGCTCTCCGCGCCGCGCCGGTCGAGGAGCCAGAGCTGCGTCACCTCGTCCTCCGCGCCGCGGCTGGAGAGGAACGCGATCCAGCGCCCGTCCGGGCTCCAGCGCGGCGTCGACTCGCTGTCCGTCCCCTGCGTCACCTGCACGACCTCCGAGCCGTCGTAGCGCGCCATCCAGACGTGGGTGTGGTTCTTGTCGTCGGTCAGGTCGGGCTGCCGCACGGTGTACAGCACCCAGTTGCCGTCGGGCGAGAGATGCGGGTCGGCGACGTCCTTGATCTGCGCAAAGTCGTCCACCGTGAGGGCCCGTTGGGCGAGCGCGGCGGGCATGCAGGCGAGCAGGAGCAGGAGTGCGAGGCGGCGCATAGGCGGGCCATTATGCACGGTCCGCTCAGCCCTTTGAGATGTTGAGTTTGCCGCAAGTTGCGGTCCGGCGATTGCAATCCACGCAAGGCGGAGGAGTCCGACGATGATGAAAGCAATGACCTATCGCGGACCGTTCAAGGTCCGCGTCGACGAGAAGCCGATTCCGGAGATCGAGCATCCGAACGATGCCATCGTGCGCGTGACGCGCGCGGCGATCTGCGGCTCCGACATCCACCTCTACCATGGCCTGGTGCCGGACACCCGCGTCGGCTCGACCTTCGGTCACGAGTTCACCGGCGTCGTGGAAGAGGTCGGCCCGAACGTCGACAACCTCGAGCCGGGAGACCACGTGCTCGTGCCGTTCAACATCAGCTGCGGCACCTGCTGGTTCTGCTCGCGCGAGCTCTACAGCAACTGCCACAACACCAACCCGAGCGCGACCGCGGCGGGCGGCATCTACGGCTACTCGCACACCACCGGCGGCTATGACGGCGGCCAGGCGCAGTACGTCCGCGTTCCGTTCGCCAACGTCGGCCCCACCAGGATCCCGGAGGGGATCACCGAAGAGGACGCGCTCCTGCTGACCGACGCCCTCCCCACCGGCTATCAGGCCGCCGAGATGGGGGACATCAAGGAAGGGGATACGGTGGTCATCTTCGGAGCCGGCCCGGTCGGCATCTTCGCCGCCCGCTCCGCGTGGCTGATGGGCGCCGGGCGCGTCATCGTCACCGATCACCTCGACTACCGGCTCGACTTCGTCAGCAAGTACGGGCCGGCGGAGACGTTCAACTTCAAGGAGATCGACGACCCGGTGGTCTACCTCAAGAAGATCACTGACCACCTCGGCGCCGACGTCTGCATCGATGCGGTCGGCTGCGACGCGAAGGGGAGCCTGCTGCAGACGTTCACCGGCGTGAAGATGAAGATGCAGGCCGGCGCCGCCACCGCGCTGATGTGGGCCATCAACTCGGTGCGCAAGGCGGGCACGGTCTCGATCGTCGGCGTCTATGGGCCGACCTTCAACCTCGTGCCGATCGGGAACGTGGTGAACAAGGGGCTGACCATCCGCTCCAACCAATGCTCGGTGAAGCGCCACCTGCCGCGCCTGTTCGAGCACGTGCTGGCCGGACGGATCGACCCGAAGGCGGTCATCACCCACCGCTTCCCCCTCGAGGAGATCTCCGAGGCCTATCACGTGTTCACCAGCAAGCTGGATGAGTGCATCAAGCCGTGCGTCATCCCGAACGCCGCATGAGGAGGAGCCATGAGCCAGATGGAAGAACGCAGCAGCAGTGAAACGAGATCGCGGTATGGCAACGTTCGGGGCTGGGGCGCGGACCTAGATCCGGCCAACCGGCCGGCGGTGCCGAAGGAGGCGCCGTCCGACGTGACCAATGTGCGCGGCGACGTGCCCCTCCCGCGGCAGACGGCGAGCACGAAGGTCTTTCTCTCGGTGGAGCACCCCGACATGACGCCGGTGTTCGGCACGTCCTGCCCGCCGCGCGGCGTGAGCGGCATGCTCCGCGCGTATGCGTACCGGTTCGGCGAAGGACGCCTCCGCCGCTGGATGACGCTCATGCTCGCCGACCGGGTGGATGTGCTGGAAGGAAGGCTGGAGGACCTCGCCCACGGCCGCATGCCGCGTCCGATCAGGGAGCGCGGCCTCAACAGCGAATGGCATTACGCCGATGGCGCGCGCAAGCGGCGCGATCTGATGGTCGTCGGCGCGGCCATCGGCGTCGTGGCCGCGGCGGTTTTCCTGCCGCGCATCATGAGGAGCCTGGCCGATGAGTGAGCAGCGGCCTGCGACACCGCCGCCGAGAAGCTGTCAGGTCACTGCCCTCACGCCGCGGCAGGCCGGTAGTCGCTCGTGATCTTCCCGTCCCGGATCTCCACCACCCGGCTGGCCCGCCGCGCCAGCGCCGGGTCGTGGGTGATGATCACCAGGGTCCGGCCCTGGGCATGGAGCTCGTTGAAGATGGACATGATGTCCGTGCCGGCGGTGGAGTCGAGGTTGCCGGTCGGCTCGTCGGCGAGGACGATGTCCGGCTCCATGGCCAGGGCCCGGGCGATGGCCACGCGCTGCATCTGGCCGCCGGAGAGCTCGGTCGGCTTGTGATCGACGCGGTCGCCGAGCCCCACGCGCGTGAGCAGCTCCGTGGCGCGCTGGTGGCGCTCCTGCGGCTTGATCCCGCCGAAGAGCAGCGGCATGGCCACATTTTCCAGAGCGGAGATGTGCGGCAGCAGGTTGAAGTTCTGGAACACGAAGCCGACGCGGCGGTTGCGGATCTCGGCCAGGCCGTCGCGCGTCACGCCGGCCACGTTCTCGCCGCCCAGGGTGTACTCGCCGGAGCTGGGCGTATCGAGGCAGCCGATCAGATTCATCAGCGTCGACTTGCCGGAGCCGGAGGGGCCGACGATGGCCACCATCTCGCCCTTGTGGATCTCCAGGTCGATGCCTTTCAGCGCCTCGACCTTCACTTTGCCGGTGTCGTACACCTTGCGAATGTCCGCCATCCGGATGATGGTGCCGTTCTGCTGCATGGGATCTCCTATTCGTACCGCAGAGTGGCTGCCGGGTCGATCGATGCCGCGCGCCGGGCGGGGAAGTAACCGGCCAGCAGGCCGATCACGCCGAGGATGACCGACGTGGCCACGCCGATCTGCAGGGAGAGCGTGGGGCGGCCGAGGAACGACAGGACCTTGTTCCCCTCGATGGGGACGAAGGCGGTCAGCGAGACGAGGATGGTGGCGATGGTGATGCCGAGGAAGCCGCCGATGAACGTATAGACCAGCCCCTCCAGCACGAACGGCACGATGATCCAGCTGCGCCGCGCGCCGAGGGCCATCTTCACCCCGATCTCGCGGGTCCGCTCCTTGACCACCGCGTACATGATGTTCGCCACCCCGACGCCGCCGATGATCAGCGTCAGCGCGCCGACGATGCCGAGGAACATCTGGATGCCGATCAGGATGTTGATCGTCGTCTGGGACGACTTGACCATGTCCCACGTGCCGAAGGCGCGGTCGTCGGTCGGGTCGTAGCCGAACTTCGGCCCGAGCACCTCGTTGAGCTTGCGCAGCGCGCCGCGCATCTGCGCCGGCTCCACGGTCTGGATCACCAGGTTGTTCAGCCGCTCCCGGCCGAACTGGGCCCGGAAGGTGGTAATGGGGATGACGGCGTGGTTGGAGTCGGGGCCGCCGTATACGCCCATCTGCGTCTTCTTCTGCATCACGCCGATCACCAGGTACGGCGCGTTGTTGACGAGGAGAGTCTTCCCCACCGGCTGCTCATCGCCGTAGATGTCTTTCGCCATCTCGTCGCCGAGGAAGATCACCCGGCGGCGCTGCTGCTCGTCGGCCGGCGTGAGGAAGCGGCCGCCGGCCATCGGGTAGTGCTTGCGCGCTTCTCCGTACACCCAGTTGGTGCCGATCACGCGGCCGTTCACGGTCTTGCGTCCATAGGTGAGCGCGGTGCGCCAGGAGACCACCTCGCCGAAGACCGTCTTGAGCTCCGGCATGCGCGCCCGGATGAACTCCACGTCGTCGATGCGGGGACGGATGGGGCGGCCGGGGGGGATGCCTTTCCAGGCCTTGGTCGTCTCGCCCGGCCACATCACGGCCAGGTTCTCGCCGGTGGAGCGGCGGTTGCGGTCCATCTGCCGCTTCAGCCCCTCGCCGAATGCCAGCAGCAGCAGGATGGCCACGGTTCCCCAGGCGATGGCGGCGATGGTGAGCATGGCCCGGCGCTTCTGCAGCTGCGCCGAGGTGGAGAAGAGGGAGAGGATGATGTGCAGGGAGCGGTTCATGGCTTCATCGGTTACAACTTCATGGCCACCACGGGATCGAGCCGCGCCGCGTCGCGCGCGGGGAAGTAGCCGGCCACCAGGCCGACCACGCCCAGCGCCACGGCGGTGAGCAGGGCCACCAGGGGAGAGACGACCGGCTGGCCGACGTATTCGGTCAGCTCCTTGGGGAAGACGGCGCAGACGCCGAGGGCGATGCCGAAGCCGATGGCGCCGCCGATGAGCGTCACCAGCATGGTCTCCAGCAGGAACTGGCGCAGGATCCAGCGCTGCTTGGCGCCGAGGGCCATCTTGATGCCGATCTCGCGCGTCCGCTCCTCCACCACCACGTTCATGATGTTCGACACGCCGATGCCGCCCACGATCAGGGTCAGCACGCCGATCAGGCCGAGGAAGCCGTTGAAGGCGAGCATGAAGATGTCGAAGAACTCGAACTGCTCGGTGGTGTCCCACATCGACAGCGCTTCCTTGTCCTTTTTGTCGAAGCGGAGCCGCTTGCCGAGCGCCACGCTCAGCGCCTGGATGACCTGCTTGGTCTGCCCGGCGGCGTCGGCCTGGAAGACGAAGTTGTCCACGTACTTGTCGCCGTTGAGGGCGCGGAAAGTGTTGGCGGGCACGAACATCTTCTGATTGTCCTGGCCGCTGTAGTTCGAGTCCTGATCCTTCTCCTGCAGCACGCCCACCACCAGGAACGGCGACTGGTTGACCAGGATGGTCTTCCCGATGGGTGAGGTCTCGCCGAAGATGTCCTTGGCCAGCTTGTCGCCGATGAAGGCGACCCGGCGCTGCTTCTCCTGGTCGATGGGGTTGATGAAGCGGCCGCCCATCTGGGGGATGAGGTTGCGCATGCCCCCGAACTCGGGCGTGATGCCGGAAGTATCGACGGAGATGGTCTTGGTCCCGTAGTCGACCCGCAGGTTGTTGGAGTATTCGGCGGAGAGCGCCTTCAGGTTCGGGATGTCGTTGCGGACGGAGGCGAGGTCTTCGTCCGTGATGCGGATGCGCCGCCCCTTGCCGAGGCCCTCGTAGGGGATGGAGGTCAGGCCCGGCCAGGCGATGACGATGCGGTCGCCCAGCCCGGCCGTCTGCTTGATCAGGTTCTTGTGCAGGCCGGTGCCGAAGGCGAGCATCAGACTGATGGCGACCGTTCCCCAGACGATGCCGAAGACGGTGAGGAAGGTGCGCAGCTTCTCGGCCCGCACGTCGCGCAACAGCTGGCGAAAAACGTCTTTCATAAAACGATGAACGATGAAGGATGAACGATGAACATGGTTTTCGGCGATGTGCGCGGTGGATGAACGTTCATCGTTCATCCTTCCTCGTTCATCGTTTTATGAGATTTCCTTCGGTGGCCGCTCCACCACCTTCTGCCCTTTGCTCAGGCCGGAGACGATCTCCACGTTGAGGCCGTCCGAGACGCCGGTCTTCACTTCCACTTTCTTCGGCTGCGCCTTCGGATCGCCGGTTGCCACTTCGACGGTCGCCTTTTTGCCGCCATCCTCGAAGGTGATGAGGCGCTCCGGGATGGTGAGCACGTCCTTCTTCTCCCGGATGATGACGTCCGCATTGGCCGAGTAGCCGGCGCGCAACGTGATCTTGTTGCCCGGATCGAGCTCGATCTCGACGTCGAAGAGCGTGGCGCCTTCCTTCTGCTGCGCCTGCGGCGCGATGCGCGAGACGTGGCCGGTCACGACGTCGGTCGGCAGCGCGCCGACCTTGATGCGGGCGGGCATCCCGACCGAGAGCTTGCCGACATCGATCTCGTCGACGGTGCCTTTGAAGATGAGGTCGCGCATGTCGGCCACCGTCGCCATCTCGGTGCCGGGCTGGTAGGAGGTGAGGGGGACGATGGGGTCGCCCGGGTTGACGGCGCGGGTGAGGATGGTGCCGGCCGCCGGCGCGCGGATGATGGACTCGGTGCCGCTCGCGGTCAGCCGCCCCCGCTTGGTGAGCTCGCGGTCCTGCTGGGCCTTGCTCAGCGCGACCCGCGCCAGCTCGTACGCCTCTTTCTTCGCCTCGGTATCGGACTTGGGGAGGACGCCCGTCCGGGCCAGCTCCTGGGCCCGTACGTAGTCCCCTTCCGCCCGCCGGAAGCTCGCCTCGGCCGACTCGACGCGACGGTCGACTTCGGTGACCTCCAGCGGGGTGGGATCGGGGGCGATCTCGAAGAGGGGATCGCCCGCCTTGACCGTGTCGCCGATCTGGATGTCGGCCCGGCGGACGATGCCGGAGATCTTCGATTTGACCTGGAACTTCTGCCTCGGCTGGATCTGCCCCACGGCGACGGCTTTCTCCACGATGGAGCCGTTCACGACTTCCACTTCCTTGGTGCCGTCGCCGTTCTTCTTGCCGTTGCGCGACCACGCGTACACGGCCGCACTCGCGCCTGCCAGGATCAGCAGGACGAGCAGAGTCTTCCAAAGTTTGCGCATGGACGTTCTCCCGAAAAGCCTCTTACGGAACAGGCGGCGGAGGGTTTACGGTTCCGTTCGGCATGAAGCGGACCTCCGTCGCCTTCGTTCTCCTTCTTACGTTCTGCGGTAAGCCCGAGGGTGCAACCTCTTCGACGCCGCGACCCCCCTCCGGGTTAGCGAAGGCGACGTTCGCCGGCGGCTGCTTCTGGTGCATGGAGCCGCCCTTCGAGCGTTTGCCGGGCGTTTTCGCGGTGACGTCCGGCTACACCGGCGGCTCCGGCGACCACCCCACGTACGAGGAGGTCTCCTCCGGCTTCACCGGCCAGGCGGAGTCGGTGGAGGTGCTCTACGACCCGCGCCGGATCACGTATCAGCAGCTGCTCGACGTCTACTGGCACAACGTCGATCCGCTGACGCCGAACGCGCAGTTCTGCGACCACGGCGACCAATACCGCACCGCCATCTTCACCCACGACGCCGGGCAGCAACGCCTCGCGCTGGCCTCGAAGGCGGCCGTGGAGGCGCAGCTCCGGCAACGCGTGGTGACGCAGATCGCCCCCGCATCGACCTTCTGGCCGGCCGAGGAGTACCACCAGGACTTCTACAAAAAGAACCCGGTGCGGTACAAGTTCTACCGTTACAACTGCGGCCGGGACGAGCGGCTGGCGGAGGTGTGGGGGAGAAGCGCGGCGGTACACTGATCGGCGATGCGCTGTCTGTTGGTCGCCATCCTTTTTGCACCCTCGCTCTCGGCCCAGGCGCCGCCACCGCCCGTGCCGCAGGCCGTGGAGGCGCTGGAGCACCTGAAGGCGAAGCCGGACGGGGGGCCGTTCTCGTGGACGGCCGGGCAGTACGGTTACGACGGCGCGGGCAACATCACGGCCATCGGCAACGAGGCGTTCGTCTACGACAAGGTGGGCCGCCTCAAGAGCGCGACGGTGCTCGGCCCCGATCTGGCCGGCCTGCAGACGCAGACGTTCACGTATGACGTCTACGGCAACCTGACCAGCACCTCGAAGCTCGGCCAGACCGTGCTCCTGCCCGTGGACGCTTCGACGAACCGCCTGAACACGCTCGACTACGACGCGTCGGGCAATGTGATCACGTCCGGCACTCAGCACTACGACTACGACGCGGCCGGCATGCTGAACGGCGTTCACCTGGGGTCCAACCTCCAGCCGCGCATCATCTACGCCTACACCGCCGACGACGAGCGCCTCTTCGCCTACGACGTCTCCACCGGTACGACCCACTGGACTCTCCGCGGCTTCGACAACAAGGTCCTGCGCGATTTCCGGCAGCAGGGCAGCGCCTGGTCGGTGGACCGCGACTACGTCTACCGCGACGGCCTGCTCCTCGCCGCCCTCAAATCGTCCGGCTCCGTCGAGCACTACACGCTCGATCAGCTCGGCACTCCCCGCCTGATCACCGACGGCGCCGGCCACAAGGTTGGCTACCACGTCTACTGGCCCTTCGGCGAGGAGTGGAGTCCCGGCAGCGCGCAGGAGGCCTCGCCTCTGAAGTTCACCGGCCACGAGCGCGATGCCGATCCGTCAGCCGGCTCGATGCCGCTGGACTACATGCACGCGCGATACTACGGCGCGGGGTGGGGACGATTTCTGTGCGTCGATCCCGCCCTGGACTTGATCGAAACCGCCGAGAACCCTCAGCAGTGGAATCGGTACAGTTACGTCAGAAACAATCCGATCGGTCACAACGATCCGACCGGCAAGTGCGCCGACGTCGAGACGTGCGCATGGGATTTCACGAAGTGGGCTGCGCCGATCGCCATTCGTTTCGCTGCCCGTCAGGGGAGCTCCGTAATCGCTAAGGCAGCTCTGCAGTACCGGCTTCAGCGACTGTCGAACTTTCAGTATGCAAAACCGGTGGTCGTTCCTCCTGCGCTTTCTGAAGCGCAGAAGAAGCCGGCCGACGCCAGCACGGCCGCGACCACGGACGAGGGCTCGAAGGCCGGCTCGCAGGACAAGAGGCCCTCCGGCGCGGAAGTCGACATGCTGGGAGAACGTGGTGTCGATGTGCACGAGCTCAAACAAGAGATCACGGGCGACAAGAAGGTGAGCAAATACGATCTGTTCAAAGACAAGGACGGCAACATCTATGTGAAGCCCAAAAACGGACCCGGGCAAGGCGAACCGACAGGACTCAACCTCAATGACTTCACCGTCAAGTGAGCCGTCGATCCGCTCTTATGCGGTGGTGTGGGGTCAGCAGTGCGACCCGGACGACGTGACGCGCAGGATCGGAATCACACCGACGAAGAGCTGGCGCATCGGCGATGTGCGCCATGAAGCGACCGGTAAGCGCCACGCCGATGCCGGATGGCGCATCGATACCGCGTCGGACACGGAAGCAACTCTCGAGGCTCACGTCGA
>DASYMJ010000035.1:0-6964 GCA_036009105.1 Thermoanaerobaculia bacterium | reverse complement strand
CTGGAGAGCCGGCCCTACATTCACTCTGCGCATCGCCCCCACCAACCCGAACAAGGCCAGGGCCGTCATCAACAGGTCGAACGGCGACTTGCTCAGCGGGCCGAGCAGGCGCGAGGCGTAGAGGTCGTAGTTGAAGATGTGCAGCGGGTCGTCGGGAAAGCTCAGGCCGAGGAGCGCGGCGCGGGCTGCGATGATCAGCAGGATGGTCAGCCCCGCGTTGCGGCGATGGATCCCCAGCAACGCGAGCACGCCGATGGTCAGGATCAGGAACGCGACGTTCTTTCCGTCGTCCTCCAGCTGCTGCAGCACGTCCGCCTTCTCGCGGGGGCGCAGATCGATCCAGAGCGCGGAGTCGGCCTTGCGCGAGATCAGGTGGCGGAAGGTGCCGGGCTCCTGGCGGAGGAAGCCGCCGTGGAAGGCGGCCGAGTCGATCCAGTCCGCATCGGGATGGAGCGGCGACTGCGCGTCGACGTCGTTCGGGATGCGCTGGTAGGTCTCGATGACGTACGGCCCGGTGCTGCGGGTGCGGGTGATGTAGAGATTGGTGACGTCGAACTGATAGGTGCGGGCGGCGCTCGCGCGGAGGTCTTCGCCCCACCAGGCCACCGTCTCCCCATTCTGCAGAATCCGGGCGCCGCGCCCCTGCCTGGAAGTTTCGGAACGGAGCATGGCGAAGAGCTGCATGCGGCGCGGCGGCGTGGTGCGCGCGGAGAGCAGCCCCTCCAGACGGTCGGCCGAGGCGTCGAGGTTCGCTTCCTCGGAGACCACTTCCTGGCGGATGCGCGCCACGTCGTCGATGAGATGCTCGCGCGCCTCGCGTTCGAATGAGGAAGCGATGGAGCGGGCGTGCCAGCGGAAGGCGGCGAAGGTGATGGCCGCGAGGAGGAGGGTGGTTACGACGATGAAGCGGGTAGCGGGCAGCGAGCGGCGAGCAGGGGTGCGTTCTCCTGCCCGCTCCTCGCTGCCCGCTGCCCGCCGATCACTCACTTGCTCGCGGAGCGCACCGAAACGATCGACCAGCGGTCGTTCTTGTTGCGAAGCGTGATGTAGAGGTCGCGCGTCTCGGTCTTGCCGCCGGCGCTCACGGTCCAGGAGGCGGTGATGTTCGCCTGCCCGTCGGCGCTCGACTTGCGGATGCTCTGCTGCTCGAAGCCGCCCGGCTTGACCTTGTTGAACAGGCCGTCCAGAAGGTACGCGGCCTGGTCGCGGCCGAAGAACCCGCTCTGGTCGACCAGCCCCGGGAACTGCAGCATGACCTGGTCACCATCGGCGATGCCGGCGATGATGGCCTGCGCGTCTCCGTTGCCGAAGCCGCGCGTCAGGTTCGACATCGCGGCGTCGAGGTCCTTGAACTGCGCCATCGCGGCGACCGGGAAGGCCAGCGTCACGACGATTGCCATTCGGGTCCAGAGTCTCATCTTCGTGTCTCCTATGTCCGGCGTAACGGGTGCCGAACGGGGTTTATTCTAACTGAATCAAGCATTTAGCCGCACTCACAAGGGGTCGGTTCGTCCTCCGTTCCGGACGCCCACCCCACGCCTTTCCGCCTCTTCGAGGAAGTCTTCGGGAAGGGGCGCGCCGACCCGAAGCGGTTGATTCGTCAAGGGATGCGTCATGGCCAGCTCCGCCGCATGCAGCATCGGCCTCGCCGCGTTCCGCTGTCCATAGAGCCAATCTCCCGCCAACGGATGTCCGATGGCCGCCAGATGGACGCGGATCTGATGCATGCGGCCCGTCTCCAGGACGATGCGCAGGAGCGATCCGCCGGGCGTGGCGGCGAGCGGCTCGACGTGCGTCACCGCGCGCTTGCCCCCCTCCCGCACGCCGAAGGAGATCGGCCCGATGCGCAGCAGCGGCGCGTCGATGGTCTGCCGCTCGGCGAGCTCGCCCTCGCACAGCGCGAGATACGTCTTGCGGATGCGCTTCTGCTCGAACTGGCGAGTCAGATTCGGGTTGACCTCGGAGCGCCGGGAGAAGAAGAGGACGCCGCTCGTGCCGCGGTCCAGCCGCTGCAGCGGGTAGAGCTTTCCTTTGATCTTTTCCAGCTCTTCCACGAGCACCGGCTCTTCCTGATCGTAGCCGCGCTGGACGACCATGCCCGGCGGTTTGTTGATGAAAATCAGCGCCTCGTCCTCGTACAAGACAGCGAGCGGCTCGTTGCCGGCCGCTCGCCGCTCGCTACTCAACGCGATGCACTTCCCACGGCCCCTCGCCCGTGATCTGGATGACCGTCTCCTGGGGGAAGCTGACGAAGTGATGGGCCAGGGCCGGGTTGACGTAGAACGAGCCGGCCCGGAACGTCGTCACGTCCTTGCTCACCTTGTCGCCGAAGCCGACCCGCACTTCGCCGGAGAGCACCGTCACCCGCTCGGGACGGGGATGCCAGTGCGGAGGCAGCTGCGCGCCGCGGGGCAGCTTGAGGCGGAGGGTGAACATCCCGGCCTTGGTCTGGTCCCCTTCCAGGACGGCGATCTGCGTCCCTTTCGGCAACGCCGGCGGGCCGGGGCTCCAAGTCACCTTCGTCACCTGAATCGTGCCGGGAGGGACGGCGAAGAGAAGGGCAAGAATCAGCGACTGCAGCATCCGTCCAGTCTACGCCCAAGACCCCTCGCCCCGCTTGCGGGGCAGCGGGGGGCCGAAGGCCGGGTGAGGGGCTACGCCGAGGCCTCGGGAATGGTGACTCCCGCGCGGTCGGTGCGGCCGGGGACGTGCAGGCGCGGGCCGGCGTCGGAGTAGGCCGCGAGCTCCACCTTCTCGAAGCGGGAGGAGGCATCGTAGCCGTCCACGAACTCGGCAAAGTCCTGCTCCAGATCGATCGCCGTGCGCAGCGCGATCGTGCCGGCCAGCGCGTCGATGGCGGCGCAGTTGGCCCACTCGTACATCTTGGGGTCCCAGGCGAAGCGCTGGGGGTCGAGGTCGCGCGCCACCTTGATGCACCACAAGCCGGTGCGCACCGGCTTGAACGCCTTGCGGTCGGTCACCGTGATGCGCGCCATGCCGCAGCGCTCGTTCGCGTGCTTGTGGAACGTGGGGATGGCGTAGAACGGATCGAAGCGGACGCCGGCCAGCCCCAGGTCGTTGAGGGCGTCGGAGAGGCGGAAGGGATCGAGCCACGGCGCGCCGAACAGCTCGAAGGGGCGCGTGGTGCCGCGGCCTTCGGAGAGGTTCGTCCCTTCCAGCAGCGCGAGGCCGGGATAGACCACGGCCGTGTCGAAGGTAGGGATGTTGGGGGAAGGATGGGTCCACTGCAGGCCGGTCTCGTCCCACCACAGCCCGCGCCGCCAGCCCTGCATCTGCACCACCTCCAGCTTGCAGCCGATCTGCCGGTTGAGCCAGATGGCCAGCTCGCCGATGGTCATCCCATGCCGGTTCGGAATCGGGTACTGCCCGACGAAGGCGATGAACGGCGGCCGGAGGAGGTTGCCCTCCATCTCGTTGCCGTTGAGCGGATTCGGCCGGTCGAGGACCCACACGTCCACGCCCGCGGCGGCGGCGACTTCCATGCAGTTGGCCATGGAGGCGTAGAAGGTGTAGTAGCGCGCGCCGATGTCCTGCAGGTCGACCAGCAGGAGGTCGAGCTCCGCCATGTCTTTCGGCTCGGGGAACATCGCGTAGCCCGAAGTACCGTCATACAGGGAGCGGATGGGGACCTCGCGATAGGAGTCGTCGTGGTCCGGCTCCATGTACTGCACCGCGCCCCAGTAGCCGTGCTCCGGCCCGAAGATGGTGAGCGACTTCCACCCGCCCACTTCCAGCAGCGCATCGACGTTGCGGACGTTGTTCGCGGTGAAGCTCGCATAGTTGGTGAGCAGGCCGATGCGGGCCCCGCGGATGCGGTCGCGATGGGCGGCGAGGAAGACGTCGATGCCGAGTTTCATGCCGTGCATGTAGCAGGAATCGTGCTCAGCAAAAAGCGGGCGGCGGGCAGCGAGCACCGGCCACATCGCGAGGCGAGCCAGGTCTCTCCTGATCGCCGATCGCTAATCCCGATACAGCAGGAACTCCTCCCGCGCCCGGGCGAACTCGCGCAGCGGCTCCTCCCACTCCTCCACCCACCCGTCGAGGTCGCCCCCTCCCTCCACGATCTTGCGATAGCGATCGCTTCCGGCGAGGAGGTCGATGGCCAGCCGGTCGGAGACGAACTCGTACGTCTCGCGGCGCCAGTCGAACTGCCCCGGATCGAAGTCGCGCGCGACTTTCACGCACCACAGGCCGGTGCGGTAGGGCTCGAAGACGGCGCGGTTCGTCACGTGCAGCTCCACGCCGCCGCACACCTTGCCGGCGTGCTTGTGGAAGGTCGGCAGGAAGTAGTGGGGGCGGAAGTGGACGCCGGGCAGATCGAGCGCGTTGAGCCGGTCGGCCAGCTCGAAAGGCTTGAGCTGCGGTGCGCCGAAGAGCTCGAAGGGATGCGTCGTGCCGCGCGCTTCGCTCAGGTTCGTCCCCTCGATCAGACACATGCCGGGATAGACGGTCGCGGTGTAGACGGTGGGCATGTTCGGGGAGGGGATGACCCACGGCAGGCCGGTGTCGCCCCACCACATCCACCGCTTCCAGCCGCGCATCGGCACCACGGTGAGGTCGCAGCCGAGCTTGAAGGTGCTGTTGAAGTAGCGCGCCAGCTCGCCGGCCGTCATGCCGTGGCGCGTCGGCAACGGGAACATGCCGACGAAGCTGGAGTACTGCTCCTCCCGAATGTTCCCCTCCAGATGCATCCCATCGATCGGATTGGGCCGGTCCAGGATGATCACCGGCACGCCCACCGCCGCCGCCTCGCGCATGCAGATGGCCATGGTGTAGACGAAGGTGTAGTAGCGCGAGCCGATGTCCTGCAGGTCGATGACCAGCGCATCGAGGTTGCGCAAGATCTCGCGCCGCGGCTTGAGGTCGTCCTCGCTCTTGCCGTACAGCGAGTAGACGGTGAGGCCGGTCAGCGGGTCGACGGAGTGCTGCACGTGCGCCATGTCCTGCGCCTCGCCCCAGATGCCGTGCTCCGGCCCGAAGAGCGCCGTCAGCTTCCAGCCGCGCCCCGCGTGCAGCAGTCGGACGGCGTGCTGGAAGTCGCTCGTGACCGCGCTCTGATGCGTCACCAGGCCGATCCGTTTTCCCTGAATCCTCCACAACTCCTCGGCGAGCAGGACCTCCAGCCCGGGCTGGACCGTGCTCGTCATCGCGGATGCTGCTCCACCCGCTCGCCGGCGAGCAGCTCGATGGCGTGGGGGATGAGGTGGAGGACTGCCTGGAGGCATTCGGTGGCGCCGTTCACGCTGCCCGGCAGGTTCACGATCAGTGCCGGGCCGCGGGCGGCGGCCATGGCCCGGGAAAGAGGCGCCATCTTGGTGGTGGAGCTCGCGCGCATCACCTCGCCGAAGCCGGGAATGACCCGCTCCGCCACGCGCATGGTCGCCTCCGGCGTCACGTCGCGCGGCGCGATGCCGGTGCCGCCCGTGGTGGCGACCAGGCGCGCGCCGTCGCCGACCGCGTTCTCCATCGCCGTGGCGATGGCCTCCAGGTCGTCCGGCACCACGATGACCATGTCCACCTCGCAGCCGTTCGCCTCCAGCAGCGCGCGCACGGCGGGGCCGGAGCGGTCTTGGCGGGTGTGCTGGAAGACGCCGTCGCTGCAGGTGATGACGCGGGCCCGGATCATGGTTTGATTGTAGCGATTGAAGCGCTCCGACTTCTCCTACCATCTTCCCCGCGAGCTCATCGCCCAGGAGCCGCGCGAGCGCGGCACCTCGCGCATGATGGTGGTCACGCCGCCCGACCGCATCGAGCACGACGTCTTCACGCACTTCCCCGAGCGCCTCGACCCGAGCGACGTGCTCGTCGTGAACGACACGCGCGTGATCCCGGCCCGCCTCTTCGCCCGCCCGAAGGGGCAGATGAAGAACCCCATCGAGCTCCTCCTCACCCGGGAGCGCGAGCCGATGACGTGGGAAGCCTGGTGCCGCCCCGCCAAGCGGGTGCACATCGGCGACGTGCTGACGCTCTCCGACACGCTCCTTGCACACGTGCTGGCGAAAGACGAGGGCACTGTCGTGGTCCGCCTCGAAGGCGACCCCACGGAACTGGACCGCATCGGCGTGATGCCCCTCCCGCCCTACATCGCCCGCCCCTCCGCCCGCCCCTCCGATCGGGAGGACTACCAGACCGTGTACGCCGCGGAGCGCGGCGCGATCGCCGCGCCGACGGCGGGCCTGCACTTCACGCGCGAGATCCTGGAGCGCATCGCCGCCCGCGGCATCGAGGTCGTCCGCGTGACCCTGCACGTCGGCATCGGCACCTTCGAGCCGGTGAAGGTAGACGACGTCTCCCAACACCGCATGCACTCCGAGCGCTACGAGATCTCCGCGGACGCCGCCTCGCGCCTGAACGCCGCCCGCGCCGAGGGGCGCAAGATCGTCGCCGTCGGAACTACCTCCGTGCGCACCCTGGAAAGCGCCATTCGCGAGCACGGCTTCGAGCCCGGCCGCGGCGAGACGAGCATCTTCATCACCCCCGGCTATCAGTTCCGCGCGGTGGACAAACTGCTGACGAACTTCCACCTCCCGGAGTCGACGCTGCTGATGCTCGTCTCCGCCTTCGCCGGCCTGGAGACGATCCGCCGGGCATACCAGGAGGCGGTGCGGGAGCGGTACCGGTTCTTCAGTTACGGGGACTGCATGCTGGTGAGGCGGGGGTAGGGAACGGCGCCCGCCGGGAAACGTCCGGCGCGGCGGATTAAACGTCGCCAACTCTAACGGTGAGCGTGTTACGTCGATGTGTGGCTTAGCGTCAATGGCCTTAAGTTAAGCGGATCCGACATGGTCTGCGATCGATGACAGCGTTGGCGCGACGGTTGATCGTGGTCACGATGTGGTAGCTGCTCATCTTGCGCTTGACGCCACGTGGATAGTGGCGGCCGGGTCTGCGGCGAACGCGCTCCTCCAGGGCCTCGGAGCGCATCAGGTCATAGACGTACGTG
>DASYMJ010000034.1:0-2160 GCA_036009105.1 Thermoanaerobaculia bacterium | reverse complement strand
GGCTGCCGCCCTGCGCCGCGAGCTCCTCGTTGATGGCTCGCGCGGCGCGGATGGCGTGGAGGATGCTCCGCTCGCCGCGGAAGACGGCCACGATGCGGTGCCCCACCACCTCGCGCACGAACCCGTCCTGGCGGCGCACTTCCGTCTCCTGCATGCGCATCACGCGGGTGACGATGGCGATCACGTTCGCGGCGTCCCCCTCCCCCACCGTCGGCGGCAACCCGCGCAGATCGGTCACCAGCACCGTCCCGTAGTCGAGCTTCGCCTCCTCCGGGATCCGCTGGTTGCCGGCGAGGTCGCGCTCCTGGGAGCGGGCGGCCATCGCCTCGTACAGCTCCTCCAGCTCCGCCTTGTCCCGCAGGGCGGTGATCATCTTGGCGAAGGAGCGGCCGAGGATGCCCACCTCGTCGCTGCGGTCGATGGCGGGATGAACGTCGTAGTCGCCGTTCGTCACCGCCTGGGCCACGCCGGCCAGCTGCTCGATGGGGCGGGTGACGCGCTTGGCGATCAGCCAGGAGAGCAGAAACGCGAGCAGCAGAGCGAGGCCGCCGCCCACCAGCAGCGTGTTCTCGATCTCCTTGAACGGCGCCAGCTCGCGGTCGAGGGAGCGGACGAACACCGCCGCGCCGACCGTCTTTCCCGCCGATTGCAGCGGCTCGCCGGTCATCACGTACGCGCTGCGGTCGATCGTCTCCGAGTGCGGCGCGGACATCTTCCCCGACTTCATGATCTGGTCGGCGCCGGTCATCTGCTGCATGGTGAACTGCGGCGCGTTCTTGGAGCGGACGACCGACGTGGGCGAGACGAAGATGACGCCCGCGTTGGTCGACTCGGCGATGCGGTTCGCGAACTGGTCGCCGATCTGGTAGGCGTTGATGAGGTAGCCGATGCGGACGTTGTTCGCCCCGGCGGCGATCGGCGCGATGGCGGCGTGGTAGAGCTGGTTGTCGATGCTGATCACGCCGCGGGCGGAGGTGACCGTGGCGTCGTCCACGATCTTCTTGACCAGCGGGACGGCCGTGTAGAGGTCCTCCATCTGCGTCTCGTTGAGGACCGGCCGGTCGCTGCGGGCGAGCAGCCGCCCCTGGTCGTCCAGCGTCATCATCAGGTCGCTGCCCAGCTCGTCCTTCTTCTGCACGGTCTGGTCGAGGATGTCGGCGAAGTTGACCGACGGCGCGGTCGCTTGGGCAACGCCCGGCGCCGTGGGCGTGATCACCGTCGCCTCGGGAGGCGGCGTGGAAGCGAGCGCGTTCTGGATGTAGGCGTAGAAGTTGGCGTCGTGGCCGGTGATGTCCGCCGCCAGCGCGAGGCGCCCCAGGCGCTGCCGCTCGAACTCCTCGAAGAGCTTCGCCGCGCTGGAGATGGAGGCGTCGACGGTGGTCTTGGCGATCTGGTTCGCCCGCTGGATGGTGATGCCGATGGCGATGCCGACCACGGCCGCGATCAGCAGCGCGGTCAGGCCGAAGAGCTTGAGAACGAGCGGGAAGCGCGGCTTCTCCACCGCGTACGGCGCCCGCTTGGGGATCGGGGTGGCGGTGGCAGCGGTCGATCGCTCCAGCGGCTGGGCGGTCAAATCAGTAGTCCCTCGAGCTGGGCGCCTGGTACGGCTTGCCGAGCTTGTTCATGTGCGTGGCCTGGCGGAAGTTGCGGGTGTCGAGGGTCACCGCCACGTTGCCGCTCACCGCGCCGGCGGGCGAGACTTCCACCGTCTGCGGCGGCGAGGTGCCCCCCTGCTCGTTCCAGGCGACGAGGCTGTACTTGCCGGGCGGCACGTCGCCGATGGAGTAGCCGCCGGTGGCGTCCGCGAAGGCGTAGTACGGCGACTTCATCACGTGCACCACGGCGGACATCTGGGGGTGGACGTTGCAGTAGACGCTGACCACGCCCGGCGCGTCGAACTTCTCCGCCTTCCCCGGCCCCTTGCGATACAGACCGAGGTCGAACTGGTTGGCCTGGGAGAGGGAGAAGAGGTTGTGGGAGATGGGGTCGTCATTGGGGAAGGTCACGGACGAGCCGGCGGGGATGGCCAGCACATGGGGAGCGAGCGCCTTGTTGCGGGTGACCATCTGATAGGTCGCGGCCGGCTTCTTCGGCGTGACGCCGGCGCCGAGCGGCTCGAGCCAGACCAGGGTCTCGGCGGGGAGCGGGTTCTGCCCGCGT
>DASYMJ010000033.1:0-8903 GCA_036009105.1 Thermoanaerobaculia bacterium | reverse complement strand
GCCGCTGTTCGGCTACATCGCCGCCGGCCGGCCGCTCGAGGTGGAGACGTCCGACGAGACGATTGCGGTCCCGGAACATCTGACATCGCGGGGCGACAACTACGTTCTCAAAGTGCGCGGTGACTCGATGATCGACGACGGCATTCTGGACGGCGATCTGGTGATCATCGCCCGCAGGGAGCGCGCCGACAACGGGCAGATGGTCGTAGCCAATGTGAATGGGGAAGTGACGCTCAAACGGATTTACAGCGAAGGAGAACGCGTCCGCCTGCAACCGGCGAACTCGATGATGAACCCGATCTATGCCGCTGCCCGTGACGTCGCGGTGCAGGGGGTGGTCGTCGGTCTCATGCGGCGCTTCTGATTGGAGGAGCTATGGATCTCGTACTGAAATTGAGGGAACTGCGCCGCCTGCGCGGCTTGAGTCAGAAAGATGTGGCCCGGCTCTCGGGAGTCGGCGAGAAGACGATCAGCTCGTTCGAAACCGGTCAGCGGATCGGCTCGCTCAAGCTCGCCCAGCTGCGAAACATGCTCGGCGTCTACGGCCTGACCGAATCGGAGTTCTTCGGCGGAACCGTCGAGAAGGAAATCGCGCCGTGGGAGCTGAATGCCGAGGAGTTCGCCGTCACGCGGTTGATGGACGACATCCGCGCCCTGCCCCAGCCGGTGCAGCAGGGCATCGTGGCGAAGTTCCAGCTGATGGTCGAAGGGGCGGCCGTGCAGGGGGCGGACATGAAGGAACGCCGCCCCTCCTTCATGCGCGACAACCCCGATTGGCACTCCATCACGTCCCGCAACTGAGCCTCCCGGAGAGCGGCGGCCCGCGCCACGGATCACGGGTCGCCGCTCGCAGTTACGGGCGGGAGGGAGCGGTGCCGGAGCATGCTGGCGCGGTTCGGGCGGGCGGGTGGGCGATGGGCAGGCAGGCGGGCAGGAGCGGCGGTCAAGCCGCCGCTACCGCATGCGGCGCCGCACTTCAGCAGCCGAGGCGCGGTCGCCCATCGCCTCGAACGTCTCGGCCGCGACCTGGGCGGCGGCGGGGGTTGGATTCTGGCGCAGCAGGTCCTGCAACGTCGCCCTGGCGGCCGCGGGATCGCCCTTCGCGGCGCGGACGAGAGCGAGGCTGCCCCAAGCCTTGAGGTTCCTGGGGAAAAGGCGCGTCTCGGCCGCGAACGCTTCCTCGGATTCGGAGCCGCGTTGCAGGTGAAGCAGCGCCTCGCCTCGGTCGAAGTGCAGATCCTCCACGGGCGGGAGGTGGCGGGCCTCGATCTCGGCCGCCGCGCGATCGAGCAGTGAGAGCTCGTCCTCCCAGTGCTCCTGGCGTTTGCGGATGTCAGCGAGCAGGCGGAGAGTCGCCGTGCGGCTCGGCGATTCCTTGAGGGCGAGGGCGGCTTCCTGCGCTGCCTCGTCCGTGTTGCCTCGCGTCAGCGCCATGCGCGCCAGGGTCTCGTGCGCAAGCGTTGCGTTCCCCCCGATGGCGAGCTGCGCATGCTGCCTGGCCCCTTCGTAGTCGCCCATGCGGAACATCAGATCGGCCAGCGCGAGCGCGACGCTCGGATCGTTCGGAAACCGCTGCATCGCCGACTTCAGCGCCTCGAGGGCTTTCTGGTTCTCGCCCCGCCGGCGGTAGGTTCGCGCCCGGAGAGCCCACGCGTCCACCATGGTCGGGTTGTCGCGGATGATGGCGTCGACGGCAGCCAGCGTCTTCGCATCCTGCCCCGCTTCGAATGCCTCCAGCGCCTCACGGAACAACCGCACGATGTAGATCCTGCTCTGCGGATCCGGCAAATCGTTGCCGGCGCCGACGGTGCTCCCCACGTAGCCGAGCGCCGCGAGCTTCCGCTGATCCTCCGGGTCCACTGCCGAGGGGGCGGCGAACTTCAGATCCACGGCCTGCAGCGCCGCGGACAATGAGGCGAGCTCGCGGCGATTCTGCTCCGGGACGTTGCGCTTCTCGGCGGGATCGGCCACGTAGTCGTACAGCTCGCGTCCGCGGCCGGCGATGAGGTGGAAGCGCTCATCGACGACGGAGGTGAGCTCGTGCCAGCCGAAGTGAAGCCGCGGGAAATACGTCTCGCTGAAAATCCGCCGCTGTGCGCCCGGGGAAAGGGTGAGCGCGTTCGCGCCCTTCATCGCCGGCGGCACCTCCACGCCGAGGCGGGCGAGGATCGTCGGCGCAACATCGGTGAGACCGACCGGTGCGGCGACCGTCGAGCCGCGACGGTCGCTGTTCGGCAGCTTGACCAGGAGCGGCACCTGAATGGCTTCGCGGTAAAGCAGGATGCCGTGCTCGTCCTCGCCGTGATCGCCCAGCCCCTCGCCGTGATCGGACATCACCACGATCAGCGCCCGGTCGTACCAGCCGCGCTTGCGCAGGTAGTCGAGGAAGCGGCCCACGATGGCATCGGCGTAGGAGATCTCGCCGTCGTATCGGGAAGGCGCACCCGCGTACTCGGCGGGCGGGCGGTAGGGGGTGTGCGGCTCGTAGAGGTGGAGCAGGGCAAAGACGCGGTCGCCGCCGGCCTGGTCGAGCCAGCGTTCCAATGCCTCGCGGGTGCGGTCGCCGTTGCGCTCCGCGGACGTCGCCATGTTCGCGGCGGCGTTGTCCGTCTCGTCGTCATAAAAGTCGAAGCCGTGAGAGAGGCCGGTGGAACGCCGCAGGACGTGGGTCGAGACGGCGGCGCCCGTGGCGTAGCCGCGGTCCTTCAGGAGCTCCTGGAGCGTGGGGATGTCTTCGCGCAGGACGTAGCCGAGGTTGTCGCGAACGCCGTGCTCGGAGGGGAGGAGCCCGGTGAGGAGCGAAGTGTGCGAGGGAAGGGTCTGGGGGCAGTGACTGAACGCGCGCTGGAAGAGGACGGCATCGCCGCGGAAGCGGTCGATCGCCGGGGTCGAGCCGCCGCGGAAGCCATAGGCCGGCAGGTGGTCGGAGCGCAGGGTATCGATGGAGATGATGAAAACGGGCGCCGGCTGCTCGGCGGCCGGAGCGGACTCCTCGCGCTTCGCGCATGCAAAGGCGAAAAGGAGGAGCAGCGGCAAAAAGGACCAGCGGCGAAGGGGCACGTTCAAGCGCGGCAAGCATAGCCGACCGGCTGCCGCCGGAGAGAGGCCGCCGGCACGGCTGCGCCGAAGTTGGCGAAAACGTTGGAGCAACCGCGCCCGCAAAGAACGGGCACGGAACCGTCCAAGCCGCGCCCGTGAAGCTACGGGCACAAACAGTCCGAGCCGCGCCGCGCAGATACAGGCACGAACGGTCCGAGCCGCGCTCGCGCAGATACAGGCACGAACGGTCCGCGCCGCGCCCGGCGCATACGGGCACGTTACAGTGCGAGCCACGCCCGCGAAGCTACGGCCATATACAGTCGAAGCCGCGCCCGCGCAGATATAGGCACGAATTGTCCGAGACGCGCCCGCGCAGATACCGGCGCTTACAGTCCGAGCTGTGCCGGTACAGTTACGGGTACGTACGGGTCCGGCCGCGCGCGCACGCAGATACGGGACGCGCGACCGTCCGAGTCGCGCCCGCGCAGATACGGACGCATACAGTCCGAGCCGCGCCGGTGCAGTTACGGGTGCGTACGGCCGGGCCGGGCGCAGATACGGGCACGAACGTCCGAGCCGCACCCGCGCAATACGGGCACGTTACAGTGCGAGCCGCGCCCGCGAAGCTACGGGCATGTACAGTCCAAGCCGCGCCCATGCAGATACGGCATATGCCATCGAGCCGCGCCGCGCCGCGCAGATACGGGGGCACGTACAGTCCGAGCCGCGCCCACGCCGATACGGGCACGTACGGTCTGGCCGCCCGTGAAGCTACGGGACGCCAACCGTCCGAGCCGCGCCCGCGAAATTACGGGCGCGTACCGTCCGAGCCGCACCGCACGAGCGGCGCGACAAACGTCCGCAGCGCACACCCAAAAAAAATCAGCCCCGGCCGTGATGGCCGGGGCTGACGAAACGACTGCGTGATCCGCTGATTAGAAGCGGAGGCCGAACGAGAAGCGGAACGTACGCGGGAGCTGGTAGCTGCCGTTGGTGTTCGAACCGTTCGTCGCGGCGAGGGGCTGCCCGAAGCTCGAGGCGAGCTGGAAGTTGGCGCCGAGGGCCTGGCACTGGGCCGGGGTGTTGCCCTGGGGGCATTCCTTCGGAGAGCTGTTGGTGAAGGGGTTGAAGCGCGAGAGGCCGGCGCCGGCGGTGCGGTGCGTGAACACCGTGGTATCGCCACCGGTCTGAGCCTGCTCGTTGAAGATGTTGATGATGTCGGCCTGCACGAAGAGGCTGAGACGGGTGATCGGGAGCTCGTAGTTGATGCCGAGGTCCGTGGAGGTCACGTCGTCCCAAGTGAAGGCGCCGCGGTCGCTGAAGTAGTAGTTCGTGTTGCTCGGCGGCGTCGCATAACCGAGAGTCGCATTGTTCGGGCAGGTCGGGCAGGTCGTCGCGTTGAAACGCGTGTCGATCGTGCCGATCGCCGAGTAGTGCGTACCGGAGTCGAAGCGCTCGAGCAGGCTGAAGTTCCAGCGGCCGATCGGGGTCGGCAGGTCATACGAGACCCACGCGCGCAGCTTGTGGCGCTGGTCGGGGTTGAGCAGACCGGTCGGGTTGCTGTTGGTGAACGCGCGGTACTCCGGATAGCTGAAGAGCGCTTCCGAAACCGGGCCGCTGCCGCTGGTTTCAGCCGTGACGTTGCCTTCCAGCTTGGACCAGGTGTAGTTGCCGCCGATGTTCAGGCGCTCCCAGGGGCGATACGAAGCCTGGGCGGTAACGGCGTTGTACTTGCGCTCGAACGCGTTGCTGTTCTCGACGAAGCCGAGGTCGAAGCGGTTGCCGAACTGGTCGTTGACAATGCCGAAGCTCCGGTTGCGGAACACGGCATAGAAGTCCTGCCAGTCGCGGTGGAGGACGTCGACGCGCACGAAGGAGTTCGTGGTCAGCTGCGTACCGAAGCCGACGGTGTACTCATTCACGCTGGGCGACTTGAGGTCCTGACCGATCTTCTGGTTGAGGCCCGGGACGCGGGCGAAGACGATCAGCGCGTTCTTCTGCGCCGGGGTGAGGGCGTTGAACCACTGGAAGGCGGCAGCGGCCGCGCCAGCGGAGTTCAGGGTGTGGCCGGCGTTGATGTCCGGACCCTGGTACTCGTAGTAGATCGTGGCCGGAGCACCGGCGTTGGTGCCGGCGCCGCCGACGGTCTCGGCGATCTTCGACACGTACTTGCTGTACGAGGCGTTGACGCGGTAACGGCCGTTGCCCGTGATGTCATAGATGAGGCCGAGGCGCGGGCTGAAGGCGGAGTCCTTGGCGACGGTGGCGCCGCTGGAGTCCTTGCCGTTGTTCTTGTCGTAACGGACGCCGAGGTTGAACGACCAGTGCTGATTGAAGTCCCACTTGTCGTTCGCGAAGATGGAACGGGTCTGGAAGTCGGAGCCCTTCGACAGCGCGAAGATCGGGCTGTACTGGATGATGTCGCCCGCGGTGATCAGCGGACGGCACTCGAACGTCGAGCCGAAGTTGTTGCAAACCGGCGAGTTGTTGACGTTGATGAAGTAGTTGCTGGCGCTCTGGTAGTTGTTGGAGAGGCGGGTTTCCTTCCAGTTCTCCAGGCCGCCGACGAGGTTGTGCGTACCGAAGCCCTTGGAAGCGAGGTAGTACGTCGCCTTCGCGGTCCAGAGATCGTTGTCGCGGCGCTCGTCGTCGCACACGCCGCAGAAGACCGGCGCGCCGAAGAAGTAGCCCGTCTGGAGGTCGTAGTACGCCGTGCCGTTGGTCAGATCGTCCTTGGCGTCGCCACCGGAGCCCTGGAACGTGAACTTCTTCTTCGAGTAGTTGGCCTCGAGCAGGAAGGAGTTCGTCAGGATGCCGTTGTAGTGCAGCGAAGCGAAGTTGTTCGGCAGCGAGCGCTGCAGATCGAGGTTGACCGGCTCATAGCAGGCGATGAAGCAGTTGTTCGTCTGCGGGTTCTTGATGTCGAGGTACGAAGCGACGAGGGTGTGGTTCGGCGTGACCTGGCCGGTCAGCTTGGCCTCGTAGCGCTTGTTCTCGTCCGCGAACACGAAGGTCGGCGGGTTGGTGCTGGACCCGACGGCGGGCGAGGCGGTGAAGGTACGCGAGCTGGAGAGCTTCGCGTAACGGCCGGCGAGGAAGAACCACAGACGGTCGCGGATGATGCGGCCGCCGAAGGTGCCTTCATAAACCGGGTTGTTCTTGTCGAGACGGTCCGGAGCGGTGCCGCCCTTGACGTCGTAGTACTTGGAGTTGATCGACGTCCACTTGTCGTTGGTCAGCGAGTCACGGATCGAGCCGTGGAACTCGTTGCCGCCCGACTTGGTGATGGCGTTGACGACGCCGCCCGTGAACCGGCCGTACTCGGCCGAGATGGCGCCGGTCAGAACCGTGGTCTCCTGGACGGCGTCCTCGATGAAGAGGTTGTGCGCCTGACCGCGGAGGTTCTCGTTGATGACGGCGCCGTTGACCATGAAGACGCTGTCATAGGCCGGGGCGCCGGAGATGGTGATCGAGGTGCCGGCGTTCGGACCGTTGTTGTTGACGCCCGGCGTCAGCAGGACGGCGTCCTGGACGCGGCGGCCGATCGGCAGATCGTCCACCAGCTTCTGGGGAACGTTCGACTGAATCTCGACCGTCTCCAGCACGGCCGGGGCGCTGGCCGTGACCGTGATCGATTCGGCCACCGCGCTGAGCTTCATCGCGGCGTCCGCGCGGCCGGTCTGGGAAACACCCACCCGAACCTGCTTGGTGACCGTCTGCATCGACTCGAGCTCGAATTTGACGGTGTACTCACCGGCGGGGATACCGCCGAAGTTGTAATTGCCGTTGACGTCTGTCTGGGTGGTACGCGTACCGAGCATGGACGGGGACGAGATCGTCACAGTCACGCCGGGTACCGGATTCCCTTCGAGCGTCACGGTGCCGGTCAACTGCGCCGTCGTCTGCGCAAATCCGCTGACGGCGACGAGCAACACGGCCATGAGAACGAAAAACCGGTGCAAAACCCTCATTAAACCCTCCTTTGAAAATGTGAAACGAGAAGCAGAAACAACGACTTCGTATCTCTCACCCATTGCATGTTGGCGGCCGTACATGCCAGCAACCTAAGTGTCGAGAACTCTATGACTTACAAAAGTTTGAAGATGACCCGATTCAACGCTTTGAATTTCCGACCCACGAAACTTGAAGCGAACTTCCGCAAGCGAAGGGTTACGGAAATCCACCACGAGGGGTCGAACGACGCGACACAATATGCCATCCCGCCGACCGATGCAAGAGGCTCCGAACTGCTTTGATACCATGCGCTTGCCTCCAATGTCCCGCGCCTTTCCACTCCTCCTTCTGCTCCTCTTCGGCCCCTCCTGCTCACGCGCCCCGCGGGAGCAGGCGCATGCCGGAGCGCCGGTCATCCTGATCTCCATCGATACGCTCCGCGCCGATCACCTCCCCTCCTACGGATACAGCGGCGTCGCCACCCCCGCCATCGACGCCCTCCGCCGCGACGCCATCCTCTATTCACACGCCTGGAGCCACTGCCCCCTCACCCTCCCTTCCCACCTCTCGATGCTCACCGGGCTGCTGCCCACCGAGCATCGCGTGCGCAACAACGCCGGCTATGTCTACGACGCGGCGAAGCACCCCTCCATCGCGCAACTGCTCCACGCGCGCGGCTACGCGACGGGCGGCGCCGTCTCTTCTTACGTCCTGCGACGCGAGACCGGATTTGGGGCGATGTTCGACTGGTTCGACGACGCGATCCCGGTCAGCGGCGGCGCCGTCTCCTTCGTGCAGCACCAGCGGCCGGGCTCGGAGACCGCGGCCGCCGCTTTGCGCTGGCTCGAGCCGCGCCGCGAGCGACCATTCTTCCTCTTCCTTCATCTCTACGAGCCGCACACGCCGTACGATCCGCCCGAGCCGTTCCGCGGCCGCTACTCCAGCCGCTACGACGGCGAGATCGCGCATGCCGACCAGATCGTCGGCGACTTCCTGGCCCGCCTCAAGGCGCTCGGCATCTACGACCGGGCGCTCATCATCCTCACCTCCGACCACGGGGAAGGCCTCGGCGATCACGGCGAGGACCAGCACGGCATCCTTCTTTACCGCGAGACGATCCACGTGCCGCTGCTCGTGAAGCTGCCCCAATCGGCCCGGCACGGCGAGACCATCGCCGCCCCCGCCGCGCACATCGATCTCGCTCCGACCATTGCGCAGCTGATGGGCATCGAGACGCCGAAGGAGATGCACGGCGCCTCGCTGCTCTCCCTCCCTGTCTCGCGCCAGCTCTACAGCGAGACGTACTTTCCGCTGATCAACCTCGGCTGGGCGCCGCTTCGCTCGCTGCGCTCCCAGCGCTTCGCGTACATCGATGCGCCGCCGCCCGAGCTCTATGACATGACGGGTGATCCGGCCGAGCACAACAACGTGCTGGACAGCGAGAGACGTGCAGCTGCATCGCTGCGCTCCGCGCTCGCCCAATACCCGGCCTCGCTCGACACCGTCGCGCCCATCGATCCGGAGGAAGCCGCCCGCCTCGCCGCCCTCGGCTACATCGGCTCCGCGCAGAACCGCGCGACCAACGGCCCGCTGCCGAATCCGCGCGAGGCGGTGCGGGTGCTGCCGCGCATTGCCGAAGCGTTCCGCCTGGCGGATTCGCGCGACCACGCGCGGGCCGTGCCGATGCTGCGCGATCTGGTGCGCGAGAACCCGCGCCTGGTGGACGTGTGGGAGAAGCTTGGACAGACCCTCGCCGATGCGGGGCGCACCGACGAGGCGATCGCGGCATATCAGGAAGGCGTCCGCCAATCGGGTGGCGCCGCCATGGCTCTCGCCGTCGCGGCGGGCGATCTGTATCTGAGGAAGGGATCGCTGCAGGAGGCGGAGCAGCTGGCGCGCGTCGGCATGCG
>DASYMJ010000032.1:0-7262 GCA_036009105.1 Thermoanaerobaculia bacterium | reverse complement strand
CCGTGCAACATCGCGAACAGCGGCCCGAGCCGCTCGCCGATACAGTCATCGATCGATTGAAAGGCGATCTCCGGCACCATGTCGCGGTACCGCGGCAGCGCGGCGAGCCGCCGCCATTCCGCTCGCAGCTGCGGCATCCCGCAAAGCGCGCGCACGGCCACGTCGCGCAGCCGCGGCCCGGACGGCAGGTAAGTCGGCGGCAGCATGGAGACGCCGGCGCCGACCAGAAACGTCACCCGGCCGGCGGCCGCTTCGCGGCGCAGCCGCGTCAGGAACTGCCCGAACCGAATGCGGCGGAGGCGACCCATGCCGCGAACACGGTACGCCTTGCAGTAACATCCGCCCCCATCATGAACAAAACGCTGCCCGCCGCCGCACTGCTCACCCTCCTCGCCTGCTCCGCCGCCGCGGACGACCTCGCGGACATCAAAACCGAGATCGGCAAACGGCACGGCGAAGCGGTCAAGCGGCTGCAGGATTGGATCGCCCTGCCGTCCATCGCGGCGGAGGATCGCGGATTCCCGAGCGGGGCGGAGTACATGGCGAAGCTCGCGCGGGAAGCGGGGTTCCAGCAGGCCACGGTGATCCCGACCGACGGCAAGCCGGGCGTGTTCGCGACGCTCGATGCCGGCGCGGCCAGGACGGTCGGGCTCTACTTCATGTACGACGTCAAGCAGTTCGATCCGGCGGAGTGGAGCTCGCCGCCGCTGGAGGCGCGGCTGGTCGACAAGCCGGGCCTCGGCAAGGCCATCGTCGGCCGCGGCGCGGTCAACCAGAAGGGCCCCGAGGCTGCGTTTCTCGCGGCGCTGCACGCCATCCGCGGCGCCGGGAAGAAGATGCCGGTGAACCTCGTGCTGGTGGCGGAAGGGGAAGAGGAGATCGGCTCGCCGCACATCGGGCAGCTCGTCCACCGCCCCGAGGTGGAGGCGGCGCTGCGCAAGACGAGCGGCGTGTTCATGCCGGCGGCCAGCCAGGATCTGGACGGCATCGTCACGGTCAGCCTCGGGGCGAAAGGGGTGGTCGAGCTGGAGCTCGTCGCCACCGGCGAGAAGTGGGGACGCGGCCCGGTCAAGGACATCCACTCCTCGCTCAAGGCGATGGTGGACAGCCCGGCGTGGCGGCTGGTCAAGGCGCTGGACACCCTCGTCTCGGAGGACGGCAACCGCATCACCATCGATGGCTACCCGACGCCGCGGCCGCTCAGCGCGGACGAGAAGGCGATGATCGCCGCCGCCTCGCAGCGGCGGAGCGAAGAGCGCTCCAAGCAGCAGCTCGGAGTGAAGCACTGGATCGACGACCTGCCGTGGCAGCAGGCCAACGAGCGGCTCGAATCGCAGCCGACGGTGAACATCGAGGGGCTGGTCGGCGGCTACACCGGCCCGGGCGGCAAGACGATCCTCCCCCACCGCGCCGTGGCCAAGATCGACATGCGCCTCGTCCCCGACATGAAGAAAGACGACGCGGTGGCCGCACTGAAAGCGCATCTGGCCAGGCGCGGCTTCGGCGACCTCGAGGTCAACGTCACGGGCGGCTACGACCCGACCGGCACGGTGGCCAGCGCGCCGCTGATCCAGTCGCAGATCGCCGTCCTCGAGCGCGCCGGGATCGACCCCGTACTCTGGCCGCGCAACGCCGGCTCCTATCCCGGCTACGTCTTCACCAACCCGCCGCTCTCCCTCCCCTCCGGCCACTTCGGCCTGGGACACGGCAGCGGTGCGCACGCGCCGGACGAGTACTACGTGATCGACTCGAGCAGCACGAAAGTGCAGGGCTTCGACGGCGCGGTTCTATCGTTTGTAGAGTATTTGTACGAGCTGGGGAAGTAGAGGTATTTTCGGTGGCATCAAAGGAGGGACCATGATGCCATTCGCCCGGAGTCTTCTCGTTCTCTCGCTGCTCGCCGCTGCACTTCCCCTCGCCGCCGCCACCCATGAACCGCTGCTGGTGCTCATCGACCTGCCCAACCACCGCGCCCTGGTGCCGGAGGGATCTGTGGTCCCGCCGGGGATGACCTTTCGCGCGGAGCCGCTGCAGGGCCGCGACCGCACGCTCGATCCGTCCGAGCGGCGCAGCGGGCCGCGCCTGGAGGGGAGCCTGCTGACCCACAACCTGCGCCGCCTGCTCACGCCGCCGCTGACCATCGAGTACGCGCCGGCCGAGCGCTTCGTGCAGGCCCGGCAGAACTACGACATGCGCGTGAAGAAAGCGGCCGAGCGCCGCGACGGGCACGGCCTGATCTCGGTCGCCCACACCGCGGACAACTGCTTCCCCACCTACATCCAGGACTCGAAGACCGGCGTCTACGGCACCTACTACAACGGCCTCACCTCCACGTTCTGCCAGCAGTCCAGCGGCATCGCCAATTACGCGTACCTCGACTGGTCGTTCACCGCTTCCGGCGACTACAGCGATGACGACGAGTACATCGATCCGTACGCCCTGGTGTGGGACGACAACAACCACTTCCGCTGCGTGCAGTACGCCGTCGGCTACACCAGCCCGGTGGAGTGCACCGCGTCCAACCACACCCAGCTGCTTCAGGTGGGCTGCCTCAACACGGTCAGCACCTCGGCCGTGCTGTACACGATCGAGTACCTCTCCGGCTACCAGCCGAACTACCTCGCCTACGTCATCAGCACCGACTACTGCACGTACTTTTACTGAGGGGGCCCAGGGGGGCCGGCTGGAGAGCCGGCCCTCACGTTTTCCACGCGGAGGTGCCTTTCGGCTGCGCGTACCAGCCCGGATCCTTGTTGTAGTCGAGGGTGTCGCGCACCTTCACCACGGTGAACATGCCGCCCATGTCGATCGGGCCGTGCGGGCCGGCGCCGCCGCGCATGGGGATGCTGTTGCGCGGGAGGGCCATCATCTGCTGCATCTCCGACATGTCGCCCATGCCGGTGGTGCCCATCACCATCGTGCCGGGGGTGAGCGCGCCCAGGCGCTCCTCGGTCTTCCTCGCGTCGACGCCGATCAGGTTGGGCAGGCCGTGTCCCATCTGGTTCATGGTGTGATGCGACTTGTGGCAGTGGAACGCCCAGTCGCCCGGGTTGTCCGCCACGAACTCCATGTCCCGCGTCGTGCCGACCGGCACGTTCACCGTGTTCTCCGGGATCCAGGCCGACGGCTGGATCGGTCCCGCGTCGGTGCCGGTGACGTAGAAGCGGTGCCCGTGGATGTGCATGGGATGCGAGTTCATGGTGAGGTTCGCCACCCGGATGCGCACCCGGTCGTTGGTCCGGACGAGCATCGGATCGGTGCCCGGAAAGACGCGCGAGTTGAAGGTGAAGGTGTTGAAGTCGAGCATCACCGTCGGATCGGGCGTGGCGGTGCCCGGCTTGATGAACCACTCGTTGAGGAAGATGGCGAAGTCGCGGTCCACGCGGCGCACCGCGGCGTCACGGGGATGGACGATGAAGAAGCCGTGCATGCCGAGGGCGATCTGCGTCATCTCGTCGAAGTGCGGGTGGTACATCAGCGAGCCGGTCTGCCTGAGCGTGAACTCGTAGGCGAACGTCTCGCCCGGCGCGATCTTCGGCTGGGTGAGGCCGCTCACCCCGTCCATGCCGTTCGGGACGATGAAGCCGTGCCAGTGGATGGACGTCCCTTCCGGCAGTTTGTTCGTGACGTAGACCCGCACCCGGTCGCCTTCGAACGCCTCGATGGTCGGGCCCGGGCTCATGCCGTTGTACCCCCAGCAGTTGATGGTGCAGCCGTCCACGAACTCGCGCTTCACCGGTTCGGCGGTGAGGTGGAAAACCTTCACGCCGCCTTCCATCCGGTACGGCAGCGAGGCGCCGTTCGGGGTGATGACCGCGGTGCGGTTGCCGCCTCTTCGCGGCGCGGCAATGCCTCGCTTGGCCAGCGCCGTGCCAAGCACGCCGGCGGCCGAGGAGAGGAGCAGTTTGCGTCGGGAAAACATCATTGGCCTCCGTTGATGGCGCGGTCCAGGCCGACGCGCGCCGTCCAGTAGTCGCGCTGCGCGTCGATGAAGTCGCGCCGCGCCTGCGCCTCGTTCTGCTTCGCCTGCAACAGCTGGAAGGGGCCGACGAGCATGGCGTTGTGCTCCAGCTTCGTCAGCTCCACGATGCGCTGCCGCCGCGGCACCACCACGTCGCGGTAGTACTCCACGCGCGCCCTCGCCTCCGCCAGCACCGCGCTCGTGGTGCGCAATTGCGATGCGGACTCGGCGAGCAGCGCGTTCAGCAGGTGCGTCGCGCGCAGGTACTCCGCCTCGGCCCGCGATCGCGCTGCGGCGCCGGTGTTGAAGATGGGGATGGGCAGCTCGATGCCGGGACCGACCGTCTTCGCGCCCGCCGCGTCGCGCTGGTAATGCACGTCGACGGTGACCTCGCCGAGAGCAGCCAGCCGCGCCATGGGCACCTGCTGCCGGGTCAGAGTCACCTGGTTGCGGGCCAGCTCCAGGTCGAGCCGCCGCGCCAGGGCGAGCTGCTCCAGCTGCCGCGGGTCCTGCTCCGACTCCGGGAGCGGCGGGAACTCCGCCGGCAGCTGCCACTCCGCCGTGGTGCCCATCATCCTCACCAGCGCCTCGCGGGCCACCACGAGCTGCCGTTCCTCCCGGGCCAGGTCGAGCTTGGCCTCCTCGTAATGGGCCTGCTCGTTCTCCAACTCGAGGTCGGTGATGTTCTGCGCATCGTGCTGCCGCTGCGCGAGCTCCGCCGCGGCTCTCGCCGCCTCCAGGTTCACGCGGCTCAACGTGACGCGCTGCGATGCCGCGAGCAGCTCGGCGTGGCGCGAGCGCACATCCGCCGCGAAACTCACCACCTCCGAGGTGATGCGCAGCTTCGCGGCGTCGAAGGCGAGCCGTCCCAGGGCGCGGCGGCGGGGAAGCTGGATCAGGTCGACCAGGGTCTGGGCCAGGCGCAGCTCGAAGGGGCGGAACGGATCGCGCGGGAAGCGCACCTCCGCCTCGAAGAGCGGATTGCGGAGGAGGCTCGCCTGCAGCAGCTCGGCCCGGGCGATCCCGAGCTCGGCCAGCGTCGCCTGCAGGCGCGGGCTGTTCGCCATCGCGAGGGCCACGGCGTTGTCGGCCGTCAGCTCGCTCTGCAGCAAGGCGGCCGCGCGCGGATCGTTGAGCGTTTGTCCGGTGCGCGCGGAGATGGCCTGGCGCAGATCGCCCAGCCCCTCGTCGCGCGGCACGCTCGCGCAGCCGGTGGCGAGGAGCAGCAACACGATGGCGCGCCTCACGGCTTGCCTCCATGGTCGTGGTGCTCATGTTCCGCGGCCGGCTGCGCCGCCTTCGCCGCTTCCTCCACCGAGGCGGGGGCGGGAGCGTCGAACTCGTCGGGGCGGAGCGTGGCCGCCGGTTGGGCGGTGGTGGGCGGGGCGGCGTGGTGCATGTGGCCGTGGTCCATCGCCGGAGCCGCGGCCGGGGCGGGTGGGGGTGGGAGGGTGGGAGGCGCGGTGCGGGCGCACGCGGCAAACAGCAAGGCCAGGGCGGCCGTACGAATATGTGAATGCATGTCTCGGGTCTCCGTGAATGCGGAAGGAGAGTGCGGACCCGAGGAGGGATCAGATCAGGAGCGTCGCCACCAGGAGGTGCAGGCCGACGTCGCTGTCGCAACGCATCGCGCCGAGGGTGATGAAGCTGCGGTAGTCGCTCCCGGCCGTTGGCACCACGCGCCGGGCCGGCGAGGCGACCACGAGCTGGAACGTGCGGGGCGACGTGGTGACCAGACGCTTGGCCGGCTCCTGCTTCTCCGCTGCCGGCACGGGCTGCTGCTGGTGCTCGCCGCGAATGAAGTCGATGGCCACGTGGCACATCGGCATCGCCTTGTGGATCACCTTGTGGAAGGGCAGGACGCAGCAGCCGAAGAGGAACACCACGCCCGCCAGGAGCGGAATGATGGCTCCGAGGAAAAGGGCGGCTGCGATCGCGCTGCGCTTGATCATTAGTAGTTGGCCCACCGCGCGAACCAGTTGGAGATCCGCGACGGCGCCGCATCAGGATAGTCGAAGGCGAAGACGAGCACGATGCGCCGCCCGGTCCGCCGCGAGCGGCCGCGATGCAGCACCGTTCGCCCGCGCAACAACAACACATCGCGGGCCCGCCCTTCCACCGCCAGGCGGGGCAGGAGGGAGACGAGCTGCGGAAACGGATACGCCAGATAGAAGAGCGGGCGGACGAGGGCGCTGAGACGCGGGCCGATGATCTCCGTCACGCCGTCGTTCCCGTTCTCCAGCGTGACCACGGCCGCGAACGGGTGCCCATCGAAATGCCAGCGGAAGCCTTCGTCCACATCGTCGTAAACCTGCACCCGCATCCGCCGCACCGGATCGCCGAAGAACGCGACCGGCGCGCCGGCGAACGCCTCCGCCGCCTGGCGCACGCGCTCGCCGAGGGCGGCGACGCCGGGGAGGCTGGCGGCGATGACGTCGCCCGGGATCACGGAGTAGCGCGGACCGAGGCCCACTTTGCCTTCCACCCGGCGGAGGTCGGGACGGTGCTCCGCGACCTCGGCCAGGATCGCGGCGCGTTCCGACTCGGTGACGAAGCCCTCCAGGCGGAGCATGTTCACGCCTGTATCGTATACTCCGCCCCGCCGTTCCATGACCTCGCTTTCCTGGGAAGAGTTGCGTTTGCGCGATGTGGTCGCACGGACCGGAACGCCTGCTCTCCTGGTCAGCGAGCGCCGGCTCCGCGCGAACATCCGCGGCCTGCGCGGCGGCCTCCCGCCCTCCACCATCCTCCGCTATTGCACGAAGACCAACCCCGAGCTCGGCATCCTGCGCATCGTGCGGGAGGAGGGCCTCGACGTGCTGGCCTCCCATGAGGCGGAAGTGCGCCTTGCCCTCGCCGCCGGCTTCGCACCGGAGCAGATCGCCTTCCAACGGCCCGTGCTTGACGAGCGCGAGCTCGATGCCGTGCTCGCCGCCGGCGTCCGCCGCGTGCACGCCTTCCGCGCCGCCGATCTCGACCTGCTCTCTGGCACGGATGCGCGCGTCTCGCTGCGCATCGCACTGGCACGCTCGGGCATGCCCATCCTCTCCGGCGCCTCCAAACGCCTCGGCTTCGCGCCGGCCGCGGTGCGGCGGCGCGACGGCATCACCATCGACGCGCTCAACACCTACATCGGCACCCAGCAGGAAAGCGCGGAAGCCTATCGCCCCGCCATCCGCGAGCTGGTGCGCCTCGGGAAGATGATGCAGATCGAGGAGCTCAACCTCGGCGGCGGGATTCCGAGCAACTCGCTGCGCAAGCTGACGCCGTCTCGTTTGCTGACCCGGCGCCGGGCCGACTT
>DASYMJ010000031.1:0-3268 GCA_036009105.1 Thermoanaerobaculia bacterium | reverse complement strand
TGCGGGTGGAGACGAGTTGGTCCATGGTCAGACTGGAGTAGCCGACGGCGCGCATCTGGCGGATGTACTCCGGGGTCACGCGGTGCACGCGCGAGGCGATGAGGTCATCAAAGGCGACGTCGCGGTAGCCGAGGGAGCGGAGCTCGTCGATGATCTGGGGGGTGACGCGGAAGATGCGCATCGACATGTACTGATCCAGCGAGACGCGGTAGCCGGCCTGCTGCATGGAGCGGATGTATTGCGGCGAGACGTCGATCATGGCCAGGGAGAAGAGCTTCTCCTCGTCGTCCTCCCGGCCGAGATCGACGCCGAGGGCACGGACCGATTCGTAGTAGCGGGCGTTGGGGCGGAAGATGAAGTGGCCGGCCCCTTCGCGCTGCCGGAACACCCCTTCCATGGTCAGCGTGCCGGCGTCGCGGCGCAGCTCGAACGCGACCGGCGTCTGCGTGGGCGAGGAGAGCTGTGCTTCGGTCAGGCCGGTGAAGGCATCGAGCGGCATGGACTGCCCGTGATGGTTGTGCTCGCGGGAGAACTGCCACTGCATCGTGCCGTCGTCGCCCGGCGTCGCCGTCCACGTGCCCCGCAACTCGGCGCGCATGGGCAGAGGGAGGAGGGCGATGAGGAGAAACCAGGCGATGAGGGCGAGAGCGCGGTTCGTGTTCATGGTGTGACCTCCGATTACGATGAGTTTCGTAGGTTGAGGTGCGGTTGTCGGTTGTCAGTGGTCGGTTCTCTACTGACAACCAACCACTGACCACTCGTTCCTACTGTTTGTACTTCGACAGCTCCCGAATGTAGTCCGCATCGATCCCGCTCGCGGCGAGGCGGACCAGATCGCTCACCTTGAGGTTGCGATAGCCGGCCTCGGCGAGGGAGCGGATGAACTTCGGGGTCACCCCCTGCACGCGGAGGGTGACCAGCTCCCGGGCGGAGAGCTTGTCGTAGCCGGCGTCGCGCAGCTCGCGCACGTAGGCGGGGGAAACGCCCTGCACGCGAAGGGCGAGCAGGTCTTCCGTGCGGTGGACGTCGATGCCGGCGTCGCGCATGCCGCGCACGTAGTCGCCGGTGACGCCCTGCACCGCCAGCGCCACCACGGCGCCGGAGTCCTTCACGTTCACCCCGCCGTCGCGCAGCTCGCGGATGTACTTCGGCGTCACGCCCTGCACGCGCATGGCGATGATCTGCTCGAGCGCCACGTCGCCCAGGCCGAGGGCGCGGATCTGCTGGATGTACTCCGGCGTCACGCCGACGGTGCGCATGGCGATCAGCTCGTCGACGGTCAGCTTGCCGGACGCGCCGATCCTGCGGTCGCGGTCATCGAAGGAGAGGGTGGTGGTGACGGTGTGCGCGCGCGGCGACCAGGCAGCGGGCGGAGCGGGAGGCGCGGGTGGAGCAGGCAGCGCGGCCGGGGCGGGAGCTGCGGCCGGCGCGGGCAGGGCAGCCGGCGCGGGCACGGCAGCGGGGGCCGGGGGGGCGGGGGGCGCGGCAGGGGCGGGCGGGGTGGGAGGAAGGGGGGCGAGGTCGTCCAGGGCGGACAGATCGACCTCCCCATCCACCGTGACCTCGGCGAAGGCCGGCGTCGGCATGTCGTCCGAGACGGTGTTGCGCGTGATGTCCGTGCGCTTGCCGTCCGGCGAGACGACGATCACCTCGTGCGTCGTGCCGTTGGCGGTGTGATACGTCCGCTCCGTGCGGCCGGGCTTGTTCGGCGTGGGGGCCGTCGTCGACCTGGTGGCTTTCGGCTTCGCCTTCGGCGTCTCCCGGTCGGCGAGCAGCGGCGCGGCGGGGATGGCCAGCACCGCGATCAGCGCGGAGAGCACGGCCGCGCCGGCGGCCCAGCGGGAGGGGGAGGCGGAGAGGTCGGCGGGCGAGGAGACGAGGCGGCGGATGCGGGCGAAGAGCGAGCCGCCGTTCGCCGCCAGGGCGATGCGCGGCGCGGTGGCGCGCAGCTCCTCCAGGCGGGTCAGGGCGCGCGCGTACTGCAGCGCATCGCCGCAGACCGCGACGGCCAGGTCATCGCAGCAGTTCTCCCGCTCCACCCGCACCCGGCGGGACATCCACCACACCGCCGGGTGATAGAACATCAGCGTCTCCACCAGCGACTGCATCAGGTTGACCACGAAGTCGTGGCGGCGGATGTGGGCCAGCTCATGGGCCAGCACCATCTCCAGCTGCTCGACGGAGAGGCCGGCCAGGGCGCTGGCCGGGACGAGGATCACCGGGCGGAGCCAGCCGATGACGGCAGGCACTTCGACCGCCGCCGATTCGAGGAGCTGGACGGCGCGGCGCAGGTCCATGACCGAGGCGAGGAAGGCGACGGAGCGCTGCCAAGCCTGGGGGGCGGGCCTGGCGGCGCGGCGGGCCAGGCGAAGGGCGCGCAGCCAGCTGATGCAGAGCCGCAGCGAGAAGAGCGTCACCCCCACCAGCCAGAGGAAGACGATGCGGGGGAGCCAGGCGCGCGTCGCGGCGACCGAGCGCTGCAGGAGCGGCACGGCGGGCGCGGCGATGCGCACGTTCGCGATCCGGCCCGGCGCGTCGATGCCCTTCACGGCCAGCTGCAGCATCGGGACGACGTCCGCCGCGGGCGCCTCGTAGGAGCGCATCGCCGTGGCCACGAAGAGCACCGGCAGCAGCGCGAGCGCGGCGCAGGCGGCGGCGTAACGGGCCTGCGCGCTGCGGTTGCGCAGCAGGGCCAGGCCGGCGGCGAGGATGCCGGCCACGAGCGCGCCCTGCCAGAGCAGGTGCAGCAGCGCCCAGCCGATCGCCTGGGCCACCGGGGCGGTGAGGAGGAAGTCGATGCTCTTCATCATTTCTCTCCTTCCAGACGGTCGAGCAGCTCGCGGATGGCGCCCAGCTCGGCGGAGCTGGTCTTGCGCCCCGAGAGGGCCTGCATCACCAGCTTGGCCGGCGAGCCGCCGAACGCGCGGTCCAGCAGGTCCCCCAACAGCTGGCGCTGGGTGCGCTGCTCGCTGTTGCGCGCCTGGTAGATGTGCGCGCGCTGCGATTCGTCGCGGACCACGAGGCCCTTCTCGGTCATGATCTGGAGCAGCTTGAGGATGGTGGTATAGCCGGTCGCCTGGGTGCGGCTCAGCTCATCGTGCACGTCGCGGACCGTGCTGGCGCCGCGTTCCCAAAGCACGCGCAGGATGGCCAGCTCGGCGTCGGTAGGGCGGGGGAGGGTGGTATCGGTCATGGTCTCTCCTCGATACGGAACGACTATACGAAAGGTTTCGTATGCTGTCAACGAAAAGATTCGTAGATGCGATCA
>DASYMJ010000030.1:0-7735 GCA_036009105.1 Thermoanaerobaculia bacterium | reverse complement strand
TCGACTGGGAAGCCGGCATCGCCGACGCCTTTCTCCGCGCCGCGGCCGGAGACGGCGTGCGCCTCGACCAACAGCAGATCCTCGGCGCCTACGCCGCGATCGAGCCAGTGGTGGAGCACGAGCGCTACCGCCGCTACGTCGACGTCCTGACCGAGACCGCCGCACGCGTCGCGCACATGCTCGGCTGGCCCATCGCCTACGAGCGCGCCACGTTCCTGGCCAACAGCCTCCCCTACTGGCAACCCTTCCCCGACACGAACGCCGCCCTGGAACGCCTCACCGCCGCCGGCTACCGCCTCGGCATCCTCTCCAATGTCGATGACGACCTGCTGGCCGGCACGCGCCGCCGCTTCACCGTCGACTTTGCCCTCGTCATCACCGCCCAGCAGGTGCGCAGCTACAAGCCCGCGCCGAGGCATTTCATCAGCGCTCGCGAGAAGATCGGCGCCGCGCGCTGGTTGCACGCCGCGCAGAGCAATTTCCACGACATCATGCCGACGAACGCAATGGGCATCCCCAACGCGTGGATCAACCGCAAGCACGAGCAGGCATCGCCCGGCGGCGTCCCCGGCCGCGAGGTGGCGGACATGAAAGGCCTCGCCGACTGGCTCGCCCCTCAGCAGCCGTAGTGATTGACGAACGCCGCGCGATGCACCAGCTCACCGGGCCGCGCCATCGAGGAGAGGAACAGCTCCAGCCCCCAGGTGTTGTCGCCGTCGAAGCTGACCACGAAGTCGAGCTTGCCGTCGCGATCGAGATCGCCCGCCCACTGCACGGTCCAGACGAAGCCGCCCTCACCAATCGGCTGCGAACGGTGCCCGCTCCGCAGCTTCACGGCGCCGTCCTCTTCATTGATCACAAGGTCGTAGCGGTCGCCGTCGAACGTCATCGCGTTGCCGTCCAGGTCCGTCTCCGGGATGGTGCGCACCGAGCCGCTGACCACGCCCGGCACATCGCGAAGGAGCATCACCACGTCCTCCGCCGGCATCGGCACGCTGACCTGCCGCCCCCCTTTTTCGCCGGGTTTGTCAGACATGTCGGCGAACGGCTCGACCCGCACGCGCGTCGGCACCACGACGCACGAGTCGCCCTCGCAAGTCAGAGCGAGCCATTCCTCGCCATCGCGAGCGGGCACTTCCTTGCCGTGGAAATCGCCCAGGTCGAGGATCGTGCCGGCGGTGAGCGGCGCGGCGACGAGGAAGGTGAGGAGGAGCAGGAGTCGATGCTGTCTCATGCGAAACAGCATCGACTCCGATTGTGGCAATGATGAGGAAAGGTCAGATCATTTCGATGATCATCGAGGCGGCCTCGCCGCCGCCGATGCAGATCGCCGCCAGGCCGCGCTTCAGACCGCGATCCTGCAGGGCGTGCATCAGCGTCACGATGAGACGCGCGCCGCTGGCGCCGATCGGATGGCCGAGGGCCACCGCGCCGCCGTTGACGTTCATCTTCTGGTGCGGGATCTTCGCGTCCTCGATCGCGGCGAGCGCGACGGCGGCGAAGGCCTCGTTGACCTCGAACAGGTCGATGTCATCCACCGTCATGTTCGCGCGGCGGAGCACGATGTCGATGGCTTTCGCGGGCGCCGTGGTGAACCACTCCGGCTCCTGCGCCGCCGTGGCCTGGGCGATGATGCGCGCCATCGGCTTGAGGCCGTTCTGCTCCGCATAATCGGCCGAGGTGACGACGAGCGCCGCGGCGCCGTCGTTGATCTTCGACGCATTTGCGGCGGTGACCGTGCCGCCGTCCTTCTGGAAGGCCGGCTTCAGCGTCGACATCTTGTCCAGCGGGGCCGTGAACGGCTCTTCATCATCGATGATGACGGAGGTCCCTTTCTTGGACGGGATCTCGACGATGGCGATCTCTTTCTTGAACTTGCCGTTCTTCACCGCTTCCTGTGCGCGGCGGTAGGACTCGCGGGAGAAGTCGTCCTGCTGCTCGCGCGTGAAGTTGTACTTTTTCACGCACGTCTCGGCGCAGTTGCCCATGTGCTTGTCGCCGTACGGGTCCCACAAGCCGTCGTGGATCATGACGTCGATCATCTTGCCGTTGCCCATGCGGTAGCCGGTGCGCGCCTGGGGCAGGGCGTACGGCGCGTTGGACATCGACTCCATGCCGCCGGCGATGGCGATGTCGTACTCGCCGCAGCGGATGTCGTTGGCGGCGTACATGAGGGCCTTCAGGCCCGAGCCGCAGACTTTGTTCACGGTGACGGCGCCGGCCTCCGGCGGGATGCCCGCGCCGATGCCGGCCTGGCGCGCCGGCGCCTGGCCGACGGCGGCCTGCAGCACGTTGCCCATGATCACCTGCTCGATCTGGTCCGGGGTGACGCCGGAGTTCTCCAGCGCGCACTTGATGGCGATGGAGCCGAGCTTCGGCGCGGTGAGGGAGGAAAGGGTTCCGAGGAAGGATCCGATCGGCGTGCGGGCGCCGCCGAGGATGACGATTTCTTTCATGGAGACTCCTGTGAAATGGTGTGATGCGGTCATCGGTCAGCCACCGACAACCAGGAACGGCAACTGATATCATCCCGCCGCACTTTTTCATAGGAGCTCACCTGCATGACCGTCACCCCCATCATCGATCGTCGCCTCCACGTCCAGCCCGCCGAGGTGCATAACGTCTTGTCCCGGCACATGTTGGCCGATGGGTACGACATCGTCATGGACCTCGAGAAGTCGAAGGGCTCCTGGGTCTTCGACGCGCGCCGCGGCCGCGCCGTGCTCGACTTCTTCACGAACTTCGCCTCCTGCCCCATCGGCTACAACCACCCCCGCCTGGACAACCCGGAGTTCCGGGACAAGATCGCCACGGCATCCATCAACAAGCCGGCCAACTCCGACATCTACACGACCTACATGGCCGAGTTCGTCGAGACGTTCGCCCGCATCGCCGTCCCTCCCACCCTGAACAAGCACATGTTCTTCATCGAAGGCGGAGCCCTCGGCATCGAGAACGCCGTGAAGACCGCGTTCGACTGGAAAGTCCGCAAGAATTTCAAGAAGGGCTACCAGGAGGAGAAAGGCACGCAGATCATGCATCTGCGGGAGGCCTTCCACGGCCGCACCGGCTACACCCTGTCGCTCACCAATACCGACCCGAAGAAGACGCAGTACTTCCCGAAGTTCGACTGGCCGCGCATCGAGAACCCGAAGCTGACCTTTCCGCTGACCGAGCAGTCGCAGGCGGATGCGGCCCGCCGCGAGGAAGCGGCGCTGGCCCAGGCGAAGCAGTTCCTGGCCGAGCGGAAGGATGACGTCGCGGCGTTCATCATGGAGCCGATCCAGGGCGAAGGGGGCGACAACCACTTCCGCCCCGAGTTCTTCCGGGCCATCCGCCAGCTGTGCGACGAGAACGAGATGCTGCTGATCTTCGACGAGGTGCAGTCCGGCGTCGGCATCACCGGCCGCATGTGGTCGTTCCAGCATTACGGGGTGGAGCCGGACCTCTTCTGCTTCGGCAAGAAGACGCAGGTCTGCGGCTTCGCCTCGAACGACCGCATCTTCGACATCGACGACAACGTGTTCAAGGTCTCCTCGCGCATCAATTCGACGTGGGGCGGCAACCTGACGGACATGGTCCGCTCGCAGCGCTACTTCGAGGTGATCGACGAGGAGCGGCTGGTGGAGAACGCGGCCACCGTCGGCGCGTACTTTGTGGGCGAGCTGCAGCGCTTCGCGGACGAGTTCCCGTCGCTCGTGTCGAACGTGCGCGGCCGCGGGCTCATGGCCGCGTTCGACCTCCCCAGCGGCGAGCTCCGCGACAACGCGCTTCGCGCCTTCATGGGCAACGACGTGATGGTGCTCTCGTCCGGCCACCAGTCGGCCCGCTTCCGGCCCCCCCTCAACCTGACCATGGACGAGGCGGCGGAGGGGATCCGGAGGATGGAGAAGGCGCTGCGGCAGATGGCGTGAGGGGCGCGCTAAAATAGGGCCCGTGAACGAGCGCATCAAGATCGATCCGCAGATTCAGCATGGACGGCCGGTCATCCGTGGGACGCGGGTGCCGGTCGAGACGATCCTGGCGAACCTCGCGGGGCATTCCAGCTGGGAAGAGATCATCGAGGACTACGGCGTGACGGAAGAGGACATCGCTGCCGCGCTCGAATACGCCGGAGAGCTCGTCGGCGAACAGCAGCAGCGTCCCGTTCCGGCGAGTTGACACGCTTGCTGTTCCTGATCGACGAGAACCTTCCTCGCACGCTGGTGGATGTCTGCCGCGAGTGCGGCCATGAAGCCGTGCATGTCCGGGACGTGGGCCTGGGCGAGACTGCCGATCCTAAATCGGCAGCTTCGCCCGACACCACGGCCTCGCACTGCTGACCGCCGATTACGACTTCGCCGACATCCGTGTGTTTGCCCCACGGGACCATGCCGGCATCGTTGTGTTCGAGCTGCCCAATCATTCATGCACTGGTTCGGCGCTTCCTGACCAAGCTCGGAGACGGCACGCTCACAGGTAAGCTGCTCATCGTCGACGAGGACCGCATCCGCACCCGCGAATAGCCTCCCTAATCCGGCGACTCCATCAAATTCGCCGTCACCTCCACCACCCCGCCCTGCCCGCGCAGGAACTCGGCGAGCTCGGTGTGGTGGCCGCGCAAGGCTTCCGAGAGCGGGGTGCGGCCGTCGTCGGAGCGGGAGTTGATCTCGGCGCCGTGATCGAGCAGCAGGCGGGCGCAGTCGAGGCGGCCCAGGAGGGCGGCCTCGTGCAACGGGGTGAAGCCTTTCGCCTGGCGCATGAGTGGATCGGCGCCTCGATCAAGCAGAAGGCGAACCGCCTCCAGCTGGCCGGTGAGCATCGCGGTGTGCAGCGGCGCGTTGCGGAAGCGCGATTTGCCGCGGGACTGAATGTCCGCGCCGGCATCGAGCAGGACGCGCATGGCGTCCAGCTGCCCGGCGAAAGCCGCGATGTGCAGGGCGGTCCAGCCGAAGGGGTGGACGGAGCGCGCCAGGGCCTGATCGCGACGGAGCAGGGAGCGAAGGACGGCGGCGTCGCCGAGGGCGGCCGCGTCGTAGACGTCGAGCTTGGGGTGGGCGGCGGCGATGATGGGCAGCATCGTGTTCTGCTGCCGGGGCAGGAAGCCTTTGTCGTTGTGGAAGAGCGCGACGAGCACCGCCGAGCGGCCGTCCTTCGTCTTCGAGTTCACCAGCGCCGGATCGCTGGCGAGCATGGAGCGCACTTTCGTCTCGTCCCGCGCCGCAATCGCCTGCAGAAACTCCACCCGCGTCTCCTCGGCGGCAACGAGCGAGCGGGTCACGAACAGCACGAAGAGCAGGATCAGTCGCATGATTGGTTCTCCTTTCCTGGCAAGGTAGGGCGAAGAGAAAGGGAAAACCTGTGCCGCAAGGGGTGCGCGGGAAGCATGACTTCCGGCACATGCCGGCCCGCGCGCGGGAGCCTATGATGAGGCGATGGACGACCGGAAGCTGCTCCGCCTCGGCGGTCTCGCCGCGTGGCTGATGACCGGCGTGCCGGTGGTGGCCGAGCCGCCGCGATCGCTGCAGACGTTCACCGTTTGGGCGGTGGTGTTCCTGGCGTTCGGCGTAGCCTTCATGCTGCCGCGAAAACCGACGCTGCTGCTGCTCGCGCTGGAGGCGACGTGCGTGGTGACGATGGTCCTCCTCCTCTGCGACGGCTTCGAAGGCTCGCTCCTCGTGCTCATCGCGATGCAGCTGGCCACTTTGCTGAAGCCGAGGAACGGAGCGCTCTGGATCGGCGTGCAATCGCTGCTCCTTTTCGCCGCGATCACCGTGCACTGGAGCTCCCGTCCCGCCATCCTCCTCACCCCGCCCTACCTCGGCTTCCAGCTACTCGCGTTCTTCACCATCGGCGCGCTGCACCGCGAGTCCGCCACGCGCGCGGAGCTGGCGCGCATCGCCGAGCGGCTGCGCATCTCGCAGGAGCTGCACGATGCCCTGGGCCATCACCTCACCGCGCTCTCGCTCAACCTGGAGACGGCGAAGCATCAGACGGACGGCGCGCCGCGGGAGCGGATCGAGACGGCGCAATCCATCACGAAGCTGCTGCTCACCGACGTGCGGGAGATCGTGGCGAAGATGAAGAGCGACGAGAACCTGGCCGAGGCGTTGCGAGAGATGATCGGCGCGCTGCCGTCGCCGAAGGTACATCTCGACATCGACGAGCGGCTGACCATCAGCGATCCGGAAAAGGCGCACATCCTCCTCCGCTGCGCGCAGGAGATCGTGACGAACGCCGCGCGCCATTCCGACGCGCGCAATCTCTGGATCGCCATCGAGTCGGTGGGCGGGCAGCTGGAGATCCGCGCCCGCGATGATGGCCGCGGCGCGGACGGTGCCACTCCCGGCTTCGGCCTGCGCGGCATGCGCGAGCGGATCGAGCGCGCCGGCGGCCGCATCGAGCTCTCCACCACGCCCGGCAGCGGCTTCAGCATCTTCGCGACGCTGCCATGATTCGGACGCTGATCGTCGACGACGAGATGCTCATCCGCCAGGGCATCCATCGCCTGCTGGAGCTCGCGCCGTCGATCGAAGTGTGCGGCGAAGCGCGCGATGGCGAAGAAGCGCTGCAGCTGATCGAGGCAACGCGGCCGGACGTCGTGCTGCTCGATGTGCGCATGCCGCGCATGAACGGCATCGAGCTGCTGCGCAAACTGGATGGGCCGGGCTGCATCGTGCTCACAACCTTTGATGATGCCGATGTGGTGCTCGATGCCATCCGCGCCGGAGCGCGCGGCTACCTGCTGAAAGACGTCTCGCTCGAGCAGCTGGTGCACGCCATCGAGGTCGTGGCCAAAGGCGAGTCGCTCTTCCAGCCCGCGATCACAGAGCGGCTGTTGCGGGGCATCCGCGCGGTGCCGATGCGCCTGGCCGATCCGCTGACGGCGCGCGAGCGCGAAGTCATCCGCCTGATGGCCGGCGGCTACAGCAACAAGGAGATCGCCGGCGCGCTCGAAACGGCGGAGGGGACGGTGAAGAACCACGTGTCGAGCATCCTCTCCAAGCTCGGCGTGCGCGACCGGACGCGCGCGGTGCTCAAGGCGTTGGAAGGAGGCCTACTGTGAGTTGCTGGTGGCTGGTTGCTGGTTGCTGGTAGTGGCGCTGATCGCTGACCGCTGATCGCCGATCGCCGCCGTCCACTTCGTGTGCGGCTTGCGATTGAGGATCAAATATCGCCACACGAGCGAGCCGTAGCTGCGCGCGGTCATGCCGCGCTTCTCGTAGAACGGCAGCAGCAGGCGCTGCAGGCGGGGCAGGTTGTAGAACGGAACGCCGGGAAAGTAGTGGTGCTCGAGGTGGTAGTTGGAGAAGAGGAAGACCACGTCCCAGAACCACGAGCCCTTGACCAGGGTCGACCACTGCGCCGGATCGTCCGGATCGATGTCGTAGTGCTGGCCGAGGCGGTTCAAGGCGAAGGCGATGGGGAAGACGAAGAAGATGGGGACGAGGTAGAGCTTCCAGGCAACAGCCCAGCCGCCGAGGAAGGCGATGGTGAAGAGGATGGCCAGCTGGAAGGCGATGGTCGCCAGACGCTCGCGGGCGATCCGCTTGCGCATCTCGGGCGGATACGCCGCCGTCTCGCGCGCCGCGGCGCGGAAGTAGATGGGGAAGAGCGCCGGCGTGAAGTAGAGGAACTTCAGCCAGCGGGCGTTGATCTTCGGCGAGAGGTAGTGTCGCTTTGGATCCTCTTCGAACGAGCCGAGACCGAGGTGATGATCGAGATGCCACTTCGTGAACTGCGACGCCGAGATGCC
>DASYMJ010000029.1:0-4100 GCA_036009105.1 Thermoanaerobaculia bacterium | reverse complement strand
CGCCACCTCCAGCACCTCGACCGGATAAAAATGTTTGATCCGGTTGAGGTAACGCTCGCCGGCGGAAGCCAGTTCAGCGTCGGCATTCGAACGGACCCAGATCAGCCGAAATTTCACCGCCGGCCACGGGGCGGTGGGTTGGTTGCCATAGCCTCGGCCATCCTTTCCTTCCTAATCATTCGATACCGTATTTGCGGCGCTTTTCCAGAAGCGTCTTGCGGTTGATGCCGAGGATCTCGGCGGCGCGGGAGTAGTTCTCCTTCGTCTGACGCAAGACCTCGCGGATGTAGCGCGCTTCGAGCTCGTCCAATGTCCACGCGTCGCGCGCGGCGACGGTCACCAGCTCCGCGGGCGCGGCGAGCGGCAGCGAGGCGGAGGTGATGGTGTCGCCGTCCGCGAGCAGCGCCGCGCGCTCGATGGCGTTGCGCAGCTCGCGCACGTTGCCGGGCCACGCGTAGCCCTCCAGCCAACGCAACGCGTCGGCGTCGATGCGCTTGCCGGCGTTGCGCGCGAAGTCCTCGGCGAGGCGCGGCACATCCTCCTTCCGCTCCCGCAGCGGCGGCAAGGTGACGGTCAGCACGTTGATGCGGTAGAGCAGGTCGCGGCGCAGCAGCGCGGCGACGTCCGCGCTGGAGGAGGAGATCACGCGCGCCTCGAGCCGCACTTCGCTGCCGCCGCCGAGGCGCGTGAAGCGCTTCTCTTCGAAGGCGCGGAGAAGCTTCGCCTGCAGGGCCGGCGTGAGCGCCGCGATCTCATCAAAGTAGACGCTGCCCCGCTTCGCGATCTCCAGGCGCCCCAGCTTCCGCTCCGCCGCACCGGTGAACGTCCCCTTCTCGAATCCGAACAGCTCGCTCTCGAAAAGGTCGGGCGGAATGGCCGCGCAGTCGACGTGCACGAAAGGCTCGTCGCGGCGGCTCCCGAAGCGATGGATGTTCTCGGCGAGCCAGCCCTTGCCGGAGCCGCTCTCGCCGAGGATGAGGATGCTGACGTCGTGGTCGAGCGCCCGCTCGACCGTGCCGAGGAGCGCGCGCATGGCGGGGCTCCTGGTGCGGACGGCGCGGGTCAGCTCACGAGGTCTTCTTGAGGCGGGCATCCCGCGGCCTCTCGGCCTCCTCGGTGTAGTCCGCCGTGACGTTCGGCGCATCGCCCCAGAGGCGCTCCAGACCGTAGAAGCGGCGGACGTCCTCGGTGAAGATGTGGACGATGAAGTCGCCGAAGTCGATCAGGATCCAGCGGCCGGGCGTGGTGCCCTCGACCAGCAGCGGCTTGACCTTCAGCTCGTCCCGGAGCTGGCTCAGGATGTTGTCGGCGATGGCTTGCGCCTGCCGCTCCGAATTGGCGGAGGTGATGATGAAATAGTCGGCGATGGACGTCAGTCCGGCGACCGAGAGGACGTCCAGATCGAACGCCTTCTTGTCCTGGGCTGCCGCGACGGCAAGGCGGACGCGGCTTTCAATCGAGTCGTTCACGCGGGGCTCCCCTCATAGAGTGCGTAGTGATGAATGTAACGCGCCACGCGGGGATCGACCAGTCCATCGATCGATTCTCCGGCGCGGATCCTTCTGCGAATTTCGGTGGAAGACACCGGCACGGTGTTGTTCTCGGCAAAGACCACGGCGCCGCACCTGGGCCGTTCGTGCGGCTCGGCGATGCGCGCTTGCACCAGCGGCGGCGGCTCCGCGCCGCCGCGGGTGAGCACGGCGAAGTTGGCCAGCTCGAAGATGCGGTCGAGCGATTTCCACTCGCCGAGCCGGGGCAGGTTGTCGTCGCCGATGACCCAGTCCAGCGTTGCTTCCGGGTACTGCCCGCGCAGCTCCTCCAGCGTATCGACGGTGTAGGAGACCGCGCCTCTCTCCAGCTCGATGGTCGAGGCGAAGATGTCGTCATAGTCGACGGTGGCCATGCCGGCCATGACGAAGCGGTGGTAGCCGGAGACGGTGGCCTGCTCCTGCTTGAACGGCTGGATGTAGGCAGGGATGTAGATGATCTGGTCCCACTGCATCCTGCCGCGCACGGCGAGGATCGGGTCGAGGTGGCCGCGATGGAAAGGATCGAAGGTCCCGCCGCAGAGTCCGATCTTCATCGCTCTACCGGGGCGTCATCGTGAGCCTGCCGAAGGATCTCCTCGTCCTTGCCGGGAGATGCTGCATCGTCTTCGCGACTCGGCAGGACACTCCGCTCATCCGCGTGCTCGCGCACCACGCGGGCGAGCATGCGCACCAGGTCGCGCACGCCGTCCCCCACGACGGCGGAGATCTCGTGATACGGGAAGTCGTTGCGGCCTGCGTAGGCGCGGAGCTTCTCCGAGTTGCCCTCGATCGCGGAGTCGAGCTTCGAGCCGACCACGATGCGCGGCTTCTCAGCCAGCGTCCCGGAGTAGAGCTGCAGCTCGCGGGCGATGACTTCCGCGTCCTGATCGGGATGCTCGTTCGAGGAGAGGTCGACCAGGTGGACCAGGACCGAGCAGCGCTCGACGTGGCGCAGGAACTGGTCGCCCAGGCCGTGGCCCTCGTGCGCGCCTTCGATGAGGCCGGGGATGTCCGCCACGACGAAGGTCTGATCGTCATCCGCTTTGACGACGCCGAGGTTGGGGACGAGCGTGGTGAACGGATAGTCGGCGATCTTCGGCTTGGCGGCGCTGATCACGGAGATGAGGGTCGACTTGCCGGCGTTGGGAAGGCCGACGATGCCGGCATCGGCGATGAGCTTCAGCTCGATGAAGAGCTCGTGCTCTTCGCCTGCCTCGCCGGGCTGGGCAAAGCGCGGAGCCTGACGCGTCGCGGTGGCGAAGTGCTGGTTGCCCTGACCGCCGCGGCCGCCTTTGGCGACCAGGACGCGCTGACCGTCGTGGGCAAGATCGGCGATGAGCTCGCCAGTGATCTTGTCCCGGACGACGGAGCCGATCGGCAACTCGATGATCGCCTCATTGCCGGCCTCGCCGGAGCAGTTCGAGCCCATGCCGTGCTCGCCCCGCCCCCCCTTCCACTCCCGCTGAAACTTGAGGTGGTAGAGGGTGTTGAGGCGTTTGCTGGCGACGATCCACACCGATCCGCCCGCGCCGCCGTCGCCGCCGGAGGGGCCGCCCTTGGGAATGAATTTTTCGCGCCGGAAGGCCACGCATCCGCTGCCGCCGTCGCCGGCTTTGACGCGGATGGTCGCCTGATCGATGAACATCATGAGGTTGTCAGTGCCAAGGACGTTCCAGGGGTTTGAAAAACGTAGGGCCGGCTCTCAGCCGGCCCAATCGGGGTGCTGCGGGGGCCGGTTGAAGAACCGGCCCTACATCATTACGCGGCGGGGGTCACGCTGATGTAGCGGCCGCGCTGGCCTTTGTCGTGGAACTGCACGATGCCGTCGATCTTGGCGAAGAGCGTGTGGTCGCGGCCGATCCCGACGTTGACGCCGGGGTAGAAGCGCGTGCCACGCTGGCGGACGAGAATGGAGCCGCCGGTGACGAACTGGCCGGCGAAGCGCTTGACGCCGAGCATTTTCGGCTGCGAATCGCGGCCGTTGCGCGACGAGCCCTGTCCCTTTTTATGAGCCATGGTGTTGTGCCTCCCTGATCCCGTTTAGACGCTGATGCTGTCGATGCGGAGCTCGACGAGGTCCTGACGATGACCGTGCTTCCGCTTGGTGTGATTCTTACGGCGCTTTTTCTTGAAGACGATGATCTTCGAGCCGCGAGCCTCGCGAACGACCGTGGCCGCGACGGACGCGCCGCTCACCGTCGGGGTGCCGATCTGCGGGTTGTCGCCGCCGACCAGGAGCACCTCGTTGAACGTGACTTTGTCCTGATCGGCCGCGCCGAGGACGTCGCGCTCCACGCGGACCGTCTGGCCTTCAGCTACCCGATACTGCTTCCCACCCGAACGAATGATGGCGTACACGAAGAACCTCCGAAAATGAGCCCCGCTTTCTAGCACGGACACAACGGTATCCGCAAGGGGGAAAGCTTGGTGGCTCGGCGAACAACGGCTGGGGGAGGAGGGCTATTCCGGGAATGTAGGGCCGGTTCTCAACCGGCCCCAAAGTGGCCGATCGGGGGATGCCGCGCTGGGGGCCAGCTGAGAGCTGGCCCTACATGAAAAGGGCCGCCGACC
>DASYMJ010000028.1:0-2405 GCA_036009105.1 Thermoanaerobaculia bacterium | reverse complement strand
GTCCAGCACAGGCTCGATCGGAACGGGCACCGTATCGCCCGTCCTGGCATTTCGAAACAGTATGTATTGGCACTTGTCGGGCGCGCAGTCGTTCTTAGCCAAGTGATCGACGATGGTCTCAAACTTCGTCATTCGAGGCATTGTGCGCCAATAATGCATGAACGGCAAGCCACCGATAAGTAGCAATGCATCCCGTTCCTCCCTACAGCACGTACCGCGAGAGATCCTCGTCCTTGACCACGTCCGCCAGCACCCGCTGCACGTAGGCCGCATCCACCGTCACCGTCTGGCCGTCCATCTCGCTGGCCTCGAAGGACAGCTCGTCCAGGAGGCGCTCCAGGATCGTGTGCAGGCGGCGGGCGCCGATGTTCTCCGTCTTGTCGTTCACCACGGCCGCGAAGCGGGCGATCTCCCGCATGGCGTCTTCCTGGAAGGCGAGGGTCACGCCTTCCGTGCCGAGGAGGGCGGTGTACTGGGTGGTGAGGGCGTTCTTCGGCTCGCGGAGGATGCGCACGAAATCCTCCTCCGTCAGCGACTCCAGTTCCACCCGGATGGGGAAGCGGCCCTGCAGCTCGGGGATGAGGTCGGAAGGCTTTGCCACGTGGAATGCGCCGGCGGCGATGAAGAGGATGTGGTCCGTCTTCACCATGCCGTACTTCGTATTCACGGTCGTCCCTTCCACGATCGGCAGCAGGTCGCGCTGCACGCCCTCGCGCGAAACGTCCGGGCCGCTCGCCGCGGACTGGCGGCCGGCGATCTTGTCGATCTCGTCGAGGAAGACCATGCCGCTCTGCTCCACCCGCTCGATCGCCTCGCGGGCCACGTTCTGCTGATCGACCAGCTTCTCCGCCTCCTCGGCGATGATCAGCTCCCGCGCGTCGCCGATGCGCACCATCTTGCGGCGCGTCTTGCCGCCGAAGATGCCGGGCAGCATGTCCTTCACGTTGATGCCCATCTCCTCCACGCCCTGCGGCGTGAAGATCTCGAAGGAGGGGAAGCCCTGATCCTTCACCTCCAGCTCGATCTCCCGCTCCTCGAGCCGGCCCTCGTCCAGCCAGCGCCCCAGCTTCTCGCGCGTCTCGCCGGAGGACTCCGCCTCGGCGGGCGGCGGGGCGACGAACGCCGGGCGGGCGGCGGGGCGGCGGGAGTCGGGGAGGAGGATGTCGAGGATCCGTTCGCGCGCGTTGCGCACGGCGGCCTCGCGCACGGCGCGGTTCTTCTCGTCGCGCACCAGCTTCACGCCGATCTCGGTCAGGTCGCGCACGATCGACTCCACGTCGCGGCCGACGTAGCCGACCTCCGTGAACTTCGAGGCCTCGATCTTGAGGAACGGCGAGCGGGTGAGCTTCGCCAGGCGGCGGGCGATCTCCGTCTTTCCCACGCCGGTAGGGCCGATCATGATGATGTTCTTCGGCGCGATCTCTTCCCGCATCTCGGCCGGCAGCTGCTGCCGCCGCCAGCGGTTCCGCAGCGCGATGGCCACGGCCCGCTTCGCATTGCGCTGCCCGACGATGTACTTGTCGAGCTCCCGCACGATCTCTTTCGGCGTGAGCCGCTCGGCCGACACTTCGTCCGTATTGCCCGGTAGGTGGATGACCATCAGAGACTCTCGACCGTGATGTTGTCGTTCGTGTAGATGCAGATGGAGGCGGCGATGTGCATCGCTTCCTTCGCGATGTCCACCGCGCTCTTGTCCGTGTGCTGGATCAGCGCGCGCGCCGCGGCGAGCGCGAACGGGCCGCCGGAGCCGATGGCGAGGATGCCGTCATCCGGCTGGATCAGATCGCCCGTTCCGCTGATGAGGTACGCCTTCTCGGCGTTGGCCACGATGAGCATCGCCTGCAGCTGGCGCAGGTATTTGTCCATCCGCCAGTCCTTGGCCAGCTCGACCACGGCCCGCTCCATGTTGCCGCGATACTCCTCCAGCTTGGCCTCGAAGCGGGAGAAGAGGGCGAACGCATCGGCCGCCGAGCCGGCGAAACCGGCCAGGATCTTGTCGTGATAGAGACGGCGGACTTTCGCCGCGCCATGTTTCATCACCGTGTTGCCGATCGTCACCTGCCCGTCGCCGGCGAGAGCGACCTTGCCGTCCCGCCGGACGCAGATGACGGTCGTTGCGTGAATCGTCACCGGTTCCATGGCGGCGGATGCTATCCCAAAGGGGTGTTGTGACGATGCTACCCAAAGGGAGGGGGCAAATGTAGGGCCGGTTCTCAACCGGCCCAACCGTCCTTTCGATGGGCCGGCTGAGAGCCGGCCCTACATTTCAGGCGGCACGGGCGCCTCAATGCTGCCGATCGACCCATGCTCGATCTTCCACGCGTGGAGCATCAGGCGCGGCGCCGCCTTCCCGCCGTACCGCCGGTCGCCAACCACGGGATGGCCAATCGAGGCGAGATGGATGC
>DASYMJ010000027.1:0-46812 GCA_036009105.1 Thermoanaerobaculia bacterium | reverse complement strand
CCGAGCCTGACCGGCTACGTGCTGGACAGGCTGCGGAGGAATGTGCTGACGCGCTACCACGCCACCCACCCGTGGACCATCCCTGCCAAACTGGTGGGAGAAGTGAGAGGGTTGCTGCTCGCCCGATCGCTGATCGCTGATCGCTGATCGCCCGGAATGTTTCGGCCACGGATGCCGCTTCCCGAGAACGACCAATGCTGATGCTCTTCCTCTCCGTCCTCGGCCTGGCCGCCCTCGTGTCGCTCGTCGACTGGCGGCGCGGCTGGCTCATGGCGGTGGTGGTCGGCGTCCTGCAGGATCCCATCCGCAAGATCACGCCCGGCACGCCGCCGGAGATGACCTTCAGCATCCTGGTCGTCTACTTCGCCATCCTCTTCGGCAGCCAGGCCATGCTCCAGCGCCAGTTGCGCGACCTCTCCCGCCGCTTCAGGGCCGTCTCCCAGGCCATGCTCCTGATCGTCATCTGCCTCTTCCTCGCCGCCGTGACGGGGCTCGTCACCTTCGGCCTGGAGTACTGGAAAGTCCCCGCCCTGAGCCTCTTCATCTACCTCGCCCCCCTCCCCGCCGTCCTCATCGGCTACGCCTGGATGAGCGACGAGGATGCGCTGCTCCGCTTCTTCCGCTTCTACTCCATCGTCACCTCCATCGCCATGATCGGCTGCGTCTGCGAGTACCTCGGTTTCACCTGGCCCATCCTCGGCCTGGTGGCGCAGCCCGGCCTCTACATCCGCCACCTGCCCGGCGTGCAGATCCCCATGCTCTCCGGCTTCTACCGCGCGCCGGACATCATGGGCTGGCACGCCGCGACGCTCGGCTCGATCGGCATCGGCATGGCCGTGCGGGGCGGGATGAAGGTGCGCACCTGGCCGTGGATGCTCGTCGCGATGTGGGGCTTCGTGAACTGCCTGATCTCCGGCCGGCGCAAGGCGGTCTACATGCTGGCCGTCTTCGCCCTGGTGCTGGTGTGGCGCTACTTCCGCCGCCTGACCACGACGCAGCTGGCCGCCATCGTCATCGCCGGCATGCTCATGGGGGTGATCGTCTCCCGCATCGCCAGCGACGAGCGCTCCAGCGTCTATGCCAAGGGCACCGTGACCTCGCGCGAGGAGGTGTGGATCCGCCTGGAGGGCGGCCTTCTGGACACCTTCCAGCAATACGGCCTGATGGGCGCGGGCCTGGGCAGCGCGACCCAGGGCGTGCATCACCTCACCGGCAAGGAGCTGAACGTCGGCTGGCAAGAGGGCGGTTTGGGCAAGCTCGCCGTGGAGCTGGGCCTCCCCGGCCTGGTTGCCGTCGCCTTCTTCGCCTGGATCCTGGCCCGGTCGCTGCTGCGCCTCGCCGCCGCGCCCGATCTCCCCGGCTCGACGCAGCTGATCCGGGTGATCCTGCTGGCCATCCTCGTCTCCAACATCTTGAACTTCATGGTCTCGGCGCAGGCCTATTCCGATGCGGTGCTCATCCTGCTCACCGCCTTCTTCGTCGGCTGTTTCCTCGGCACGGCGACGCTGAGCGAGAAGTTCGCCGCGCAGCAGAAGGCGCAGGCCGCGCCCCAGCCGCTCGGCCTCCGCACGCCCGCAACGGTGTAAAAAGGAGCTGTGCGGCTCCTCCACGTCGTCCCGACCTACCTCCCGGCGACGCGTTACGGCGGCCCCATCGTCGCGGTGCACGGCCTCTGCAAGGCGCTCGCGGCGCGCGGCCACGAGGTACACGTCTTCACCACGAACGTCGACGGCCCCGGCGTGAGCGAGGTGCCGCTGGACCGGCCGGTCGAGCTGGACGGCGTGCAGGTCCATTACTTCCCCTCCTCGTTTCCACGGCTCTACTGGTCGCCGCCCATGGGACGCGCGCTGCGCGATGTCCACGCGTTCGACGTCGTCCATCTGCACTCCGTCTTCCTCTGGCCGACCACGGCCGCGGCGCGCGCGGCGCATGGCCGGGGCGTGCCCTACCTGATCGCGCCGCGGGGGATGCTCGTGCCGGAGCTGATCCGGCGGAAGAGCCGCGCGGTGAAGACGGCCTGGCTGCAACTGGTGGAGCGCCGCAACTTCAAAAACGCGGCGGCCATCCACTTCACCTCCCACCGCGAGCTGCAGGATGCGCAGCACGTCCACCTTCCCATCCCCCATCCCGCCGTCGTGCCGAACGGCATCGAGCTCGTGCCGCGGCCCGGCGTCACGCGCGACGAAAACACCATCGCCTTCCTCGGCCGCATCAACTGGAAGAAAGGCCTCGACCGGCTGATCGATGCGCTGCCGGACGGCGCCCGTCTGGAGATCGCCGGCAACGATGAGGAGAACCTCACCCCCGCTCTGCGCAAGCGGGCCGAGGGGAAGGACGTGGTGTTCCTCGGGCCTTTGCATGGCCAGGCGAAGTGGGAGCTGCTGGCGAGGGCCGCCATCTTCGCGCTGCCCTCGCTCTCCGAGAACTTCGGCAACGCGGTGGTGGAGGCGATGATGATGGAGACGCCGGTCGTGCTCTCGCCGGAAGTCGGCCTGGCGGAGCACGTCGCGTTCGCCAATGCCGGGGTGATGGCGGACGACTTCCGCGCCGCGCTCACCTCGCTGCTGCGCGATCCGGCGCTGCGCGCGCAGCTGGGGCGGAACGGCCGCGCGCTGGTGGAGCGGGAACTGACCTGGCCGCGCGTCGCGGCGCAGATGGAGGAGGTATACGAGCGATGCTCGAGCACATCACGCCGCTGATCCTCACCCGCGACGAGGAAGACAACATCGAGCGCACCCTGGGGCAGCTGGAGTGGGCCACGGAAGTAGTGGTCATCGACAGCCACAGCACCGACCGGACGGTGGACATGGCCCGGACCTTCGACAACGTGCGCGTGGTGCAGCGGCCCTTCGACACGCTCGCCGGGCAGTCGAACTACGGCATCGCCCAGGCCGACACGCCGTGGGTCATGCTCCTCGACGCCGACTACTTCGTGACCGATGAACTGATCCGCGCGCTCGCCGCGCTGCGTCCGCCGGACGATGTCGACGCCTACGAGATCCCGTTCCAGTACGCCGTGAACGGCAAGCGGCTGCGCGCGACGCTCTATCCGCCGCGCATCGTCCTCTTCCGCCGCCACAACGGCGCGGTGATGCAGGACGGCCACGCGCATCGCGTCCGCGTGCCGGGACGGGTGGAGCGGCTGCAGGCGCCGATCATCCACGACGACCGCAAGTCCCTGGGACGCTTCGTGGAGAGGCAGCGCAAGTACATGCGGCAGGAGGCGGAGAAGCTGCGCACCGCCGATCCGCGCTCCCTCAACTTCCCGGCGCGCATCCGCAAGCTGCGGGTGGTGGCGCCCTTCGCGGTGCTGGTGCAGACGCTCTTCGTGAAGCGGCTGTTCCTCGATGGCTTCGCCGGGCTGCGCTATGTGTTGGAGCGGGTGCTCGCGGAGTGCATTCTCTCCTGGGAGCTCACGCGGCGATGAGCGAGCAGCCCCGGGTCGTCTTCGTCAACCGCTATTTCCATCCCGACCACTCGGCCACTAGCCAGATGGTGTCGGACCTCGCGTTCCATCTCGCATCGCGGGGCTGGAAGGTCGGCGCGATCACCAGCCGGCAGCGCTACGACGACGCCTCCGCGCAACTGGCTTCACGCGAGATGGTGAGCCTCCCTCCCCCCCTCTTCGAGCACCCTCTCCCCGCGCGGCGGGGAGAGGGGAGCGCCAATGTTCAGATCACGCGCGTCTGGTCGACGCGGTTCGGCCGCGGATGGTTGCCCGGCCGGGCCGTCGATTACCTCACCTTCTACTGGTCCGCGTTCCTGGCCATGCGGCGCGAGCGCGAGGCGATCATCGTGGCCCTGACCGATCCGCCGCTGCTCTCCTTCGTCGCCACGCTCGCCTCGAATCGGGTGGTGAACTGGTCGCAGGATGTGTTCCCCGAGGTCGCCACCGCGTTAGGCGTGAAAGGGCCGGGCGTGTTGAAGCGCGTGCGCGACTGGTCGCTGCGCCGGGCACGCACGAACGTCGTTCTGAGCGACGGGATGGCCCGGCGTCTGAACGCGCCCCGCATGGAGGTGCAGCACAACTGGGCCGACGCCGCGCTGCGCCCCCATCCGCGCACCGACGACCGCTTCACCATCGCCTACTCCGGCAACCTCGGGCGGGCGCACGAGTTCGAGACCATCGTCGGCGCGATCCGCGCATTGCCCGAGGTGCAGTTCGTCTTCACCGGAGGCGGCGCGCAGCTGGCGGTCGTGCGCGAGGCGACGCGCGAGCTGGGCAACGTCAGCTTCCGGCCCTATGCGCCGCGCGAGCAGCTGGGCGAAAGTCTCTCCGCGGCCGACGCGCATTTCGTTACCCTGCAACCAGCACTCGATGGATTGATCGTGCCGAGCAAGTTCTACGGAATCCTGGCCGTCGCCCGGCCGGTGCTCTGCATCGGCGCGGGAGAGCTCGCCGCCATGGTGCGCGAGCACGGCATCGGCATCGCCGTGGACCCGGGCGACGTGACCGCGCTCGTTGAGGGCATCCGCTCGCTCGCCGCCGATCGCGCCAAGGCGAACGAGATGGGCAGCCGCGGCCGCGCGTTGTACGAAGAGCGCTTCGCGCCGCCCGTGGCCCTGGCGAACTGGGAGCGCATCCTCACCGAGGCTTCGCGATGATGAAGGACTATGCCATGGCCGCCGGCGCGCTCCTGGGAGCCATCCTCTTCCTCGGCACGTACCGCCCGCCCCCCGCCCCTCCGGCCACCCTCCCCCCCCTCGCCGCCTGGCTCGCCTCGCATCCGGGCGACTGGATGGCGGCCAGCCGCGCCGCCGACCTCGCCCTCGACACGCCGCTCGCCGACGACCGCCGTTTCGCCCTCTGGCGCGCCACGCACGCATTGGGCGACGCGGTCGCGCCGCTGCGCACGAACCCGCATGCGGCGTTCGTCCGGGCGGGGCTCTTCCACTGGGCCGAGCTCTCCGAGGCGGATCGGACGATGGTGATGCGCCAGCTCGAGCCGCTGCTCCGCGATCCGGACTTCTTTCACCGCAGCTACCGCGAGCTCTTCGCGCTGATGGGGGACCTCTCGCTCCTGCGCCGCGCCAATCCCGGCACCATCGGATCGCTCACCGAGCTGCTCGACCTCGCCGCCGCGAACGGCCGCTTCGACGACTACCGGGCGCTGCGCACGGAACTGCAGCGCAAGCGCCTCGCCGAGCTCGAGCTGCATCGCGCCGAGCTGACGCCGATCGAGCTCGTGCAGGCCATCCCGCCCGATCTCGACCGCGCCGACGAGCCGCTCGTGGCGCACGTGCTGGAGCTCCTCGCCTCCCGCCCCCTCGACATTGATCCGCACCGCCCCGGCACCATCGACGAGGTGGTCGACTACGCGCTGCGGCGCAACGTCGGCTCGCTGAACGGCATCGATGCGCTCGTCCACTTCCCCGGCTCCTCCACCGATGCCATCCGCGCCCGCCTCGCCCTCGCCACCCGCGCCGCCGACCGCGCGGCGGAGATCGAGCTGCAGTACCCGCACACGGCCGGGCCGCAGTGGCGCATGTACCACCTCGAGCGCGCCGCGTGGGAGCGGCGCAAGGGCAATCCCGAGCTGGCCGCGGCGCAGGAGGCGAAGGCCGCCGCGGCCGCCACCGCCGCGCCGTGGGAAGGGCTGTGCGGCGCCGACCTCTGCGAGCGCGCCTGGCGCGCCGTGGACGGCCCGCGGAGCGTGCCGCTGCACATGATGACGCTGCAGCGGGACGAGGTGCCGCCTTACGTGGAGGTGCTGGTGGACGACCTGCGCGTGGCCGAGGGGCCGGTGGACAACGAGCGCACGTTCGAGGTGCAGCTCGGCGCCGGCACGCACCGCGTCGAAGTACGGCTGATCAACGGCTTGACCAGGAATCGTCTGCGGCGGCTCGTGCGCTTCTCGTGACCTTGCGCGGCGCCACCGCCGCGCCGACGATGGCCGCCAGCGTGGCCGCGTTCGCCGGGATGAAGAAGTTGAAATCGAACAGCGCGTGCACCATGGCGATGGTGAGGCTGGTCAGCGCCGCGATCTGGAACGCGCGCCGCCGCCACGGCAGCGCCGCGCCGCGGCGCCCGAACGTGCCGCGCATCAGCCCCACGTAGCCGCCGATCAGCGCGACCACCGCCACCATGAAGCCGGCGGTCCCTAACGTGGCGCCCATCTCCACGTAGTCGTCATGCGCGTGGTGATACATCTTCCCCAGGTCCTCCGACTGATGCATGGAGACGACGCGCTCGAACGTCCCCGCGCCGCTGCCGAGGATGGGGAAGTCCTGCCACACGCCGAGGGCCGCGGTGATGCCGATGCGGCGGCCGACCAGCGTCGTGGTCTCCCCCTCGGAGGGCATGAGGCGGCGGAGCACGGTGCGCTCGCTGCCCAGCCAGAGGATCACCGCGCCGAGGAGGAGCATCGCGCCGGCCGCGGCGGCGATGACGCGGGCCAGCGTCCGGCCGCGCGTGTTCTGCGCGCCGAGCACGCGCGTGCCGACGATGGCGAAGCCGCCCATCGCCGCCAGCAGCGCGCCGCGCGACTGCGAGACCAGCACCGCGGCAATGCAGCCCAGCGCGGCCAGCGCGCCGGCGGCGAAGACCAGGAAGCGGTGCTCCAGCAGCACTACCAGCCGGCGGCGGAACGGCGTGGAGTCCGGCCCGCTCTGATGCCAGGCCAGCGCCGCGAGGAAGAGGGCGAGGGGAAGGATGAGGGCGACGTAGTGGCCGAAGTGGTTCGGGTTCACGAACGTGCCGGTCACCCGGTCGTAGATCAGGCGGTTCACCCACCCCCAGATGGCGTAGCGGCGCAAGGCGGCCTCGCGCACGCCGTACAGCGTCTCGAAGATCGCCGCCGCGCAGAGGGCGCAGGAGAGCGCGACCCGGCTGACGTGGTCGCGCACCAGGAACGCCGCGGCCTGGAACGTGGCGAGGAGGGCGAGGAGGCGAAACAGCTCGTCTCGGGTCTGGGCCGGATCGATGCTGATGGGGAACGCGTGCGGCGCCGGCACGCCGGCCAGCGAGGCCACCCGCGCGCCGAGCTGCCAGATGTGCAGCGACTCCGGCGAGATGGCGGCGAGGAGGGGGGGCGGGAGCGGGATGAGCTGCAGCGCCGCGATCCCGACGAGCAGCGCGCCGCCGATGCTCCAGGTGCGGTAGGCCATGGAGTGCGAGGTGGCCGGATCGCGCGCCGCGAGCAGCGCCGCCGCGAAGCAGAGGAGCAGCGGCGTGAGGACGAGCGGCAGCCGCGCCTCATCGATGACCGACCCGAACGGCAGCGGCAGCCAGAACAGATACACCAGGAGCAGGGCAAGACACGCTCGTTCGGCGATGGGCATGTGGGGGTTATTGTAGCTGCGCGTTCCTGCCGGCAAACGATGAACGATGAAGGATGAACGATGAACACACTCGCCTTCGTTCATCGTTCATCCCTCATCGTTCATCGTTCCATAAGGGTGGTCAATAACTAGCCACCTCATGTGTTAAGCTTCGCGGACTCCACTACTTAGCGCTATCCAGAGAGGGAGGTCGTGTGCGGGGTGATCGTCTGATCAAATTTGCTGCGGCGGCGTTGTTCGCCGTGCTGGTCCCGGTGTCTCTTGCGGCGCAGGAGGGCCTGCGCGACCGCGATCCGCAGCTAGACGCGGCCAAGCGGATCACGGACGACCTCCGCCGCGCCACCCTTCGCCACGGACCGCTCTATCTCCTCTCCGAGCTCCACTTCTCCGACATCGGCGTCGAGCAGCGCTTCTACGTCCCCACCAACAACCAGAGCCAGGGCATCAACTTCAGCATCAGCGCGCCCCAGCGGCTCTACCTCGTGGCCACCAAGAAGGTCATCTTCTCCGTCGACGCCGCGCCGACCTGGGCCTTCGGCCTGAAGACGAACGACGACCCCAACACGCCGCTGGTGAACGAGAAACGGAAGCAGAACCAGTTCGGCTGGCGCACCCGGGCGGACAGCCAACTCCTCTTCAACCACCTTTTCCTCGACACCTACGTCGCCGCCACCAACGACCTCTACGCGAACACCGGCGAGATCAACCGCATCGTGACCCAGAAGAACCGCGAGGGGGGCATCCTGGGCGAGTGGAAGTACTCCTCCCGCACCTCCGGCACCTTCAGCGCCATCTATCGGCAGATCGACTACCCGCAGAACCGCTTCCAGCCGGCCGACCGCCCGGTCGACCTCCTCGACCGGCGCGAGCACAACTACCGGGCCTCCCTCTTCCACAAGACCTTCCCTCTCACCGGCCTGTTCCTGGCCGGCGAGGCGGGCGACTACCGCCTCAAACGCGCCACGTACAAGGACAGCAACCGCATCTACGGCGGCGCCGGCTTCCTCTACGACGACGGGCGCAACTACTGGCGCCTCGAGGCGGGCGACACGAAGCTGCGGTTCGACGCGCCGCGGGCCAAGAACTTCCAGGGCATCACCGCCAACACCCAGTTCAACCGCCGCGTGGCCGCGCACTGGTCGGGCAGCTTCGACGCCGCGCGCGACATCGAGTTCTCCATCTTCGCCAACAACGACTTTTTCGTGCTCGACCGGGCCGGGACGTCTCTGGAGTGGGCCACCACCCGCCGCCTCTCCCTCCGCGCCGGCTTCCAGGTCGGCCGGGACTCCTACCAGGTGCCGGTCAACGGCGTGCTGCGCCGCGACGATTACACCTATCCGTGGGTCGGCTTCCTCTACACCATCCGCCGTTTCCGGGGCGGCTTCGACGTCGGCTACTACGACCGGAGCACGAACCTGCCGGGGCTGGTGGAAGAGGAGAATGGAATACGGGTCGTGCTCAGGTTGTCATTTACCCCGTAATCGGTACTCAAAATAACTCAATAACGGCCGATTTGCGCAATTTTTGCGTCGAACGGCACGGTGAGGTCACAGGCGGGGCATATAAGTCTCCTCGGTCCAATAGTTGAGGGAGACAACATCCCCGCCGCTGCCTCCGGGATGGAGGCAGCGGCAGTTGTTGTTTGAAAGACGAGCTAAATGAATCGCAACCGTATCGCCATCGTCGCCCTCCTCGCCATCGCGGCACTCACCCTGCCGGCGATGGGGCAGGACCTCTCGTTCCAGTCGCCCATTTCCGCGGCTTCGATCGACGCGAAGATCGGCTCCCGCGACGTGCTCGAGATCAAGGTCCTGCAGGACCCTTCCGTCAACACGCGCGCCACGGTCTCCGATGACGGCCGCATCACCCTCGGCCTGGTCGGCAAGGTGGACGTCGGCGGCCTCACCACGAACCAGGCCGAGCTCAAGATCAAGACCCTCCTCGAGGCGCAGTACATCAAGAAGGCGGACGTCTCGGTGCAGATCGTGGAGTACGGCAGCAAGCCGATCTCCGTGGTCGGCGCGGTGAGCAAGCCCGGCTCGATCGGCATCAGCGGCAACATCACCCTCATGCAGGCCATCACCGCCGCCGGCGGCCTGGCCAGCGGCTACGGCAAGACGCTGTACGTGCTGCGCACCGGCGCGAACGGCCTGAGCGAGCAGCTGCCCATCGACATCGAAGACCTCATGGTCAACGGCAACCCCGACCTGAACATCCCGCTCGCTCCGAACGACGTGGTCAACGTCCAGATGGACACGCCGATCACGATCTACGTGTGGGGCGAGGTGATGCGGCCGGGCAACATCCAGTTCCGCCGCTCCCAGAACCCGACCATCATGCAGGCCATCGCCAGCGCCGGCGGCCCCACGGACCGCGCGTCGAAGACGGCCCGGATCAGCCGCACCATCAACGGCAAGACCATCAACATCAATACGAACTACCGCGCCATCGCGAATGGGAACAAGCCGGACGTGCCTTTGCTCGACGGCGATACTATCTTCCTGAAGGAAAGCATCTTCTAGGAAGCCTCCCATGGAGCTGAACAACCAGGAAGTCCATCTCTCTCACTACTGGAACGTCATCTACAAGCGCTGGAAAGTGGCGCTTTCCATCGTCGCCGTGGTGATGCTGGGCACCTTCCTCGCGTCCTACTTCTCCAAGCCGCTCTACCGCTCGGCCATCACCGTGCAGATCGAGCGGGAGAATCCCAACCAGGTCACCATCGAGGATCTCTTCGGCATCGAGGGCTCGGACCAGGAGTTCCTGCAGACGCAGTACGTCCTGCTCAAGAGCCGCGGCCTGGCCGGCCAGGTCATCGACGACCAGAAGCTCCTCAGCGATCCGGACTTCTATCCGCCCGGCATCAACGGCAAGAGCGACGAGCAGATCAACGCGATCCGGGACGGCATGATCGGCACGGTGCTGGGCGGGCTGGAAGTGACTCCCGTCCGCGGCACCTCGCTGGTGGAGATCGCCTACGTGGCGCCGACGCCGCGCCTGGCCAAAAAGGTGGCCGAGGGCTACGGCGACTCGTTCATCCGCCGCACCCTGGCCGAGAAGCTGGAGAACGTCCACCAGGCCACCGACTTCCTGACCCGGCAGATCGCCTCGGTCAAGCAGGAGCTGGACACGAACCGGGACCAGCTGCAGCGCTACGGCGAGAGCAAGGACATCATCTCCGTCGACAGCGCGGACAACATCACCATGCAGAAGCTGATGAAGCTCAACAGCGAGCTGACCTCGGCCCAGAACGAGACCTTCCAGAAGCGCGCCGAGTACGACCAGATCCGCCGCAGCAACCCCGAGTCGGTGGCCGGCAACGATCCGCTGGTCATGCGCCTGACCGATGAAGAGACGAACCTCGAGCGGCAGCGCCAGCAGAAGCTGAGCGTCTTCCAGCCGCAGCACCCGGAAGTGGTGCGCCTGAAGAACGAGATCGACAAGACGCGCCAGGCGCGCGTGCAGGCCGTGCTCTCCGCCTACGAGAAGGCGCGCGACACTTCCTACAACGCGCTGATGGCGGCCGAGGGGCGGGAGAGCTCCATGCGCGCGGCGCTGGAGCAGTCGAAGCACGAGAACATGAAGCTGAACGTCACCGCGCTGACCTACACCGACCTGCGCGCCGCGGTGGAGAGCAAGCAGGCCATGCTCGATCAGCTGACCAAGCGGCTGAACGAGACCGGCGTCACCGGCAGCATGCGCCGCTCGAACATTCACTGGGTCGATCACGCCCAGCTGCCCGGCGGCCGCTTCAACGTGACGATGAAGAAGAACCTCCAGAGCGCCTTCCCGCTCGGCGTGATCCTCGGACTGGCCGCGATCTTCTTCCTCGAGTACATGGACCGTTCCATCAAGACGCCGGAGGAGCTGGAGCGCGTGACCCGCCTCGCTTCCCTCGGGGTGATCCCCTCCGCCGCCTCGGTCAACCGCGCCACCTCCTACTCGTACGGGGCCAGCTCCGCCAAGCTGCGCGCCGTCCCTGCCACCGATCCGGCCAAGACCGGCATCGACCTGCTGCCACACCTCGACAGCCGCTCGCCCATCTCCGAGGCCTACCGCGCCTTCCGCACCTCGCTGCTGCTCGCCTCGGCCAACTCGCCGAAGGTCATCGTCATCACCTCCACCTTCGCGCGCGAGGGGAAGACCACCACCTCCGTCAACCTCGCCACCGTGCTGGCCCAGATGGGCAAGCCGGTGCTCCTCATCGACGCCGACCTGCGCCGCCCCCGCCTGCAGAAAGTCTTCCGCGGCAAGATGAACCTCGGCCTGGTGAACTACCTCGCCGCGAACATCCCGCTGGAGGACGTGATCCAGGAGAGCGGCGTGCCGAATCTCTCCGTCGTCCTCTCCGGCCCCACGCCGCCCAACCCGTCCGAGCTGCTCGCCTCCGACCGGATGAAGCACCTCATCCACGAAGTGCGGGCCAAGTTCGCCTACGTGATCTTCGACTCGCCGCCGGTGATGGCCGTGACGGACTCGATCGTGCTCGCCGCCAGCGCGGACGGCGTGGTGCTCTGCGTGCACGGCGGGCAGACCCCGCGCGACCTGGTGCAGCGCGCGGCCGAGCGGCTCCGCCAGAGCAACATCCCCATCCTCGGCGCGATCCTCAACAACCTCGATCTGCAGCAATACGGCTACACCTTCAAGAAGAGCTACTACGACTACTACGACAGCGAGGAAGACCGCGGCGAGAAGAAGCCGGCGTCCGCTCCCGCCGCGCGCAAGACGAGTTGATCGACGTCCATCACCACTGCCTGCCCGGCGTCGACGACGGCCCGCGCGACTGGGCCGAGGCGGTGGACCTCTGCGCGATGGCCGCCGAGGAAGGGATCGAGACGATCGTGGCCACGCCGCACGTCTTGCGCGGCCGCTGGCAGAACACCTCGCGCGAGAAGCTGCAGGCCCTCCTCGAGGAGCTCCGCGCCCGCACCAGCAACACGCCGCGCCTCCTGCTCGGCTCGGAGTACTTCTTCGCGCATGACATCGCGGATGTGGTGCAGGCGGGCAAGGTGCTGCCGCTCGCCGGCAGCCGCTACGTGCTGATCGAGTTCGCCTCGAACGCGATCCCGCCGATGGTCGAGCAGCCGCTCTACCGGATGCAGCTGGAAGGGTGGACGCCGGTCATCGCCCACCCCGAGCGCAACCAGATCTTCCAGAGCAAGCCGGAGCTGCTCGTGTCGCTGATCCAGCTGGGGGCGAAGACGCAGGTGACGTGCGGCAGCTTCACCGGCGCGTTCGGTCCGGAGGCGCAGCGCGCGGCGGAGAACTGGCTGGAGCGGGACATGGTGCACCTCATCGCCACCGATGCGCACAACCCGAAGCGGCGGCCGCCGATGGCGCGCGCGGCCATCGAGAGGGTGACCGGGCTGGCGGGCGCGGCGGTGGCCGATGCCCTCTCGCGCAGGAACCCGGCGGCGATCATCGCCGGCCGGGCGCTGGAGTACGAGCCGGATCCGGCGCCGCCGCGCAAAGGTGGCGGATTTTTGGACAGGTTGCGGGGGTTGTGGGGACATCGTGCATAAGCTTTTCGGCGCGCTGCTCTTAGCGGCGACAACCAGCAGCGGCTTCTATACCGCCCTCCTCCAGCGCGGCATCGAACAGGTGCAGCGCGGCGACTACACGCACGGCGTCCAGGCCCTGCACATCGCCGCCTTCGGATTCGTCGACGATCTGGCCAACTATCAGACGGCCCAGGTCTACCTCGCCGTGGCCAATGAAAAGCTCGGCAAGCACGCGGAGGCGCAGCTCGCGGTGAAGAAAGCCGTGCGCGCCGAGATGCTCTCGCCGTCTTACAGGATGTTGCCTTTGGCGGCGAGTGTGCGGGCCGAGTTCGACAAGCTGGCCGGGCCGTTCGCGTTGCCGCCTGGCAAGCCTGTACCGGCTCCGGCTCTGGCGCCGGCGCCTGTGGCCGTCGCGCAGAAAACGGCCGTTCCGAAGGCCACCCCCAAGATCGCCGCCCCCGCCCCCCTACCAAAGGCACCTGTCACGCCGCCGGTGAAGATCACTCCGCCGGCTGCCGCCCCTCAACCCCAGCCCGTGGTGCAAATGAGCGCCATCGCGGCAGCGGCGAAGCATGAGCCCTCCAGGGCGCCCATCCTCGGCAGCGACATCACGCCGCAGCTGGCCGCGGCGCAGGACCTGCTCAACGAAGGGCGCATCCTCGCCGCCCGGCAGGCCTACCTGCGCCTGGCGCAGACGCCGAGCCTCAGCCGGGCCCAGCTGCTGGCCCTGGCCAGCGGTTTGAACGATACGTCGGCGTGGCGCGAGTCATCGGACCTCTACGCCCGCGTCTCGCCGCTGGTGAAGGGCGAGGAGGCGCACATGTTCGCCGAGGCGGTGAACCGTTACGAGCTCGGGGACCGGGCGGCGGCGAGAGTGTTTTTGGCTCGCGCCCTTCCCGCTTTGCCGAAAACTCGCGAAATTCTGCTTTATCGCAGTAAAATAGAGGGTCAGCCATGAAAAGACTGCTGCTCGCTGTGGCCATCCTGTCGCTCGCCGTTTCGGTGAGCGCGCAAACCCGCCCATCATCCATTCTCTACACGCCGCAGGCCTGCTGGCGCGGCGGCGAGATGCCCGTCCTGCCGCTGAGCGTGCAGATCGACGGCAACCTGCGCGCGTTCTTCCGCCACGTCGGCGCCGCGGACTGGTGCTCGGTGGACGGCGAGAACCGCGGTCCCATCTCCAGCGTCACCATGCCGAAGTTCAACGCCGGCGACGAGATCGAGTACTTCTTCGTCGTCGCCGAAGGCAAGCGCGTCCTCGCCCGCAGCCCGCAGATCTACCGCGTGAAGGTGACGGACGGCTGCGAGACGCCGTGGGCCCGCCACACCATCATGGTGATCGTGAACTGCTCGCCGGTGGGCAGCGGCCAGATCGGCAGCGCCGTGGCATCCGGCTTCACCATCGGCGACGAGATCGTCACCGGCAACACGCCGTTCGGCTCGCCCGACCGCCCGACCACCCCGGTCGGCAACAACCAGTAAGGCAACCACGTAGGGCCGGCTCTCCAGCCGGCTCCCTTCGCGGTATCACCGTGGGCCGGCTAGAGAGCCGGCCTTACGTGTTTCAGTGCGCCTTCGCCTTCTTCACTTCCTCGGTCAGCGCCGGCAGGATCTGGAACAGGTCCCCCACGATCCCGAGGTCCGCGATGCGGAAGATCGGCGCCTCCGGATCCTTGTTGATGGCCACGATGTGCTTGGAGGACGACATGCCCGCCAGATGCTGGATCGCGCCCGAGACGCCGGCCGCGATGTAGAGGTTCGGGCTCACCACCCGTCCCGTCTGGCCGACCTGATGCTGATGGTCGATCCAGCCCGCGTCGACCGTGGCGCGCGACGCGCCGACCGCGCCGCCGATGGCGTGCGCGAGGTCGCGGATGAGCGAGAAGTTCGTCGCCTCCTTCAACCCTCGCCCGCCGCTCACGATGATGTCCGCCTCGGCGATGGTCAGCTCGCCCGCTTCCGGCGTCTTCGTCTCCACGACTCTCGCCTTCCACTCACCGGCCGCCGTCACCTCGACCACCTCGGCGTCTGTCCCGCCCGCGGCCTCTTCGGCCGGGAACGCGTTCGGGCGGGTGGTGGCGATGGCCGGCGTGCTGGCGATCTCGAAGGTCGCGAACGCCTTGCCCGAATAGACCGGCCGGCGCCCGGTGAGGCCGTTGCCGAACCGCAGCTGGTCGACGTCCGAGGCCACGCCGACGTCCAGCCGCGCGGCGACGCGCGGCGCCAGATCGCGGCCGTTCGAGGTGCCGCCGAGGAGGAGCACGGACGGCTGCACGTCCTTCGCGACCTGCGCGAGCGCGGCGGTGAAGGACTCGGTGAGGTACGCGTCGAGCTTCGCCACGTACAGCTTCTTCGCGCCGTACTTGCCGGCGTCCGCGGCCACGGCCGCGTCATTGGCGAACGCCACCAGGTCGCCGCCGGACTGCTCGGCGAGCTGGCGGCCGATGGACAGCGCTTCGCGGGAGACCTTCTTCAGCTTCCCCTCTTTCACTTCGCAGAAAACGAGTACGCCGGCCATCAGAGTGCCTTCGCCTCCTCGCGGATGTACTTCACGATCTCCCGCGCGGCGGCGGCGGCATCCGCGCCGTCCACCTTGCGGCCGCCTGTCTTCTCCGGCGGCAGCTCCAGCTTCGTGATGCGCACCCGCGCGTTGAGCACGTCGCCGTCCGAGAGGCCGAGGTCGGCGATCGACTTCGTATCGATGGCAATCTTCTTCGCCGCCATGATCCCTTTCAGCGACGCGTAGCGCGGCTCGTTGAGCCCCTTCTGCGCCGTGATCACGGCCGGCATCGATGCCTCGATCACTTCCTCCGCCCCTTCGATCTCGCGATGCGCGGTGAGCTTGCCCTCGCCCACCTCGAGGTGCGTCACCACGTTGACCTGCGGGTAGCCGAGGAGCTCGGCGACCATGGGGCCGACCAGGGAGTTGTCCGTGCCGACGCCTTGCTTGCCGAAGAGGATGACGTCATGAGGGAGGGGCTTGACGGCCGCGGCGAGGACCTTGGCGATGCCGAGCGAGTCGGCATCGTTGCTGTCGCCCTTCACGTGCAGCGCTTTCGTGGCGCCGCGGGCCAGACACTCGCGCAACGCCTGCGCGGCGCGCTCCGGCCCGAAGGTGACGACGGTGACGTCGCCCCCCTTTGCTTCCTTGAGGCGGATCGCTTCCTCGAGCGCGAACTCGTCGTACGGCGAGACGATGAACTTCAAGCCCGTCTCGTCGATGTGGCGGCCGTCGGCCGCGATCTTGATGCGAGATTCCGTGTCCGGAACCTGGCTGATGCACACAACGGAATTCAAGGGGAGGTCCTCCAGGCAGTTATCGGCAGGAGCGCCGGAAAGCGCGCGCATCGTACTGAAATGAGGAGGAGGCCGCAAGGCAGCTCAGCCGCAGGCCATCCTCATTCCATAGCGATCACCGCCGCCCGCAATCCATGATGTGAACCGCCTTCGCCACCCCGGTGAGCGGCGAGGGATCGGTGTAGGCCCGCGGAGTGGCCCCCGCCGCCGTGTAAGCCTGCGCGAGAGCCGTCCGCAGCTCATCGATATGCACCCCGCGGATGAGGTTGGACGTCGGCGTCAGCGTCGGATCCGCGAAGACGAAAGCTCCCAACCCCTTCGCCGTGCGGATCGCGGCGATGCGGCTGCGCAGCTCGAGCACATGCAGCGCGCGAACGATGTTGAGGCCGGTGAACAACGGATCGTCGGCGAAGGCGGCGGACGGCGGCGAGGTGGCGCCGTTCGCGACGTCGAGGCCGCTGTGATTCGCGTTGTAGTCGAAGACCACCACCTGCGACGCCGGCGCCGCACCATACGCATCGACGAAATTCATCGCCCGCGCCTCGGCGGGGCACCAGGCTGCAGCGCGAGCAGAATCCCGTTCTGCGCGCCGGTGGCGAAGGTGACGAAGCCGGTCGTCGGCGAGACTTCGCGGATGGTCAGGCCGTCGCCCGGCTGGGTGTGGCTGGGGATCAGCGGCGCGCTTCGCCGCGCCGGCACCTGACCCTCGCTCCGCGCCACGCAGAACAACACCCCTGCCAGGACGGAGAGCCGCCGGCCCATCTTCATCTGCTACCCCCTGAGCATCTTGGAGACGATCTGGGGGAGTATAGAGGAGCGAGGGCGGCGTGATTCCGGGCTGAGTCACGCCTCAGTGGCGCCGATCACACCACCCATCACCGGCAGCACGATTCCGGTGATGTAGCTGGCGCACACCGGCGCGGCGAGGAACACGTACGCCGGCGCGATCTCCTCCGGCTGGGCCGGGCGCTTCATCGACGTCCCCTTCCCGAAGTCCTTTACCTTGTTGGCCGGCTGATCGGCCGGATTGAGCGGCGTCCAGACCGGGCCCGGCGCGACGCAGTTCACGCGGATGCCGCGCGGCGCGAGGTTCGTGGCCAGCGACTTCGTGAACGCGTGGATGGCGCCCTTGGTCGCCGAGTAGTCGAGCAGGATCGGCTGGCCGAACGTGCCGGTCTCCGAGCCGGTGTTGATGATGGAGCTGCCTTCGCCCAGGTGCGGGAGCGCGGCCTGGGCCATGTGGAAGTAGCCGTAGATGTTCGTCCGGAAGGTCAGATCGAGATGCTCCTCGGTGATGTCTTCCAGCGACTCGGCGTGCTCCTGGAACGCGGCGTTGTTGACGAGGACATCGAGGCCGCCTAGCTCTTCCACGGTGCGCTCCACCGCCTCGCGGCAAAAGTCCGCGTCCTTCACGTCGCCGGGGAGGAGCAGGCAGCGCCGCTCCTCTTCCTCCTCGATCACCCGCTTCGTCTCCTCGGCGTCCACCTGTTCGGCATCGAGATAGACGATGGCCACGTCGGCGCCTTCGCGTGCGAAGAGCACCGCCACGGCGCGGCCGATGCCGGAGTCGCCGCCGGTGATGAGCGCGACCTTCCCATCGAGCTTGCCGCTGCCGCGGTAGTCGGGATTGCGGAACTGCGGCCGGGGCTTCAGCTTCGCCTCGATGCCCGGCTTGGCCTGATGCTGTTTTGGAAACGGATTTTCGGGATGTTTGCGCGCGCCGGCCTGCACCGGCTTGTCCGCTTTCTTCTTCGCGGCGGGCTTGGCATCGATCTCCCGCTGCACTTTTCTCTGCTTGGCGATGAGCGCGCCGGTCCGTTTTGTCGGCATCGTTCCTCCGTGCCGGAGCGGCTTGCGCGAGGCGTGCCCGGGGCAGCGCGGCACGGCCTCTGCAATGTCTCGCAACCCAGCGTTTCAGCCACCAATCATTGATGACAAGGGAGGACGGCGATGCCATTCGTCAATCGGCCGTACGAGATCGACAGCAACTACCAGAACGGGCGAGGACGGATGTTCCGCGGGCTGCCGGAGTTCAAGCGCACGCCGAGGAACGGCAATGGCGGAGGCCGTCAGCAGCGGCCCGCGCCGCCCGAGGCCACGAACGCCGAGAATTTCTACTACATCAAGCAGATGAACTCCAAGACGCCGATGGTCATCGTGATGACGGACGGCGAAGAGATCCGCGGCTGCATCGAGTGGTACGACCGCAACAGCCTCAAGGTAAACCGCGACGGCGCACCGAACCTGCTGATCCAGAAGCACTGCATCAAGTACCTGTTCAAGCAGGAAGAAGAGCTGGGGTAGTTGACTCTCCGGGACGTAGAGTGTTTCCGCCAAACGCTCCATGTCTGACAAACTGCCGCGATGACCGCGGTGGAGACGCTCGAGACTCGGCTCGGAAAGAACTGGGCCGCGATTCGGGCCGCGCGGGTGAGGACGGAAGAAGTCGTCGGTCGGCTCGCCGCGGCGCTCGCGGATCTGCATGACGCGAACTGCTCGGTCGTGGTGACCGGCTCGCTCGGACGGGCCGAAGCGACCGAAGGGAGCGACGCCGACTGGGTCCTGCTCGTCGATGGGCCATCGGATCCGGAGCACGCGATGCTCGCCCGCGAGATCGAAAAGCGGGTGCTGGAAATCGTCCCGAAAAAGGTTGGTCGGACCCGCACGTTCGGCGGCATCGTGACCAGTCACGACCTGGTGCACTACATCGCCGGTACGCGAGACTCGAACGAAAACCTCACCCGCCGCATCCTGCTCCTCTCAGAATCGCGAGCGCTGGCCCATTCCGTCGTGCGCGAGCGGGTCATCCGGAACATCCTTGCTCGGTATGTCCTCCACGATCGCTCCGTGCAGAGGCAGACCGTCCCCCACTTCCTGCTCAACGATGTCGTCCGCTACTGGCGAACGATGGCGTCCGACTACGCCTCGAAGGTGTGGGAACGGAGCCGCGAAGAATGGGGCATCAGGAATGTGAAACTGCGTTTCTCACGAAAGCTCCTCTTCACCTGGGGCTTGTTTGCCGCGTTCGCGGGCGAGCTTTTCGCGACGCCCGAGCTCGACCAGGTGGAGAATGATGAGCAGTACGTCCTCATGCTTCGCGACCTCATTCAGGCCCAGACGGACATCGCACCGCTGGAGCTGCTCGCCCACGTCGTCCTGCAGGCCGGCGATGACGACGTCGCGGATCAGATCTTCTCGTCGTACGATCACTTTCTCGCCGTACTCGCCGACGCGGAGGCGCGCGAGAAGCTCGAAGCCGTCCAATTTGAAGATGCTCTCAACGATGCGACCTACGCCGACCTGCGCGAGGTGAGCCAGCAATTCCGGCACGGCGTGACGAGCCTGTTCTTTGATGTCCATCCCAAACTGCCGAAGCTGATTCGCGACTTTGGAGTCTTTTGATGAAACCGATCGGATTCTCCACCGGAGCACTGGCCAAAGGCGACTTCGCGACCGGTCTGGACGCTCAACGACAGGTCGCGCGGATCGATGCCGTGGAACTCTCTGCGCTGCGGGATTACGAACTGCCAGGTCTCGTAGACGCAATCCCGAATCTCGATCTCGACCCGTTTGAATACGTTTCGTTCCATGCGCCGAGCAAACTGCAGACGCTCGACGAGCACACGGTCTTCGAGCTGTTGCTGGCAATCCCTGATTCCTGGCCGATCATCGTGCATCCGGAGCTTCTGCATACGCCGTCGCTTTGGCAGGAACTAGGCGATCAGCTATGCATCGAGAACATGGACAACCGAAAGACGACCGGGCGCACCATCGCGGAACTGCACGCGCTCTTCGATGCGTTCCCTGCCGCGACGTTCTGCCTCGATCTCGGTCACGCACGCCAGATCGATCCGACCATGGCGTCCGCAATGCTCATGCTGCAAGAGTTCGGCGGTCGTCTCCGCGAGCTGCATGTGAGCGAAGTCGGGCCGCGAGGCGAACATCTGCCGGTTGGAGCAACCACACGCCAGGCGTTTGCTCGCATCGTTCACCTGGTCCCTCTCGACTGTCCACTCATCATCGAGTCCGTCATCCCAACCGAGCTGATCGAGCGAGAGCTCGATACGGTCAGCGCAGTCTTTGATGCCATCGCGCCGCAAGCCGCGATCGCCTAGCTCCCCGTGAAGCCCCTGGCCATCACCCTCGGCGATCCTGCCGGCATCGGCGCGGAGGTCGTATTCGCCGCGTTGCGCGAGATCGAGGTGCCGGCGCGGGTGTTCGGGAGCCGGGCGTTTGCGATCGGCGATCAGCGATCAGCGATTGGCGATCAGGGGATCCGGGCGACGGGTGATGGCTGGTCGCTGATCGCTGATCGCCCCTCCTTGACCTTTCATGATGTCGGCGGCGAGGGCGCCGTCCACTACGGCGAGATCCGGGCGGAGTACGGCCGCATCGCCCTTGCCTCCATCGATGCTGCTCTCGAAGCGATCGACCGCGGCGAGTGCTCGGCGCTCGTCACGGCGCCCATCCACAAGCAAGCCATCGCCGCCGCCGGCGCCACCTTTGCCGGTCACACCGAGCTCCTCGCCGAGCGCGCGGGCCTGGAGCGCTACGGGTACGACTACGCGATGTACTTCGACTCCCCTTCCATCCGCACCGTGCTGCTCACCGTGCACGTCCCCTTGCGCGAGGCACTCGACGCCATCGATGCGGACACCATCGCCGCCCTGGCCGGGCTCACCGCCAGAGACTACGCGAAGCTGCACGGCAAGCGGCCGCGCATCGGCGTCGCGGCGGTGAACCCGCACGGGGGGGAGGGGGGACGGTTCGGGCGCGAGGAGGAAGAGATCGCGAAAGGGGTGGCAAAGGCGGGCGACGGCGTCACCGGCCCCCACCCCGCCGACACCCTCTTCCTCGGCGCGAGGGAGGGCAAGTACGATGTGGTCATGGCCATGTACCACGACCAGGGGCTGATCCCGGTCAAGACCCTCGAGTTCGACCGCTCCGTCAACATCACCCTCGGCCTCCCCTACCTGCGCGTCTCCGTCGACCACGGCACCGCCTTCGACATCGCCGGCCGCGGCCTGGCCGACCCGGGCCCGATGCGCTACGCCATCGAGTTCGCGGCGAAGCACGCCGCAGGATGGACACGATGAACCGCTGGAGCGTGCGCATCGCGGGTATCCTGATGATCCTGATCTTCTTGCTGATGTTCTTCTTCCTTCAGAAACAACTCGAGCAGCTGCAGCGGGAGCGGGGCGTGACGACCACGACCTCGCAGCAGAAGTAACCGATGGCGCGCATCCTCGTCACGAACGACGACGGCATCTACAGCGAGGGCATCCGCAAGCTGGCCGAGGCCTTGAAGCCGCTGGCGGAACTGATCATCGTGGCGCCGGACCGGGAGCAGAGCGCAGCCTCCCACGCCCTCACCCTCAACCGCCCGCTGCGCCTGCTCCAGCTGCAGGAAAACGAGTGGATCGTGGACGGCACGCCCAGCGATTGCGTCAACCTCGCCCTCCTCAAGCTGATGAAGACCAACCGGCCGGACCTCGTCGTCTCCGGCATCAACTTCGGCCCGAACCTGGGCGACGACGTCACCTACTCCGGCACCATCTCCGCGGCCTTCGAAGGCGCGCTGCTGAACATCCCCTCCATCGCCTTCTCCGCCCTCGTCGGCAAGGGCTTCTCCTTCGAGCGCTGCGCGGCGTGGGCGGCGCGGCTGGTGGCGTGGGCGCTGGAGCATCACCGCGATCCGCGCATCGTGCTGAACGTGAACTTCCCGGTGCAGGACTTCGCCGGCGTGCGGGTGGCAAAGCTCGGGCAGCGCATCTACTCCGAGGGGGTGATCGAGCGGCTGGATCCGCGGGGGCGAAAGTACTACTGGATTGGCGGCGAGCCGCCGACGTGGCATCCGGGAGAGGACACCGACTTCGAGGCGGTGAAGGACGGCTACATCGCCATCACGCCGCTGCATCTGGACCTGACCCATCACGAGTCGATCCCCCGCCTCAAGCCGCTCGAGGAGATGCTTGGCCACCTCGCGCGCTGAGGAGCGGGAGCTCTCCCACCTGCGCGCGCTGATGGTGGAGCGTTACGTCGCCGCGCGCGGCGTGCGCGACGAGCGGGTGCTGCAGGCCATGCGCGAGGTGCCGCGCCACCTGTTCGTGCCTTCCATGGTGACGGCCAAGGCGTACGGGCCGGGCGCGCTCCCCATCGGCGCGAAGCAGACCATTTCCCAGCCCTACATCGTGGCCCGGATGATCGAGCTGCTGGAGCTCGGCGGCAAGGAGAAGGTGCTGGAGATTGGCACGGGAACCGGATACCAGGCGGTGGTGCTGTCCAGGCTGTGCGCGAAAGTCTTCTCCATCGAACGGATCAACGAGCTGGCCCTGCGGGCGGCGGAGCTGATCCGCGAGCTGAAGATCTACAACGCCACGGTGAAGGTGTTCGACGGCACCTACGGCTGGTCGGACCAGGCGCCGTTCGACCGGATCATCGTCGCCGCCGCGGCCCCGGCCGTCCCCGAGCCGCTGGTGCAGCAGCTTTCGAGGACGGGCAAGCTCGTGGTGCCGATCGGACCGGAAGGCCACCAGCGCCTGGCCCGGGTGACGCGCGTCGGCACGCGGGTGCAGATCGAGGATTGCGGCAGCGCCGAGTTCGTGCCGCTGGTCGGCAAGTTCGGCTGGAAGGAGTGAAGCGAGCAGCGGGCAGCAGGCGGCGAGCAGCAGAAGCGGCCCGATCGCCGATCGCTGATCGCCAAACGCCATGAGAATCCGCCCGCTCCTCATCCTCACCGCGATCGTCTCCTCCCTCCTCGGCGGCGTGGCCGTCTACCTCGCGCTGACCGTGCCGAACGACCTCGCCGCCGACGCGCTGCTCAAGCAGGCGAAGAAAGACCTCGCGGCCGGCCGCTCGACCAAGGCGCGCGAGTCGCTCACGACCATCATCCAGCAGTACCCGCGCACGGACGGCGCCGCGGCGGCGACCGTGGCGCTGGTCACCATCGCCGAGCAGGATCGGGCCCGGCTGGCCGGCGAGATCTCCACCCTGCGGCGGGAAATGGACGCGCAGAAGCAGCAGCTCGGCGCCGTGCAGCAGCAGACCATCCAGCTCGCCAATGCGCCGCCGAAGGTGGTCACCGTGCAGGTGCCGGCGCCCAAGCCACCGCCGGCGAAGAAGGCCCCGCCGCCGAAACGCTCGACGCGGCGGCGCCGCTGACCTGTACAATCCCGCACGTCATGAAAGAGCAGCGGCACATCCTGATCCACGGCAAGGTCCAGGGCGTCGGCTACCGCTTCTTCGCCACCCGCGTTGCCCGGCGCATGGGCCTCAAAGGGTGGATCCAGAACATGCGCGACGGCACGGTGGAGGCGCTCGTCGAAGGCGAGAAGAAAGCCATCGATGACTGGCTCGAGGAGCTCAAGGAAGGGCCGCGCTACGCCGAAGTGACGAAGATCGATCAGGAGACGAAGGAGTTCTCGGGACGCCTCCCGGACTTCGACGTGAAATTTTGATCGTGAGCAGCGAACAGCTCAAAGAGTGGATCCGCGACGTCCCCGACTTCCCCAAGCCGGGCATCGTCTTCAAGGACATCACGCCCCTGCTGCGCAACCCCGGCGCGCTGGAGCGGACCATGGAATGGCTCGCCGCGCCGTTCCAGGGCAAGGGCGTGACCAGCGTGGCCGGCATCGAGTCGCGCGGCTTCATCTTCGGCAGCTGCGTGGCGCGCCTCCTCGGCGCCGGCTTCGTCCCCATCCGCAAGCCGGGCAAGCTCCCCTGGACCCGCCGCCGCAACGAGTACATCCTCGAGTACGGCACCGACGCGCTGGAGATCCATGATGACGCCATCGAGGCGGGCGACCGGGTGGTGATCATCGATGACGTGTTGGCCACCGGCGGCACCGCCTGCGCCGCGGCCGAACTGGTGCGCGGCTTCGATGCGGAGCTGGTCGGCGTCGGCGTGCTCATCGAGCTGGAATTCCTGGAGGCGCGGCGCAAGCTCGCCGGGGTGAACGTGCATTCGCTGATTCGGTATTAGTTGCTGGTTGCTGGTAGAGACCGTTGATCTGCGGCGGTCTACCAGCAACCAGTAACCAGCAACCAGCAACTCGTAATGTTCGACCTCATCGTCATCGGCTCCGGTCCGGCGGGCGAAAAGGGAGCGGCGCAGGCCGCGTACTTTGGCAAGCGCGTCGCGCTGATCGAGCGCGAGGCCGTCCTGGGCGGCGCGTCGACGAATACCGGCACCATCCCCTCCAAGACGCTGCGCGAGTCCGCGCTCCACCTCTCCGGCTTCCGCCAGCGCGGCTTCCGCGACGCGGTGGAGCTGACCATGAAGTCGGACATCACCGTCGCCGACTTCATGTACCGCAAGCAGGTCGTGGTGGAGCGCCAGCGCTCGCAAATCGAGGCCAACCTGTTCCGCCATCACATCGAGCGCTTCTCCGGCAGCGCGCGCTTCCTCTCCCCGACCAGCATCGAGGTGGTGAACGAGACCGGCCGGCAGGTGCTGGAGGGCGATGTGTTCCTGATCGCCACCGGCTCGTCGCCCCATCGGCCCGCGGAAGTGCCATTCGATGACGAGACGATCTGCGACAGCGACACCATCCTGCGCATGACCACCATGCCGCGCTCGCTGGCCATCGTCGGCGCCGGCGTGATCGGCTGCGAGTACGCCTCGATCTTCGCCGCCCTCGGCGTCGAGGTGCACCTCATCGACGGCCGGACCACGCTCCTGCCGAACATCGACCGCGAGCTGGTGCGCGTGCTCCTCGGCGAGATGCAGCAGCGCCTCGGCGTCACCCTGCACCTCGGCGTGGACGTCGACCTCATCGAGGACTTCGGCGACCAGGTCGCGCTTACCCTCGAGGACGGCAGCGCGTTCGTCGCCGACAAGGCGCTCTACGCCGCCGGCCGCTCCAGCAACACGGCGGATCTCAGCCTCGAGGCGGCAGGCGTTGCCACCGGCAAGCGCGGCGTGATCCTCGTCGATGGCTCCTACCGCACCAACGTGCCGAACATCTATGCGGCGGGGGACGTGATCGGCTTTCCCGCCCTCGCCTCCACCTCGATGGAGCAGGCCCGCGTGGCCATGGTGGCGGCGTTCGATCTGAAGTACAAACAACGCCTCGGCAAGATGCTGCCCTACGCGATCTACACCATCCCCCGAGCTGGCCGCGGTCGGGCTGACCGAGGAGGAGGCGCGGCAGAGCGGGATCGACGTCGGCACCGGGCGGGGCAGCTTCCGCAACAACGCGCGGGGCCAGATCATCGGCGACACCAAGGGCCTCATCAAGCTCGTCTTCGACCGGAAGTCGCTGGCCATCCTCGGCGTGCACATCGTGGGGGAGAACGCCTCCGAGCTGCTGCACATCGGCATGACGGCGATGCATTTCGGAGGTACGATCAATGCATTCATCGACTGCGTCTTCAATTTCCCGACCCTCGGCGAGGCGTATAAGTACGCCGCGTACGACGGTCTCGGCAGCCTGGCGCTGAAGCCGAAAACCTCTCCCGGACAGGAGCCTTTATGAAGCAGATCGCGGAGCTGATCGAAGGCAGGCCTCTGGTGCATGCCGGCCCCAACGAGATGGTGCGCCAGGTCGCGCGGCGGATGTCCGACCGCAACGTCGGCGCGGTGGCCGTGCTCGATTCCGGGAAGCTGGTCGGCGTCTTCTCCGAGCGCGACATCATGACCCGCGTGGTGGCCCAGGGCCTCGATGCCGACACCACCTCCGTGGCCGAGGTGATGACGCGGGAGATCGTGATCGCCGACCGCGGCGACGACGTGAACGCCGCCCTGCAGAAGATGAGCTCCCTCGGCTGCCGCCACCTGCCGGTGGTCGACGACGGCAACCTGATCGGCATGATCTCCCTGCGCGACCTGCTCGCCTTCGACGGCGAGACGAGCCGGCAGCGGGCCAGCTTCCTCAACGAGCTGGTGACGTACTCCCCCGACTACGAGAGCTGAAGCTTCACCCGCAGCCCCTGCACGTGGACGCCGGGCTGCAGCTCGAACTCCTCGTCGCCCGTGGCTCCTCCCAGCAGGAGGCAGAGCCGGGCCAGCTCCTTGAAGGAGGCCGGCGAGCCTTCGATGACGACCTCACTCCCATCCGCGCGCACCGACAGCGGGCCGCGGGCCAGGCCTTCCAGGGCCATCATGGCCAGGTCGTAGTTCATTCGTCTTCCCCCCGATAGACCACCGAGTTCTTCTCCGTCTCCTGCAGCACGATCTCGTGCAGCGTGCCCTGGTCGATGGCCGGCGCGAGCTGCTGCCAGAAGCTGCGGGCGAGGTTCTCCGCGGTGGGGATCACATCGCGCAGAAAGTCGACGTCCTCGTTCAGGCTCTTGTGGTCGACCGGGTCGATGATGCGCTCGCGCACGATGTCCTTGAGGCGCTTGAGATCGATGACCATCCCGGTCTCGGGGTCGATGCGGCCGCGCACGCTGACGTGGATCACGTAGTTGTGCCCGTGGCCCCGCGGGTTGTCGCACTTGTCGTACGTGCGGCGGTTCCACTCCGCATCGCGGTTCGGGTTGTGCAGCCGGTGCGCGGCGGCGAACGTGAGGCGGGCCGTGACGATCATCGTGCGTTCGTTCCTCGTGTCATCCTCAGTCCCGCAGAGGACGAAGGATCCGTACCGATCTCGCGCCGCGCCGGAAGGTGCGGATCCTTCGGCGTCTGCGCGCCTCAGGATGACACATCTGCGCTACAGCACGTTCTGCAGCGCCGTGCGGATGTCGCGCTGGTTCGTGGCCGTCGCCACCCGCACCTTCTGGAAGCGCGGGTCGCTCTTGAGGTACGCGAAGAGCGGGTTGGTCAGCACGTAGCTCGTGGTCGGCTCGCGGCGCGCGGCGGCGTTCTCCAGCGCGGCGATGACCGCCTTGGTATCGCCGAGGATGGCGTACACCTCGGCGGCGCAGGTCCAGTATTCGTCGCCCGGCGAGAGCGCCTTGCGCGCCTCGTCCAGCTCCTTCCCCGCCGTCGCCCGGTCGCGTTGCTGCGCGGCGAGGTACGCCTGCAGGATGTGAAAGCCGTAATTCGGATCGTTCCTGGCCAGCTTGGCCAGCTCCAGGTCGGCGATCGGCATGGTCCGCCGCAGCACCGCGACCCGCCCGATCTTCAGGGACAGCGCCGGGTTGTCCGGCACGTTGACCTCGATGTCGTAGTACTTGTCGATCGCATTCTCCAGATGTCCGGTCGCCACGAGGATGTCCGGCTCGTGCACGGCCACCTCGCGCGGCGAGACGCCGCGCAGCCGCCGCAGCGCCTTCTGGAAATGGTCCGGATCGGCGGCGCCCGCCGCGTACCTGCCGATCGCGTTCAGCGCCTCGGCGTCCGAGGGATTGCGGCGGAGGATGGATGTGTAGGCGGTGAACGCATCCGCCACGTCGCCGCCGCGCAGCCCCGCGCGGGCGAGCTTGCGCGCCGCCTCGAGGTTCTCCGGCTCCAGCGCCACCACCTGCCGCGCCGCCGCGAGCGCGTCGGCGTCCTTGCCGCGCGTCTCGAAGAACGTCATGGCCATCCGCTGCGCGGGAAGGAAGCTCGGATCGGCCTTGATCGACGCACGGAGCGAGGCGTCCGTCTTCGCATCGTCCTTTGCCGCGCTCGCGGCGAGCGCGTCGGCGAACGCGTTCACCGCGGCCGGCGTCGCCGCTGCACGCCGCTGCATCTGCACCTTGCCCGCGACCCACTGCACCACCGAATCGATCGCCGTCGCCGCATCGGGAGCGGCGGCCGGCTGCGCATCCGGCGCGGGGAGGATCTCCGGCCCGCCCGCGCCGCCGCGCATGGTGGCGGTCAATGACGTCACATCCGCGGCCGGCTCATCGACGACGCGCAGCTCGGGATAGCTGCGCAGCACTTCGATGGACGCCGCGCGCACCACTGTCGCCCGGTCGGCGAGCGCCGGATCCTGCACCGTGAACGGCGGCACCGTCACCTTGCGCGGCGCCTTCGCGGTGGCGGGACCGAGCGGCTCCGGACCTTTCGGCGCCTCGACCTGCGCTTCGGTCGAGCGGGTGCGGTTGCGCAGCAGCATCGCCGCCGAGCCGCCCAGGAGGAGGACGAGCAGGCCGGCGGCAATGGCGGCGAGGCGGAGGTTGCGGCTCCTGGTCACCGTCTTCGCAACGACCTGCTCCTTCGCTTCCTCCTCCGCCGCGATCTGCTCCAGCTCGGCGGTGGTGATCTGCGCGATCTCCGGCTCCGGCGGCACGATCTCGAACAGCTTCACCCCCGCCTTCGCGCCCGCATCGCGCAGCCGCGCGTTGCCGCGGCCATCCTTCACGAACGCCTCGGAGATGAAGAGCCGCCGCGGCGGCAACTGCTGCAACACCTCGAGGCCGCGCGTCACCGCATCGCCCACCAGCGCGCCGTCCCTCGTCTCCACCTCGCCGGCATGCAGCAGGAGGCGCACCGGCAGCGGGTTCTCCACTTGGGTCAGATCGAACTCCACCTTGCGCGCCGCCTCCAATGCGCTGTCGAGCGACGGCATCTCGGCGACGACCTTGGCGCTGAACGGATCGACGACGTTGCCGTCGAAGAGCATGGCCGCCTCGCCGACGAGCTGCTGCACCTGCGCGCCGGAGTCGTCGCCTTCCGCGGCATCGGCAAGCAGCAGCAGCGCGCGGCGCTTCGTGCTCGTCGAGGCGGCCGACGCCGAAACGACGCGCGTCGCCTGCTCGGTCATGTACTTCGCCGCCTCGGCGTCGAACCTGGCGATGTCGTCGCCGATGGCCTTCATCTCCTTGACCCGCCGGAACGAGTCCTTGAAGAGGCACTTGCCGAGGACGGCCATCATGGCGTTGTCGATGGCTGGGTTCACCGTGTTGGGCGGCACCGGCTTGCCGTCGACCACGGAGCGCGCGATGTCCGACGCCGTCTTGCCCGCGAACGGCAGCGCGCCGGTGGCCATCTCGTAGCAGACGCTCCCGAACGAGAAGACGTCCGTCCGCTCGTCGATGACCTGCCCGGTGATCTGCTCCGGCGCCATGTAGGCCACGCTGCGCGGATCGCTCCCCTTTTGCGCGTACTCCGAGGAGCGGCCTTCGCGGCGGAGCAGGTTGGCGATGTTGAGGCCGCCCAGGCGGAGGCGCCCGTCGGCGTTGATGATGACCGAGTCGCCGTTCAGGTTGCCGTGGATGACGCCCTTGGCGTGGAGGAACTTCACCGCCTCCACGAGCTGCGCGGCGGAGCGGAAAAACGCGGCGCGCTGCATCGGCTGGGCGTGGACGTGGTTCGTGACCGGCTCCCCTTCGAACCACTCCATCACCATCAGCAGCGAATCGCCGGCCACGGCGATCTCCATGATGGGGACGACGAACGCGTGGTAGATGGCCGCGGCGAGGCGCGTCTCGCGGACCAGCGTGTCGCGGCGCGTCGCATCCTTGGGCAACTGCTTGGTGAGGATCTTGACCGCGACCTGCCGCTCGTTGCGGAGGTCGACGCCCTTCCAGACCGTGGCGCCGATGCGCTCGATGAGACGATAGTTATCTACGATGGCGCCGGCCGAGAACGGGTCGATGGTGGACATATCCTGAATTCTTGCACAAACGTAAACGTAGGGCCGGCTCTCCAGCCGGCCCCGGCGTCCTATCCCGACGTCGCTCATTCACCGCGATTTGGGCCGGCTGGAGAGCCGGCCCTACGTAACGTGAATCAGGTCACCGCCCGCCTCCACCGTCTGCCCCAGCGTGACGAAGATCTCCTCCACCACCCCATCCGCGGTGGCCGCGATCTCGTTCTCCATCTTCATCGCTTCCAGGATGAGCAGGCCGGTCCCTTTGCGCACGGCATCACCCTTGTTCACCAGGATGCGGACGATGCGGCCGGGCATCAGCGCCTTGATCGTGCCGCCGGCGCCCGACTCGTCTTCCCGGCTCTTGCGGCGGAGCGCGAGCGGGTCGATGAGCTCCAGCTTCACGGCGGCGTTCATCATGGAGATCTCGTGCACGTTGCCGTCCCGGTGATGGAGCAGGCTGATCTGCGTGCCGTCCTCCAGGCGGAGCGAGCGGACGTATGGCCCGGCCTCGATCATGTCGGCCATCATGCAGCGGTCGTCGATGCAGACCCGGTAGCCGCTGCCGTGGCGCTCCACATCGACCTGATAGTCCACGCCGTCGTGGCGGGCCACGAATTTCACAGCCGTCCCCGCAGCGCTTCCTCGCGGCCGGCGCGGCGCCAGGTGGAGTCGCTTTCCGCCGGCAGCTGCACCCGCTGCGCGTCCTCGAAGGCGAGGATCGCCGCGGCGGCGATGGCCGCGTCGATGTTCACATCCTTCTGCTCCAGGTTCATCTCGGGTAGGAGGCGGTCGATGAAGCCGGTGTCGAAGTTCGCGCTGATGAAGTCGGGGTGTTGGGTGATGTAGGAGAAGAAGGGGATGGTGGTCTGGATGCCTTCCACCCGGTATTCGCCGAGGGCGCGGCGGAGGCGGCCGATCGCTTCTTCGCGGGTCAGCGCGTGGCAGACCAGCTTGGAGAGCATCGGGTCGTAGAACACCGGCACGGTGTAGCCGGCGTAGACGCCGTTCTCGTTGCGCACGCCCGGCCCTTCCGGCAGGTTCATCGACCGGATCAGCCCCGGCGAAGGCGCGAACTTGCGCGCCGGATCCTCGGCGTAAATGCGGCACTCGATGGCGTGGCCGTTCGGCCGCAGCTGCTCCTGGGTCACGCTCAGTTTGCCGCCCTGGGCCACGCGCAGCTGCTCCTTCACCAGGTCGACCCCCCACACCATTTCGGTGACGGGGTGCTCCACCTGCAGGCGCGTGTTCATCTCCAGGAAGTAGAACTCGCGGTCCGGGCCCATGAGGCATTCGATGGTGCCGGCGGAGTAGTAGTTGACCGCCTTGGCCGCCTTCACCGCCATGGCGCCGAGGCGCTCGCGAAGGGCGGCGTCGACCACGGGCGAGGGGCATTCCTCGACCACTTTCTGATGCCGGCGCTGCAGCGTGCACTCGCGCTCGCCGACGTGCACCAAGTTGCCGTGCATGTCGCCCAGGACCTGCACTTCGATGTGCCGCGGCCGGGCGACGAACTTTTCCGCGTAGACGGAGCCGTCGCCGAAGAACGACTCGGCCTCACTGGTGACGCGCTCGAACGAGCTGCGCAGGTCTTCCTCGCGCTCGACCAGGCGCAGGCCCTTGCCGCCGCCGCCCGCGCTGGCTTTGATCATGATCGGGAAGCCGGCGCTGCGCGCGAAATCCGCGATCTCATCGAAGGATTTGACCGACTCGGTGAGGCCGGGGACGACCGGCACGCCGGCGGCTTTCATCCGCTGCCGGCTCTCCGTCTTGGAGCCCATGGCATCGATGGACTCGGGCGATGGGCCGATGAAGATGAGGCCCGCGTCTTTGCAGGCCCGCGCGAAGCCGGCGTTCTCGGCGAGGAAGCCGTAGCCGGGATGGACCGCTTCGGCGCCGGTTTTCTTCGCCGCGTCGAGGATGCGGTCGATGCGCAGGTAGCTCTCCCGCGATGGCGCGGGGCCGATGGGCATGGCCTGGTCGGCGTAGGTGACGTGCAGCGCGGCCCGGTCAGGCTCGGAGTAGACGGCGACGGTGGGGTAACCAAGCTCGCGGCAGGCGCGGATGACGCGCACCGCGATCTCGCCGCGATTGGCGATCAGGACTTTCACGCGGCGGCATTGTATATTCGCGCCCCATGGCCGAAGACGCGATTCACCAGCAACGGATGCAGATCCTGATCGGCGTGGTCACCACGCTCCTGGACGACCTCAAGAGCGGCAATGGCGACCGCGACCGCCGCCGCCAGGTGGAGGAGTGGATGCGCACCCTGGCCGAGAAGTACCCCGAGTTCAAGATCGAGACGGGCCTGCGCGACTACTACCTCGCCGAGGCCGAGCGCCTGCGCGTCGATTTCGACAAGTCGCCGGAGCTGGCGGAGAAGCTCTCGCTGGGCCGGAGCATCGAGTCGTTCCTGGACCGGGCGGCGGATTACGATCGAAGGGTGACGGAGAGGGGCTGAGGGGCAGTTGTCAGTTGTCAGTTGTCGGTTGTCAGTAGGCCGGTCTACCGACAACTGATAACCGACAACTGCCACAAACACGAAAGGCCCGCTTCCCGCGAGCCTTGCTGATCTGCCAATGGTGCCCAAGGCCGGACTCGAACCGGCACGGATTTCTCCACACGCCCCTCAAACGTGCGCGTCTACCAATTCCGCCACTTGGGCTGGCAAAGAACCGAACAACCTTACTTCCTGACCGGAGCGGGGGTCGGAGCCGTCGGGGCCGGAGCCGTGGAAGCGGGCTTCGCCGTCTGGCCGCTGAACACCGAGCTGCGAGGGCGGGCCTGAAGGATGGCCAGCGAGAGCGAGGTGAGGACGAACAGGATGAAGAACGCCGTGGTGAGCTTGTGCAGGAGCGTGGTCGCGCCGCGCGCGCCGAACGCCGTCTGCGAGCCGCCGCCACCGAACGCACCGGCCAGATCCGCGCCCTTGCCCTGCTGGACGAGGACGACGAGGATCAGGAAGATGCTGATGATGACGTGCAGGACAACCAACAGAATTGTCATGGAATCTCCGGTACCGACGCCCTAACCACTCGGGGCGGGTGATTCTTCCCGGAAACGGGAAACGAGTCAAGACGCGTTCGCGCACATGAGCTCGCGATAGATCGCGCCAAGCGCGGCGGCAAACGGCGCCGCCGCGAAGCGCTTTTCGAAGAGAGCGCGGGCGCGGCTTTGCAGGCGCGTTCGGAGCTCTCGGTCGGTGAGCACGCGTGTGAGCGCGGCGGCCAAAGCGGCGGGATCATCCGGCGGCACGAGCAGCGCGTCTTCCGGGCCGAGGTCCTCGAGCAGGCCGTCGACAGCGGTGGCGACGATGGCCAGGCCGGACTGCAGCGCCTCGAGGACGGCCAGCGAGCCGCTCTGCTCCTCGCGCGAGGGGAGGACGAAGATGTCCGCCTCGTCCAGGAGCGGCCGCAGGTCGGGGACGATGCCTTCCACGATGTCGCGGAGGCCCAACTCCTTTGCCAGCGCACGGTGTTGGGCGAGGAGTGGCCCGCCGCCGATCAGGCGGGCGCGGAAGGGGACGCGCAGCAAGGAAAGGGCGCGGAGCAGGACATCGTTCCCTTTGCGAGGCTCGTGGCGGGCAATGCTGATGATCCGGTTGCCCGTGTGGGGTGTGGCAGGCGAGTCGGAGAAGGCGGACTCCGCGGCGTACGGCATCACCAGCGCGTTGACTCCATGCCGCTGCCGCACCAGCCGCGCGACCGACTCGTAGTTGACGAGCACCACCCGCGCCGCGCGATAGGCACGCCGCTCCCATCGCTCGACGGCCGCCGCCACCCACCACGACAGCGCGGCGAAGCGTAACCGCACCAGGGGCGAGGTGGCGCCGCGCACGTGGGAGAGCGCCTCCTCGCGATAGGTCGTGTACGAGCTCTGGATGAGGATCGCGCCCGGCAACCCCAACGCAGCGATGCCCCACACGCCGAAGCTGTGCACGAGCAGCGGACCGCGACGGCCTGCCGCGAAACGAGCCAGTGCGGCGGCGAGCGGGCGGGCGTGCAGGGCGGCGAGCATCTGCCGGAAGGGCCGGTACGGCGACGTCACGCGATGCAAGACGCCGATCTCCGTCTCCCGCGTCTCGCTGCTCCGGCCGACGCAGAAGATGTGGGGCGTGAAGCCCGCCAGCATCGCGGCACGGGCGTAGCCGCGGACGTAGCTCGAATGGCCGCCGCTCACCTCGTCGAAGGGATCGCGGCCGGCGAGGAACACCACATCCGTCACGCGACGAGCGCGCCCTCGCGGACGCGCGCAATCTCGGCGGCAACGTAGTCGATGTCCTCCCCGCGCAGCCCCGGCCCGGAAGGCAGATAGAGCCCCTTCCGGCAAAGCTCCTCGGCCACCGGAAATGTCTGGCCGCGGAACAGCTGCCCGTAGATCGGCTGCACGTGGATGGGGACGAACATGGTCCGGGTCTCGATGCCGCGCGCGGCGAGCGCGTTGCGCAGCTCATCGCGCGTGCAGCCGAAGCCGTCCTCCACGAGCAGCGCGAACATCCAGAACACGTTCTTCGAGTCGGCGCGCTCGATGGGCAGGGTCAGGCCCGTCACGCCGGCCAGCGCCTCGCGGTACCGACGCGCGTTGCGCCGGCGCGCCTCGACCAGCACCTCCAGCCGCTCGGTCTGGGCGAGGCCGACGGCCGCCTGCAGGTTCGTCATGCGGTAGTTGAAGCCGAGGTGCTCGTGCCAGAAGTGGCGGTCGGTGGAGAACGCGTGGCCGCGCAGCTGGCGCGCCAGTTGCGCGATGCGCTCGTCGTCTGTCACGACCATGCCGCCCTCCCCCGTCGTCACGATCTTGTTCCCATAGAACGAGAAGATCGCCGCGTCGCCGAGGCTGCCCACGGGGCGCCCGCGATAGACGGCGCCGTGGCCTTCCGCGGCATCTTCCAGGAGCCACAGCCCGCGCTGCTGGGCGAGCTCGCGCAAGGGAGACATATCGACGGGATGGCCGTAGGTGTGCACGGCGATGATGGCCTTCGTCCGCTCGGTGATCCTGCGCGCCACGAGGGAGACGTCGATGTTCCACGTCAAGGGCTCCGCGTCTACGAGCACCGGGGTGGCGCCGGTGTAAGTGACGGCGTTCGCGGTGGCAATCATGGTGAAGGCGGGGAGGATGACTTCGTCGCCCGGCCGGAGGCCGATCGAGGCGAGGAGGAGATGAAGCGCCGCGGTGCCGCTGCTGCAGGCGACGCCGAAGCGGCAGCCGGCCGCGCGCGCGAACGCCTCTTCGAAGCGGCGGACGAACGGGCCTTCCGAGGAGACCCAGTTGGACTGGATGCACTCGGTTACGTAGCGCAGCTCGTTGCCGTCCAGCAGCGTGCCGGCGACGGGGATGATGCGCTCGCGCCCCGCCGGCAATTCCAGTTGCGGCTCGGGACCGGGAAGCATCTCCTTCATGCCACCCCCTCCACCGCTTCCTCCAGCGGCTCGGCGATCCATTGCGCCAGCGCCGCGCCGCGCCGGCGCATGGCCTCGTGACTCTCGCTGCTATCGGCCGGAAATGAAGCGGCGTAGATCGAGGCGATGCGCTCGCGAACGAGCGGATCGACGTGCTCCAGATAGCGCGGCCGGTAGCCCGGCCGCGGCGGCGTTGCTACGCGCGCGAGGCGCCGCCGCATGCGGGCGAAGCGCAGGAGAGCGAGCAGGCCCGCGCTCGCCACGCTGCGCAAGGGCGTGGCCACGATCGAGCGCACGGTGGCCGCATGCAGCTCCAGCGCGACGCGCTCCCCCGGCAGGACAGCCTCGCCCTGCCGCGGCTCCCAGCGATGCATGGTCCGGATCAGCTTCCCGAGGTGGATGCCCATCCGCTGGGGCGACTCGCCGATGGAGAGGGCGGCGAACGCGATGCGCAGGCACTGCGAGCAGCTGCTGCACGTCGCCTCGTCCGGGCCGACGCGCCAGCAGGAGTACTGCAGGTCGGAGAGGTCGGGATAGCGCTGCCACAGCAGCTGCTGCACCTGCTCGCTGTGCAGCGGCGACTGCAGCGAGCCGTAGCGCATGCCGAGGCGCGCGAGCAGGGCGCCGACCGCGGTTTGCGTCGCCACGGAGTACATCGCATGCGGATGCTGCACGGTGCGCCCGCGCAACTCGACGTTCTCCTGCACCTCGGCCTCCGAGGCGAGGAAGAGATGGGTGGCGCCACGGGACCAGCCGGCGGCGAGGAGAGCGGCGAGATAGAGAAAAGTGTCGACCAGCTCGTTGACCGCGACCTGATAGCCGACCGTCGGCGGGAAGTCGTTGCGCCATGAGGAGCGGAGGTCCGATTCGACTTCGATCAGCTGGATGTTCGCACGCCGGGCCACGATCTCCCGCATCACGTGGCGGCGCCTTGCCGTGACGTGATCGTGCAGCGGCGGCATGGGCGAGGAGGTCGTGACCAGGAGCAGCTCCGGCAGCAGCTCGGAAAGGAGGCCGGCCTGGAGCAGGCTGTCCTTGCCGCCGCTGAACGCCGCCGCGCAGAGGCCGCGCTCCGCCAGCGGCGCCACCTCGGCGACCGGCGCGCCGTGCTCGACCAGCTCGATGGAGCGCGCGACGTCATCGCCGCCGCGGTTGCCTTCCAGCGTCATCACCGTGGCGTCGAGGAGGCGAAGCCAGAACTCCTTTTCACCGCCCGGCAGCCGCACCGGCAGATGCACGCGGCAGGGGCGCAGCAAGGCCCACAGCGAATGGAGCGGGAGCATGGCCAGGAGCCAGAGCAGCCGTTCCGGCAGTCGATCGCACCCCGGTACGCGAAGAAAGAACGAGGTGCGCTGATGGAGCGCCGTCTCCGGCTCCACGCGCCAGGCAAACTCGACGCGGTCGCCCTGCACGCGCGGGGTTTCGAGATGGATTTCTCTCATCGGCGGAACCGCCAATAGAGGCGCGCGAAACGGTAGGCGCGGGAGGAGGTGATCTCCGCCAGCGGGCGGCGCAGAAAGAGTGGCGTGAGGCCGCCGGTCACCCATTGCAGGGCCAGCCAGTCCCTACCCTTCGCGGTGACCAGCTCCAGGAGCAGGCGTGCGGCGGCGACGTCGCGCGTGCCGTCCGGCAGATTCAACTCGGGGATGAAGCCGAAGACGTCCTCCAGCACGAGGCCGTGCCGCGCGTAGAAGCGGGCCAGCGGCACGAGGAAATCGGCCGCGCGCTGCAACTCCTCCGGCGCCGAGCCGCGCCGCTCCTTCGTCTGCTGATGATGCAGCACGAACGCATCCGGCGCGGTGCGGAACGCGGCGGGATGCGCCTGATCGACGCGGTAGCACCACTCGTTGTCCTCGAAGTACGTCGTCATCCCGAGGTCGAGCGGGAACTCGTGGAAGAGCGCGCGGCGGCAGGCGAACGCGGTGGCGCCGAGCCAGTGGCAGCGCTGCGCTGCCAGCGGCGCATCGAACGGGCGGCCGCGCTCCAGCGGCTCGAAGCGGACCACGCCGTCCCGCACCTGGTACTCGCCGCCGCAGAACTGGAGCAGCCCGTTGGGGAGGACGATGCGCGCGCCGCTGACGAGCGCCCCCTCTTCCAGCGCATGCACGAGGTTCTCGATCGCGCCGGGAAAGACTTCGGTGTCGTCGTCGACGAAGGCGAGGTATTCGGTGTCCGAGCTCTCCGCGCCGAGCTGCCGCGCGGCGGTGCAGCCGACGTTCGTCTCGAGCTGCCGGACCTCGCAGATGCGGGCCAGCTCCTCGCGCACGTGCGGCTCGGAGGCGTTGTCGATGACGCGCAGGCGGTACGGCATGCGCACGTTTTCGGCGATGGAGGCGATGCACGCCTTCGTCCGCTCCAGCCGGTTGTGCGAGACCACGATGATGGTCACTTCCGCGTCCGGGATATGGCGCAGGCTCGCGCTGCCCAGCTCGAACAACCGCTGCCGCAGGTGGTTCGAGATCGCCTGCGGAGCGGCGGCGAGGGGCGGGCGTGCAACGGGCGCGACATGCACCGGAAAGCCCGCCAGTGCGTACGAAGCGATGGCCGGCACCTTCGCGGTCGTCGAGGGATGCGCCTCCACGCGCTTGCCCATCATCGCCGCGGCGATCATCACGTGCGCGCGGTCGGTGTGCACCTCCTCGTGCCGCGCGATCGTCCAGAGCCACTCGTCCAGCGAGCCGAGCTCCATCGAGATGTCCCGGTTGTCCGATGACACCGGCGCCCGCCCCGTCGCCTCGGCGTCCCTGCGGAACGCGCGCAGCACGCCGGAGCCGGCCATGGCGTAAGGCGCGTAGTCGAAGAAGAACGCGGTGTCGTGCGCCAGGCGCGCATCGCAGAGCGACCCGATCTGCGCGAACGACTCGCGCTCCCGGGCGAAGACGACGGCGCGGCTGCGCGAGAGGGCGCGGCGCACCGCGGGCACGGAGACGTCGAACGAGGAGGGCAGCACCACGACCCGTTCATAGCGCGAGGCGAGCACGGACAAAGCGGGCGGCATCAGCTCGTGATACGGCGCGCACCAGGCGCCGCTCCCCATCAGCACCGCGAGCGGCCCGCGGCCGCGGCAGGCCTCCTCGATGCTCATCTCGCCATAGGGCAGGCCGGCGAAGAGCTGCCGCGCTCCGGCGGCGATCAGCTGGTCGCCAAGGTTGCCGGCGCCGCGGACGAGCGTGAACGGCTCCGGCGAGCGGACCGCGTCCAGGATGGCGAGGCGGCTCGACTCCCGATCAGCGCCGCGCGACGGCACGGAAGGAACGTTCATGAGCATGAATATGGAGCGGACGCAGCAGTCTAACCGAGGGCTTCCAGCCGGCCAAGAATCGCCCGCGCGGTGTGTTTCCAGGAGAGCGTCTCCCCCACCCGCGCCGCCGCGCGCAACCCGCGCTGGCGCGCCTCCTCGCGATGCTCATACACGTGCCGCAAGAGCCGCGCGAAATACTCCGCATCGGGATCGGCCCACGAAGCGCCGCTGTAATAAGGAGAGCCGCCAGCGGCCGGTACCGTGCCGCGGATGCGCAGCGGATAGCTGTCTTCCGCATCGAGCACCGCGGTGTGGCCGCCCCAGTCGGTGGCGATGGCGGGCAGGCCGCACGCCATCGCCTCCAGCAGCGGCATGCCCCACCCTTCGCCGCGGCTGGGGGAGACGAAGCAGTCGGCGGAGCGATAGAGCGCGGCGAGCTGGTAGTGCGGGATCTCGCGGTTGTGGATGAAGTGGACGCGGCCACCGTGCTCATCGAGGCGCATGGCCCGGATGAGATTCGGCACGTCGATGGCGCGGTCGCGGTTGAGGATCTTGCAGACCAGCACCGCCGGCTCCTCGCGGCGGAACGCCTGGTTGAACGCGCGGAGGAGCAGCTCCGGCGCCTTGCGCGCGCTCCACTCGAAGTTGGCCAGGAAGACGAACTCGCCGCGCGGATTCGCCACGCGTGTGGCGCACGGATGAAAGTGCTCCGTGTCGACTCCGAGAGGGATGAGGTGGATCGGCCGCGTCACGCCGCTCTGCAGCATGGCCCGGCGGTTGAACTCCGTCGGCGTCCAGACCTCGGTCATGGAGTTGAGGTTGCGCACCCAGTCCCGCGGGATGCGATCGGCTTCCAGCATGGTGAAGCCGATGCGCACCTTGCCGCGGTTGCGTCCGAGCGCGTCGCCTTGCGCGTAGGTCACGGCCACCGGCGGCCGATCGGGGCAGCGTCGGGCGCGGATCAGATCGAGCAGGTGATCGCCCGTCTTGCCGTCGTCCCGCGGCACGGTCGACCACCCCTGGTACGCGTTCGAAAACGTGAGCCGCACGCCCTGGCCGTCGAGCGCGCGCAGCATCTCCCGGCAGCTCACCGAGTAGCCGCCGGTGAGGTTCACGATCGATTGCCAGTGCAGCGAGCGGGTGTAGCGCGCCTCCAGCTCTTCGCGCCAGCGATTGCGGAAGATTGCCCGGTTCCGCTCGTAGACGCCGCTGCGGAAGTCGTCATCGCCGCGCGTGGAGCCGTGCTCCTCGTGGCGCATGGTGACGGAGCCGCAGCAGACGGTGCGATAGCCCTTCCCCGCCGCGCGCAGGCAGTAATCCGTATCCTCAAAGTACGACTCGTACTCCTCGGACAGAAGGCCGACCTCGCGCAGCACCTCGCGCCTGAGGTACGCGCAGGCGAAGACGATGCCTTCCACCTCGCGGTCGGACGCGTACTGTCCGAGGTCTGCTTCGTGGGAGCCGAGCTGCTCGCCGCGGCAGTCGTCGGCGCGGATCCAGGTGCCGGCGTGGAGCAGGCGCCCATCGCCCAGCACGAGCCGGCAGCCGACGATGCCGATGCGCGGCTCCTTGTGCGCGCATTGGCGGAGGCGCTCCAGCCAGTCCTGGTGCAGGACCTCCACGTCGTTGTTGAGCAGGAGGACGTCGTCCTCGCCGGTCTCGCGCAGCGCTGCGTTGTTGCCGCGCACGAAGCCGAGGTTCTGCGCGTGGCGGATCACCCGGACCCAGGGGAAGTGGGCCAGCTCGCGGGCCGTCTCGTCCGTGCTGCCGTTGTCCACCACGATTACGCGCACGTGCTGCAGATCGGTGAAGCGCTGCAGCGACTCGAGCAGCCGCCGGGTGAGCGGCCAGCGGTTCCAGGCGAGGATGATGATGGAGACGGCGCGCATCACCGGCCGGAATCCGCCGCGACCTGCCGCCACAGCTCGTTCAGAACGGTCAGCACCTCGGCCGGTTCCAGCCGGGTCGTGGACGGCATCTCATCGAGCTCGCGCAGCCACGAGGGGCGCGACGTATCGAGCGCGGTGATGAAGGCGCGCACGTGCGCCTCGCCGATGCCGTCCATGGCAGTGAGCAGCAGCGCCCGCAGCTCCTCCAGCCGCCGTCCCCGCTCTTCGGCGAGCGCGCGCCAGTACCCGGCTTCCGTCACCAGCGCCGCCCCAGCCACCTGCGGATCACCTGCGCCATGCGCCAGGGGCGGGAGCGCTCCATGGCGGCGATGTATTGCCGCCGCCCCTCGCTCTCCCGTTCCGCCAGGGCGAGCCTGGCCTCCAGCGTGCGGTTGACTTCCAGCAGACGGCGCGCTTCACGGCGCAGCAGCTCGCATTCGAACTGCAGCGCCTCGTGGTCCGCCTGCAAGCGCGCGTCCTCGATGTCGGCCATCGTGAATGCGGTGAGGATATACGATGCGCGGATGCGAATTCTTGTCATCGGAGCACACGGAACCATCGGCCGGGAAGTGGTCAAGGCGCTTGCCGGCGAGCACGAGATCGTCGGCGCCAGCCGGAAGGGAGCAGAGATCGCCGTCGACATCACCGAGCCGGCCTCCATCCGCGCCATGTACGACAAAGTGGGGAAGATCGATGCGGTCATCAGCGCCGCCGGCAGCGGCGCCTGGAAGCCGCTCGAACAGCTGACTAATGACGACTTCGCGCTGTCCCTCCGCTACAAGCTGATGGGACAGGTGAACCTCGTCCGCTACGGCCTCGAGCACGTGAGCGACGGCGGCTCGTTCACCACCACCAGCGGCATTCTGGCCCGCTCGCCGATGGTGGGCGGCGCCGCCATCAGCCTGGTCAACTGCGGCCTGGAAGGCTTCACCCGCGCCGCCGCGCTGGAGGCGCCGCGCGGCATCCGGGTCAACGTGGTCAGCCCGCCTTGGGTGACCGAGACGCTGATCGAGATGGGGAGCACCGACCTCTCCTACGGGCTGCCCGCGGCGAAGGTGGCGCAGGCGTACGTGCGCAGCGTCATGGGCGCGGAGACGGGGCAGGTGATCGAGCCCTAAAGGACTCGTTCGATGCGCTTGTCCGGCACCAGCCAGATGCCCGCCACCAGCACGTAGATCAGATCCGCGATCCAGGGCCGGACGAACGCCAGGGCGATGGCCGACGCGTAGAGCGCGAGCGAGGCCTTCCCTTTGGCGTCGTTCCGCACCGCCCGGGCGAGCGTCGACTCGTTGCCGTCCACGGCGATGATCATCGACTGCAGGATGGTGTAGGAGACCGCCGCCAGGAAGAGCACCACGCCGTAGATCGCGGTCGGCACCGGGCTGGTGTAGTGCTCGCCCAGCCAGCGCGTCATGAACGGCACCAGGGAGAGCCAGAAGAGCAGATGGAGGTTCGCCCACAGCACGCCGCCGCTCACGTGCCGCGTGGCGTGGAGCATGTGGTGGTGGTTGTTCCAGTAGATGCCGAGGTAGATGAAGCTGAGCAGGTAGCTGAGCAGGGCCGGCACGAGAGGGCGGAGCGCGCCGAGGTCGCCGCCGGCCGGGGCGTGGAGCTCGAGGACCATGATGGTGATGAGGATGGCGATCACGCCGTCGCTGAACGCCTCGAGGCGCTGCTTCGTCATGCCCTGATGGTAGCGGATCGCGGGCGGCTGGCAGCGGGCAGGAGGACCTGGCCGGCTTTTCGTGCTCCTGCTCGCGGCCTGCTGCTCGCCGCGCGGTAGGCGCCCGGCGCGACGCCGAACTCCGCGCGGAAGGTGCGCGTGAAGTTGGAGACGTCGCCGAAGCCGCAGTCCAGCGCGACGTCGAGGACGCGCGCCTCGTCCGCGGCGAGGCACAGCGCGGCGTTGCGCAGGCGGGCCCGGAGCGCGAACTGGTGGGGCGTCACGCCGGCCACGCGGGTGAACGTGCGGAGGAAGTGGTACGAACTGAGGCGAGCGTCTTCCGCCAGGCGATGGAGAGAGAGCGCGGCGTCCGCGTACCGCTCGATGATGCGCACCGCACGAGTGACGCGCGCCACGGCGATCGACGGCAACGGCGGCGGTTCCGCGCCGTTCGCCAGCGCCGCCGCTCGTACGGCGATGCTCACCGCCAGCTCTTCCCACGAGGCATTCCCCCCTTCCAGCGCCGCGCAGGCCCCGGCCACGAGCGGCGCCGAGGCGCGCAGCGGCGGGATGCGGTGGCCGGTGAAGCGCGGAGCGGAGCCGGTCACGCGCTCGAACCAATCCGGCGCGAAAAAGAAGGCGATACAGCGGTCGCCCCAGCCGTGCTCGTGGGCGCATTCGAAGCTCCTGCCGGCCTGCCCCAGCAGGAGCGAGCCGGGCGACATCAGCTGCGCATGCTTCGCGGCGCGGTACTGAAACGTGCCGGCGGCGACGACGGAGACGGAGAGCATGGCGTGCTGCTCCTCGAACGGGCGATCGTCCGGCCCGGAGGTGCAGAGCACGTCCTTCACGCTCCAGCCCTCGCCGCCGGCCAGCAGGCGCGCCGTCGCCCCACCCTCCCCGCCGCTCCGCCTCCGCGCCTGAACCGCCTCCCGAAGCTGGACCGCAATTTTCGCCACGACGCGCTCTCCTTCCGCCAGCTATAACCCGTCTCGCAAAGCAAACGTTCGGAGGTTGACGATGACGATGATGGAAGCGCTGCTCGCGCCCGGCCCCGCGCCGGACATTCCGCCCGAGGCGGACATTTACGGCTGGCTGATCGGCAGCTGGGAGCTCGAGGTGGTGCATTACGGCAAGGACATCCGCGAGCAGCACGTCCGCGGCGAGGCGCACTTTGGCTGGGCCCTGCAGGGACGGGCGGTGCAGGATGTCTGGATCTACACGGTGGAAGGGGTGCACGCCACGTACGGCACGACGCTGCGGGTGTGGGATGCGGCGATCGGCGCCTGGCGCGTGACGTGGATCAACCCCGCCAGCGGAAAACGCAACGAGTTGATCGGGCGCCGGGTGGGCGAGGAGCTGGTGCAGCTCGGCACGCATCCGGACGGGACGCTCATCCGCTGGCGCTTCACCGAGATGACGGCCGATTCGTTCCGCTGGCTGGGAGAGGCGCTGAACGCCGACGGCGCGACGTGGAGACTGGAAGCAGAATTCAGAGGAAGAAGGGCAGACCGATGAGCAAGGAACTTCGCGAACAACTGGCGCAACTTCTCGACTGGGACCAGGCGCACATCCGCTTCGACGACGCGGTGAAGGACTTTCCGCCCCCGCTGCGCGGCAAGCGTCCGGACGGCGGCCCGCACTCGCCGTGGGAGCTGCTGGAGCACCTCCGCCTCGCGCTGTGGGACATCCTCGAATTCACGCGCGACCCGAAACATGTCTCCCCCGAGTTCCCCAAGGGCTACTGGCCTGCCAGCGCGGAGCCGCCTGATGACCATGCGTGGGACGAGAGCGCGGCCCGCTATCGGGCCGATCTCCGCGCCTTCGCCGGCCTCATCGCCGACGACGAGGTCGACCTCCTCGGGCGCATCCCGCACGGCAGCGGGCAGACGGTGCTGCGCGAGCTGCTCCTGGCCGCCGATCACAACGCGTATCACGTGGGGCAGTTGATGATGGTGCGGCGCATTCTGGGCGCGTAGCGCACAATGCGCGCCGCGCGACCTCGCCGCGTTCGGCGTGGTGGTGAGCGCAGGGCTCGGCTGATGGCACGATCCGCGAAAGCCCCCAGCGCATGCGCATCCGCAAGTACATCCACTCCTGCCTCCTCGTCGAGTCCAGCGATGCCCGCCTCCTGTTCGACCCCGGCAAGTTCAGCTTCCTCGACGGCACCGTGAAGCCGGAGAGCTTCCGCGACCTGACCGCGATCATCCTCACTCATCAGCATCCCGATCACATGGACGAGCAGTCGCTGAAGACGATCGTGCGGCAGAACCGCGGCGCCGTCGTGCTGGCGAACACGCAGATCCGGGAGCAGCTCGGCGCGAGCGGCATCGCGGTCGAGATCTTCGAGTCCGGCACGCGGAAGGTCGGCGGCTGCATGCTGGAGGCGATCGTCGCCCAACACGCGGAGATCCTGAACGCGGAACGGCCGCGCAACGTGGCGTACGTCGTCGACGGCCGCCTGCTCCATCCCGGCGACTCGTTCGATCACTCGCTGGACGTGCGCAAAGGCATCGAGCTCCTCGCCCTGCCGCTGATGGCGCCCTGGAACACCGAGCTCGCCGTGGCCGAGTTCGCGCTGCGCCTGGCGCCGAAGACCGTCTTTCCCATCCATGACGGCTACGCCAAGGACTTTTTCCTGACCAGCCGCTACGAGAACTTCACCAAGTACTTCGCCAAGCACGACATCGAGTTCGTGCCGCTGAAGGAGGCGGGGGCGACGCTGGAAAGGTGATCAGCTTGCTTGAATGCCATCCCCCATTCCATATTGATGGGTGGAAGGAGAATGGTCATGAAGTTTCGGATCGCGGTCGTCTTCCTCGCTCTTCTCGCCCTCGGCTCCGTCGCGCGCGCGGAGTGCCTCACCTGTGTGCCGCTCGGCGTCGGGCGCGACGGCACCTGTCAGCCCACCACCAGCGGGCGGTGCACCTACACCTGCTGCCTGTGGGACCTCGGCACCTACTGCGTCACGAACGAGAACGTCTACAACTGCTTCCAGGACGATCCCTTCGTGATCCCGAGCTCGTACTTCACGACCGCGCTGCCGCTGCAGACGCGCGGCTCCGCGTTGCGGCTGATGATGGGCAAAGGCAAGCCGGTGCAGCAGAAGTGCGCCGGATCGCTGATGCGGAAAGTGGATCGCTCGTAGGCGTTCAGAAGCGGTAGCGCAGCTCCAGCGCGAGCCGCTTGTCATCGTCCGCGGCGATCGCCTCGATGCCGGTGCGCAGCCGGCTGCGAGGCGGCTCCCAGAAGAGGGCGGCGGTCACGGCATGGCCGGCGTCGCTGCCCTTTTCGTATTCATCGGCGCGGGCGCTCGCCCGGAAGCTGCCGATCTGCCGCGAGAGCAGCACGTAGCCGGCCCGGATGGGGAACGAGAAACGACGGGTGGGCGCGGGCTGGATGGCCGTGGTTCCCCATCCCGCTTCCCCCACCGCCGTCCAGCGGTTCCACGTGTAGTCCGTGCCGACGATGTTGAAGCGGGTGGCCCAGTTGAACAGCTCGCCGTAGCGCAGGGCGTCGGCGCGGTTGTCGATGCGGGTGAGCTGGATGGCCCCGTGATCGTTGTTCCATTTCGCGCGGGCGGACCAGCCGAGGCGGTGATCGGTCTCGGCCGAGGCGGAGGTGTAGACGGTCGCGGTCACCGGGATGTGCTCGCCGAGGAGGATCCAGTGATCGCGCAGGGCCCAGCCGCGGTCGATGGCGAGCGCGCCGAAGGTGTCGTTGCCGGTGAAGACCGTGGCGCCGCCGGTGACCGTCCCCGCGCTCTCCAGCCGATGGGCCCACGAGGCATCGACGCCCACCGGACGGAGCTCCTCGCCCATCCAGCTGTTCAACGCCGAGGGAGTGATCGTGTACGGCGTCTCCCAGAGGCTGTCCACGTTCTCCCGCGAGGTGGGGAGGAAGAAGGCCCCTTCCATGATGTGCACGCGGTCGTTGCTCCAGCGGAAGTTCTGCTCGAAGAAGGCCTCCACGATGCCGACCCGGCCGCGGCGCGCGCCGTCCGAGTCGTTGCGGGCGAGGAGATGGAGATGGCCGCCGAAAGCGACGGAGGGCCGCCAGTCGACGCCGACCTGGACCTGCGCGGAGAGGGAGTCGTCATCGAGCGGCCGGCCGCTGGCGGGCGTCTCGGGGCGCAGCAGGGCGAAGCCGTTCCACTGCAACGAGTCGAGAGCCAGGGCCGGAAGGGCCAGGGCCAGCGACATCGCGCCGAGGAAAACGCGTGTCGGAAATCCGGAACGCATGGTGGAAGGATACCCGCCTCGGCCCTGTTTCCGGCCACATGCATCGTTCCGTAACGGCTTTGCTTGCGCTCCTCGCCGCCCTCCCCATTGCCGCCGCCACCATCGACGTCCAGGTCTCGTATCCGGACGGCTCGCCCATCCGGGATGCGGTGGTGTACGCCGTGCCGGCTACCCACATTCCGGTGGGACACAAAGTGGCGACCATGGATCAGAAGGACCGCACGTTCGTCCCCCACGTCCTGCCCGTCCAGGCCGGCACGTGGGTGGAGTTCCCGAACAGCGACAACATCCGCCACCAGGTCTACTCCCTCTCGCCGGTCAAGCGCTTCCAGCTTCCGCTGTACACCGGCAAGCCGGCCTTCCCGCTGCAGTTCGCCACGCCCGGCATCGTGGCCATCGGCTGCAACATCCACGAGCAGATGAGCGCGTTCATCGTGGTGGTCGACACGCCGTACTTTGCGAAGACGGAGAGCGGTCCGGCGGCCATCCGCGAGGTCGACTCCGGCCAGTACACGCTGCGGGTGTGGTACCCCGGCATGCGCCAGGAGCCGAAGGCGCAGACGCTCACGCTCCGCGCCGACGATCACCCCTCGGTGTCGTTCGTCGCCACCAAGAACTAGGGCGGCCACGCCTCTGAGGCTCGCCGTGGCCGTGCCGGCTAGGGCCGCACGTATTTGCGCGGGAGCGGCTCCGGCCGGTTCGCGGCATCCCACAGGAACGACGCCATGACGACGGAGGCCTGCATCAGGTCGTCGCGCTGCAGGCGCTCGAAGACGTCGTAGTCGGTGTGATGGGTGCGCGTGTCGTACTCGATGGGATCCTGGATGAACTGAAAGCCGGGGA
>DASYMJ010000026.1:0-4448 GCA_036009105.1 Thermoanaerobaculia bacterium | reverse complement strand
CGGCCCCCCCCGGTGGTCGTTTCGGTTCCCGTTCCCCCCACCCTGACCCAGGGGCCGGCTGGAGAGCCGGCCCTACATTCGGTCCCGCCTCGGTCGGCCGCAGTCCGGCGAACATCGCGAACGGGTTCTTCCACTGGCCGGGGTCGCGGCGGCGGAAGCGCGCTTCGAGGCGGAACTCGCGGGTGCGGATCTCGTCCCGCATCGCCTGCATCGTCCACTCCGGATTGATGGCCCACTCCAGCACCTGCCGCGTCTTGCCGTCGCTGATGCTGTAGACCACGAGGAGGCTGAGCTTCGTGGAGAGGCGCTTCTCGAACGTCACCTTCGGGCGCTGGTCGCCCGTCGTGTCGAGCAGGCCGGGGTCATAGGTGAAGGAGTCGGCGAAGGGGAGGATCTTCGAGCCGAGCGCGCTGAAGAGGCTCTGATAGAGGATGGACCGGCCGGCCAGGGCGGCGTTCGGCGACGCCTGGCCGTAGCGCTCGCTGCCCTGGGTGAAGCCGCCGAAGCCGAGGAGGGAGAAGAGCGTGATGTCCGAGGCGGGCGGGTCGGAGGTGATGCTGGGCGTGAAGCGGTCGATGGTGCCGGTGAGGTTGATCGTCACGTCCACCGGGCCGCTCTCCACTTCCGCGGAGAGGCCGCCGGCGCCGGTGCTGGAGACGCGCCCTTCGATGGTGATGTCGAAGTAGGGGTCGATGCGGAACGGGTTCTGGAAATTGATCGAGCCGCGCACCACGTGGTAGTCGACGTTCTGGATGCGGACCCGGCCGCCTTCCTCCAGCGTGATCAGGCCCAGGACCACCGGGTTGCTCAGCGTGCCGGTGACGTCGAGCTCCGCGCTGCCGGTGACGTCCGCGATGTTGTTGCGCACGGCGAGCGTGCCCGGCGCCACCACGTGCAGGCGCAGGTCGACCCGGTCCTGCCACGAGGCGGAGACGACCGGCTGCACGCCGCGGCGGGAGAGGAGGACGTTGACCAGCGAGGCCTGGAAGTCGAAGTCCTTGAAGTAGAGCGCGCGCGTCACGTCCACGTCGCCGGTCACGGTCATCCGCTCCAGGTCGCCGTTGACGAGGATGTTGAAGGTGCCTTCCACGGTCAGCCCTTCGTAGTAGCGCAGCGCGACGTCGGTGCCCTGCAGCGAGAGCCGCACGCGCTCCGGCATCAGGCCGTTCACGGTGATGAAGCCGCCGGCCACCACCTGGCCGCCGCCGAGCGTGGCGCGCAGCGAGTCGATCTCGATGCGGTCGCCTTTGAAGACGAGCGTGCCGGTGACGTGGTCGATCAGCTGGGGGAAGCCGGCGAACTTGAACTGCGCGTCCTGCAGCTCGGCGGTGCCGGTGATGCGCGGATTGGCCAGCGTGCCGCTCACGCCGGCGATGACGTTGATGTGGCCGTCCGCGCGGAGGTCCTTCACGAAGAGCTGCAGCAGCGCCGCCTCGATGTTGCCCTTGAGGCCGACGTCCAGCCGCTTGTCGCCGGTCAAGTCCGCGTAGCCGCTGACGGTGAACGAGGAGTCCTGGCGGGCCAGGGTGAAGTCGTCGAACGTCGCGCGGCCGTTGCGCAGGCTGAAGCGCAGCGGGCGCGGCGCGGTGAACTCGTGCTCGGAGACGCGCAGGTTGAGCGTCGGCACGCTGCCGTCGACCACCAGCGCCTCGAATGGGGAGAGCTTGCCGGAGAGCTTCAGGTCGATGATGGCGTTGCCGGACGCGGGCAGCGACGCGGTCGCCGGCGAGAGCGCGAGCGCCCTGGCGATGTCGGCGATGGTGAGCCGCACGGTGCCGTCCACCGCGTTGCCGCCGCCCACGGTGCCGTTCCCTTCGATGGTGACCACGTCCGCCACCGAGCCGCGGATGATCAGCTGCCCGTTGCGGATGGCGAGGTAGATGGAGGGCGGCGCGGCGTTCGGCGGAAGGTTCAGGCCCTGCAGCGTGGCCTCGTTCAGCTTCGCCTCGATCACCAGCTCCGGCTGGTCCAGGGTGCCGCCGCCGCTGGAGGTGAAGACGAGCTTCCCGCCGAACAGACTCTGCAGCGAGGAGAGGAGGCCGATCTTCGACAGGTCGATCGAGCTCGAGGCGATGTTGTAGCTGAACCGATTGGTGTTGAGGTCGACCTCCGCCTCCCCGGTGAGCGTGCCGGCCGGCGCCGTGACCGCGACGTGCGTCGCCTTCAGCGTCCCCTTGGTGAACGTGATGTCGGCGCGCGCCTCCGTGACCGGCTCGCCCATGATCGAGCCGTTGCGCACGGTGACCGCGCCGGCGCCTTCCAGGCTGCTCTTGGTCCCTTCCAGATGCAGCGTGCCGGTGAGCTTGCCCTTGAGGGGGAGGTTGGCGAAGTCGAGGAACGCGGCGATGTCTTCCACCGGGAAGTCGTTCGCCGCGACGTCGAGATTGAACGCGATGTTGCCTTTTCCCGGGGCCCAGTTCGTGGTGCCGTTCACCTTCACGTACGCGGAGCCCTGGCGCACGGTCATGTCCGCGAACGTGACGCGGCCCGACTCGGGCGTGCCGGTGATGACCATGCGCCCGGTGCCGAGCCCTTTCAGCTTCAGCGTCTTGAGGTCGACGAGCTCCAGCGCGCGGTCCACCGGATAGCCCACCGCGTCGACGGCCAGGTCGAACTGCGGCGAGGGGCCGCGGTCGGGGAAGGCGATGGTGCCGGTCATGGCCAGGCGCGCGGCGCCGTCGTGGAAGACGGCCTTGTTGAAGGCGAGCACGCTCTTCGCGCCGTCGTAGCGCAGGTCGATGTCGGCGTCGCCTAGGAGGATGTTGTTGTACTTCGTGCCGGTGCTGGCGATGTGCGCGACGACGGCGGGCGTCTTGAGCCTGCCCACCACCGTGCCGCTGATGTCGCCCGCGCCGCCGAGCCCCAGCAGCGTGTAGGTGGTCTTGCCGGCGGAGTGCGCGAAGTTGTACGCGGCGCGATCGAGCTCGGAGAAATCGCTGCTGTGGATCTTCAGGGCGAGATTGCTGTTCAGATCCTCGATGCGCATCGTGCCGGTAAAGCCGATGGCCGAGGCGTCGGTGACGAGCTCCCCGCGGTTGAACCTGATCACGCCGTTGTTCAGCGCGAAGTCGGTCGAGCCGCCGATGGGGATGGGGTACTTCGCGTTGCCGAAGGCGGTCGCGTTTTTGGCGAGCGTCGCGGTGCCGTTGCCGGAGCCGGCGAGCACCAGGTCCTTGTTCCACTTGTAGGCGAGGGTGCCGGTGGCGCCGCCGCGCAGGCCGGTGTCCTTCACCCCCCAGTCGCCGAACAGCTTCTCGAGGGAGACGCCGTTGAAGCGGAGGTCGATCGACATCGGGTACGGCTCGGAGTAACCGGGCAGCGAGTAGTGCGCGGAGAGCGAGCCGCCGCCGTAGCGTGCCGTATCGACCTCGAGCTGCGTCTTCTCGCCGGTCACGTTCATCCGGCCGCGCAGGTTGGTCAGGTCGTACACGTCCGCCGAGATCTTCGGCGCGACCCAGCCGCCGCTGAGCACGAAGTTGCCCTGCTTGCCGCGCAGGTTGCCGTCCAGGGCGATCGCTCCCTGCAGCGTCTTCTGCACGCGGAAAATGTCCGCGATGCGGGCCAGCTCGATGCGCGAGTTGAGCTTGAGCGCGTACACGCCTTCGGTGAGCGGATCGAGCTTGCCGGTGAGAAAGGCCTCGATGCCGTTGCCTTTCAGCGCCACGGAGTTGAGCTGCAGCACGCCCGGCGTGTAGCGGAAGCCGCCGCGCATGTCGAGGTCGAACGGCTCGTAGTCCTGGATGCGCACGTGCACGTGCGGGCTTGTGGCCAGCCCTTCGTAGATCCCCTGCGCGCTGGTGATCTTGATGTCGGAGGCGAGGTTCTCCGCCACCATGCCGATGTTGTGCTTGAGGTCATCGAAGCCGAAGGCGCCGCCGGTGACGAGCATCTGCCCCAGCTCGAGGTGGTAGATGTCGAAGCGCCCCTGCTTGCCCGATTCCCAGTGCGGGAAGTTGTGGTTGCCGTCGGGGTAGACCTCGAAGAAGAGGCGCGGGTCGCGCACGTCGATGCGGCCGACTTTGATGGTGCGTCCCCAGAACGACTCCACGCCGCCGGTGATCTCCACCTGGCGCACCGTGGCGAAGTACTTCGCCTTGCCGTTCGGGGCATTGGCGATGCGGAGGTCGTTGATGATGACGCGGGTGGGGCGGGAGCGGACCAGGACCACGTCGTGGATATAGACGGCGCGGCCGAGCTTCGCCTCCAGGGTGGACTGGATGCGCGCCTGCACCAGCCCGGCGAAGCTCGAGGTGCCGACGTACCACCAGCCGCCGCCGACGATGATGATCAGGGCCAGCAGGCTGACCGTGAAGATCCAGAAGAGCGCCTTGAGGCAGCCCCACATCGGCCCCTTGCGCTGGCGCTCCCGCGCCGAGCGGTGAGCCCCACGCGGATGCTCTTCTGATTCCGTCGGTTGCATGCCCAGACCAGCTGCCGCGGCGGCTTGC